>DLKD01000041.1:0-8408 GCA_002477755.1 Gordonia sp. UBA7599
GGGAACGCGGCTCGGTGCAGGACCGGGGCGTGGGGCGAAGCCGCCATGGGTGAGGGCAATCACGCCGAATCTCGCGCGTCCGGTTCCGATGGGGCTGAGAGACTGAGCGGACGTACCAGCGCCTGTCAGAGGCGCCCACCAACGAACAGGACTAGCCAACGATGAACATCGTCGTTTGTGTGAAGCACGTGCCTGACGCTCAGGCCGACCGCGGCTTCAACGAATCGGATCTGACGACGGATCGCTCAAGCGTCGACGGGCTGCTCTCGGAGCTCGATGAGTATGCCGTCGAAGAGGCCCTGAAGATCGCCGAGGCGGCTGGCGGCGAGGTGACCGTCTTGACGATCGGCCCCGCGCAGGCGGCGGACGCCGTCAAGAAGGCCCTGCAGATGGGTGCCGACAAGGGCGTGCACGTCAGCGACGACGCGATCAAGGGCTCGGATGCGTGGGGGACCTCGCTGATCCTGGCCGAGGCGATCACCAAGATCGGCGAGACCGACATCGTCTTGACGGGAATGTCCTCAACGGATGGCTCGATGGGCGTCGTCCCCGCCATGGTTGCCGAGCGACTTTCGTTGCCGCAAATCACCTTTTCTGCCGCGGTGTCGATCGACGGCAAGACCGTCACTGCCCGCCGCGACGGCGACGCCGCCAGCGAGACCATCGTCGGCACGCTGCCGGCGCTGGTCTCGGTAACCGACCAGATCAACGAGCCCCGCTATCCCTCCTTCAAAGGAATCATGGCCGCGAAGAAGAAGCCGGTCGAGACGTGGAGTCTGGCCGATCTCGGCATCGACGCCTCCCAGGTCGGCCTCGCCAACGCCTATACCGAGGTGATCTCGGTGACCAAGCGCCCGCCGCGGGCGCAGGGACAGATCGTCACCGACGAGGGCGACGGTGGCGAGCAGCTCGCCGCCTTCCTGGCCGCCGGCAAGTTCATCTGACCCACGACACGAGAAGGATTAGGAAGACACACTCATGGCCGAGATCTTCGTGCTCGTGGACCACGCCAATGGGCAGGTCCGCAAGACCACCAATGAACTGCTGACGATCGCCGCCCGGCTCGGCGAGCCATCCGCGATCTACCTCGGACCGGGCGCCGCCGACGCCCAGGCAACGCTGGCGAAGTACGGCGCCAAGCGCGTCTACGCCCTCGACAGCGCCGATGTCACGGGCTATCTCGTTGCGCCGCAAGCGGAATTCATCGCCGCGTTGGCCAAGAAGCTCAAGCCCGCCGCGATCTTGATCCCGGCGAACCCGGCCGGCAAGGAGATCGGCGCCCGCGTGGCGATCAAGACCGACTCCGGCCTGATCACCGACGCCATCGACGTCCAGCCGGCCGATGGCGGCGCCATCGAGACCACGCAGTCGGTCTTCGCCGGCTCCTACACGGTCAAGGCGAAGGTGACCAAGGGGACCCCGATCATCTGCGTCAAGCCCAACTCCGCTGCGCCGCAGGAGAACCCGGCTGCCGGCCAGGTCGTCCCCGTCAACCTCACGATCCCCGAGTCCGCGAAGGGCGCGCAGATCACCGAGGCCAAGGAGAAGCAGTCGACGGGTCGTCCCGAGTTGACCGAGGCCGCCATCGTCGTCGCCGGTGGTCGCGGCACCGGCGGTGACTTCTCGGCCGTCGAGGCCTTCGCCGACTCGCTCGGCGCTGCGGTCGGTGCATCGCGTGCCGCCGTGGACGCGGGTTGGTACCCGCACACCTCGCAGATCGGCCAGACGGGCAAGCAGGTCAGCCCGCAGCTCTATGTTGCGGCCGGCATCTCCGGCGCCATCCAGCACCGTGCCGGCATGCAGACCTCGAAGACCATCGTCGCGGTCAACAAAGACCCAGAGGCCCCGATCTTCGAACTCGTCGACTTCGGCGTGGTCGGTGACCTGTTCACCGTGCTCCCCGCCGCGACCGAAAAGATCCAGGCCAGCAAGGCCTGACCCGACCGGCGCTCCGCAGCCCCCGCCGTCCGCACCGGACGGCGGGGGCTGCGTCGTGTCGCAAGGCGACGCTCTATCCCATCCTCGGCCGTCTCGAAGCCGCCCAGATGGTCACCACGCACTGGACGCCTGGCGACGGCCGCCCGGGGCGCAAGTTCTACGAACTCAGTGCGGAAGGCCGCAGTCACTTGCGACCCGTAGCGCCGACCGGCAGCAGTTCACCGACCTCACCACCCGGCTGTTCTCCCATGACAGCTCGGGCGCACACGAAGGAGCCGGGTCATAATGGGCTTGTCGCAGTTGGCCGCCGTCATTCTCGTGCTTCCCGGACTGCGGCGCCGTGGCCTGTCCGGCCGGGCCGCCGGGTGGGCGCTCGGTCCTACGATCCTGCTCGCCCTCGTCCTCGCCTGGGCCTTCCCATCCCCGCTGTTCCCCACACCCCGGCCCGCGACGATCCTTGCCTTCATCGCGGTCCAGCTTCTGGGCCCGGGTCTGCTCGCGCACACCAGTTGGCGATCCCTTCCTCGCGAACCGGTCAGCGGCCGCGTCCAGGGACGTGATCGCGCCGTTGCCCCCTGTTCCCCCTCATCGTCCTGATGCCCATCGCCACTGCGCTGGGCCGCCTGGGCAACTGAGGTCGGACGCCGGCCCCGGCGCAACGAAATAGAATCCGTCGGTGACTGTCTACCTCGACCATGCGGCGACCACGCCGATGCTGGCCGCCGCGCGGGCCGCGATGATCGAGCAGTTGGAGCACACCGGCAACGCCTCCGCCATCCACTCGCTGGGGCGGGAGGCGCGCCGGGTCGTCGAGGAATCCCGTGAGCGGATCGCCGCGGCGGTCGGCGCGCTGCCCAGCGAAGTCATCTTCACCTCCGGCGGCACCGAGGCCGACAATCTCGCCATCAAGGGTGCGTATGCCGCCCGCCAGGCGGCGGACCCCGCCCGCCGAGGGATCGTGCTGAGCGGCATCGAGCACCACGCCGTGCACGATCCGGTCGAGTACCTCTGCGCGAGCCAGGACGCGAATGTCACTTTCGTCGAACCGACGCCGGACGGCGTCGTGACAGCCAGCACTCTTCAGGCCGCGCTTGCCCAGGACGACCCCAAGGATGTCGCGCTCGTCTCCGTCATGTGGGCCAACAACGAGGTGGGCGCCATCGAGCCGGTCGCCGAGATCGCGGCGCTCGGCGCCGAGTTCGGTGTGCCGGTGCATTCGGACGCGATCCAGGCCGTCGGGCACATCCCGGTCGACTTCGCCGCGTCGGGGCTGTCGGCGCTGAGCCTGGCCGCGCACAAGTTCGGCGGCCCGCAGGGCGTCGGTGCGCTGCTGTTGCGCCGTGACGTCGCCTGCGTGCCGCTCCTGCACGGTGGCGGGCACGAACGCGACATCCGGTCGGGCACGCAGGACGTGGCCGGTGCCGTGGGGATGGCCACCGCGCTGCGCATCAGCACCGAGTCGATGGATACGACGACCGCACGCATCACCCGGCTGCGTGACCGGCTCCTCGACGTCCTGCTCGACGTTCCGGGAGCATCCGTCAACGGGCCGGTCGGCGCCGGTCGCCTGCCCGGCAACGCCCATGTCACCTTCGGCGACTGCGAGGGCGATTCGCTGTTGATGCTGCTCGACGCCAACGGCATCGAGTGCTCCACCGGTTCGGCGTGCACCGCCGGGGTGGCCCGCGCCAGCCACGTGCTGCTGGCGATGGGTTTCGACGTGCCGCACGCCCGTGGGTCGCTGCGGTTCTCCCTCGGCGCCACCAGCACCGACGCCGACGTCGACGCGGTGGCCGAGGTGATCGGCGACGTGGTGGATCGGGCACGCACCGCCGGGCTGGTTTCTGTTCGTGGAGGTATCCGGTGAGAGTTCTTGCGGCGATGAGCGGCGGCGTCGATTCGGCGGTGGCCGCGGCCCGCGCGGTCGAGGCCGGTCACGACGTGGTCGGCGTGCACCTGGCGCTGTCGACGGCACCCGGTGCGCTGCGCACCGGTTCGCGTGGATGCTGCTCCCGGGAGGACGCCGACGACGCCCGGCGCGCCGCCGACGTGCTCGGCATCCCGTTCTACGTGTGGGATTTCGCGCAGCGGTTCCGTGAGGACGTCATCGATGACTTCGTCGCGGCCTATGCCGCCGGCGAGACGCCCAACCCGTGCCTGTCGTGCAACGAGAAGATCAAGTTCTCCGCGCTGGCGGAGAAGGCGGCGGCGCTGGGGTTCGACGCACTGGCCACCGGCCACTACGCGCGGCTGGTCGACGGTGAGCTGCGGCGCGCGGTCGACGAGGACAAGGACCAGTCCTACGTCCTCGCGGTCCTGACCGACGACCAGTTGCGGCGGGCCATGTTCCCGGTCGGGGACACCCCCAAGCCGCAGATCCGCGAGGAGGCGGCGCGACGCGGGCTCCTCGTCGCCGACAAGCCCGACAGTCACGACATCTGCTTCATCCCGACCGGCGACACCCGGGCCTTCCTCGGAGCCAAGATCGGCGTTCGGCCGGGGGCGGTCGTCGACGCTGAGTCCGGCGAGAAGCTCGCCGACCACGCCGGCGTGCACGGATTCACCATCGGTCAGCGCAAGGGACTGGGGATCGATGCTCCCGCGCCCGACGGCGCTCCGCGCTACGTCACCGCGATCGACGCGGCTACCGCAACGGTGACCGTCGGACCGTCGTCGGCGCTGGGCGTCTCGCGCATCGCCGCCCGTCACGCAGTGTGGACGTCGGGCTCGGCCCCCGCAGGTCCGGTCGAGTGCGTCGTGCAGGTGCGCGCGCACGGCGGGTTGGCGCCCGCGGTGGCGCTGGCGGTCGTGCTCGACGGCGAGCCCGGCATCGAGATCGAACTGCGTGAGCCGTTGACCGGCGTCGCCCGAGGGCAGGCTGCAGTGTTGTATGCGCCGGACCCGGTGCGCGGCGACTTGGTGCTCGGGTCCGGGCGCATCGCCGACACCGTATGAGCGGCGCTCCGATCCTGCGCGGGGGCACCGCGACCGGCATCGGTTCCATGCCGGGCACCGACCCGCTGGCCGCGGCCCGGGTCGCGTTCAACGAGGTGGCGCTGTCGTTCGTGCCCGAACTGCCCGGCCGGGGAATCGGTGCCGACATGGTCGGGCGTGCGGCCGCCATCCTCGTCGACATCCCCATGGAGATCGAGCGGCAGGGATATCGCCTCGCATCCGGGCGCACGCGCCTGATGAGCCGTGCCGACGGATTCCTGCGGGCCGATTTCGACGCCGCCGAGGAGGTCGTCGAGCGCGGCGGGTTGTCGATGCCGTGCAAGCTCGCGGCCATCGGGCCGTTCACTTTCGCCGCCCTCGTCGAACTGCCAAGCGGGCACAAGGTGCTCCACGACCGCGGTGCCTGGCGCGACGTCGTCGCGTCGCTGGCCGAGGGCCTGGCGCGGCGCGCTGACGACTTGGCGCGACGGCTGGGCGTCGACGTGGTCGTGCAGTTGGACGAGCCGATGGTGGGCCGGGTGATCGACGGCGAGATCGCGCCGTTGACTCGCCTGGACGTCAACCGCGCCATCCCCGCGCCCGATGCGGCCGCCGCGCTGGAGGAGATCGCCGCCCGCGTCGGACGGCCAATGGTGCTGCACAGCTGCGCAGCGCCGCGCTGGGATCTGATCGGGCGTCTGTCGTCGTATGCGGTGTCGCTCGACGTGACCGGCATCGACGTCGCCGACTACGACCCTCTCGGCGGGTTCGTCGACGGCGGCGGCACTCTCATCGCCGGCGTGGTGCCGACGTCGGCGCCCGCGGCACCGCTCTCGGCCGACGAACTCGCGGGTCGCCTGCTGGAGATGACCGATCGCATCGGCTTGCCGCGCAGCGTCGTTCGCGAGCACGTCCTGGTCTCTCCGACGTGCGGTCTGGCGGGCGCGGGGGAGTGGGCCGCGCCCGCGCTGGCTCTCTCATCGAGGATCGCCGACCAGCTGGCCCGCGCCGACTGAGCCCGATTTCTCGCCGACCGAGCCCTATTCGTCGCCGACCGAGCCCGATTTGTCGCCGAGCGAGCCCTTCGCGTCGAGCTCCGCGACGGTCCGCTTGGGGGCCACCTGGCGGAACGAGGCGTCGAGGAGTTCGCCGACCTCGGTCCAATCGGAATTCTCGTCGAGGATCAGCCCGACCCAGCCGTAGGCCCCCATGTAGGCGGGCAGGAAGAACCGCTCGTCGGCCAGGAGGGCCTCTCGTTCGGCGGGATCGGCGACGACCAGCAGAGACTGGTCGAAGCGCCGCCCGGGCACGCCCTTGGCGGGGTTTTTCTCCCCGCCGCCGTACATGCCGAACATCTTGGGGCAGCGGAACGTGGGGCGCCCGTGTGCGACCTGCTCGGTGGCGGTCGGGAACGCCAGGGCGATCGCGCGGACCCGGTTCAGCACGGGATCGTCGTCGGAGAACATTATCGGGTGGGGCACGCCCTCCATTCTGCGCTGCTGGCGGGTCAGACCCCTCGACTACGCTTCATGTCGTGGATAACGCCGACGTGCAGCGCGAATGGACCGACCTGGCCGAGCAGGTCCGCGACCACCAATTCCGCTACTACGTGCGGGATTCGCCGATCGTCTCCGACGCTGAGTTCGACACGCTTTTCCGCAAGCTGCAGGCGCTGGAGGAAGCCCATCCGGAACTGGCCGTGCCCGATTCACCGACGAAGTTGGTGGGTGGCGGATTCGCCACCGAGTTCAGCGCTGTCGACCACCTCGAGCGGATGCTGTCGCTCGACAACGTCTTCGACGACGACGAGATGCGCGCCTGGATCGAGCGCACCGACGCCGCGGCCGGCGCGCAAGTCCCGTTCCTGTGTGAGCTCAAGATCGACGGCGTCGCCCTCAACCTCGTCTACGAGAACGGCAAGCTCGTCCGCGCAGCCACACGGGGCGACGGCCGGACCGGTGAGGACGTCACGCTCAACGCGCGCACCATCGAAGACATCCCCGACGAACTGACCCCGTCGGCGGCATACCCGACGATCCCTGAGGTCCTCGAGGTACGTGGCGAGGTCTTCTTCCGGCTGGCCGACTTCGAGGCACTCAACGCCAGCCTCGTCGAGGCGGGCAAAGCCCCGTTCGCCAACCCGCGCAACAGCGCCGCCGGATCACTGCGACAGAAGAATCCCGCGATCACCGCCCAGCGCCGCCTCGGCATGTACTGCCACGGCGTCGGCTACACGCAGGGCTGGCGTCCCGACAGCCTGCACGACGCCTACTTGGCACTGGGTGAATGGGGCCTGCCGGTGTCGAGTCATACCGTGCGCGTCGACGATTCGACGCAGGTCCTCGAGCGGATCGCCTACTGGGGCGAGCACCGCCACGACGTCGAGCACGAGATCGACGGCATCGTTGTGAAGGTCGACGACACCGCAGTCCAGCGCCGCCTCGGATCCACCTCCCGGGCCCCGCGTTGGGCGATCGCCTACAAGTACCCGCCCGAAGAGGTCACCACCAAGCTCTTGGACATCCGCGTCGGTGTCGGGCGCACCGGGCGCGTGACGCCGTTCGCGTTCATGGAGCCCGTCCTCGTCGCCGGATCGACTGTCGCCCGTGCCACGCTGCACAACGAATCCGAGGTCAAGCGCAAGGGCGTGCTCATCGGCGACACCGTCACCATCCGCAAGGCCGGCGACGTCATCCCCGAGGTCCTAGGCCCGGTCGTCGACCTGCGCGACGGCACTGAGCGCGCCTTCGTCATGCCCACCCACTGCCCGGAGTGCGGAGCGCCGCTGCGCCCGGAGAAGGACTCCGACGTCGACATCCGCTGCCCCAACGCGGAGTCCTGCCCGGCGCAGCTGCGCGAGCGACTGTTCCACCTGGCCAGCCGCGGTGCCTTCGACATTGAGGCGCTCGGCTATGAAGCGGCGTCGGCGCTGCTGACTGCCGGTGTCATCGGCAACGAGGGCGATCTGTTTGCGCTGCGCCCGGAAGACCTGGCGAAGGCCGATCTGTTCCTCACCAAGAACGGCATGCTCTCGGCCAACGGCAAGCGGCTCTTGGAGAACCTGGACAAGGCCAAGCAGGTACCACTGTGGCGGGTCCTCGTCGCCCTGTCCATCCGGCACGTCGGACCGACGGCGGCGCGCTCGCTGGCCACCGAGTTCGGCTCGCTGGAGGCCATCGAAGCCGCCGACGAGGAGCAGCTGGCCGCCACCGACGGCGTCGGGGCGATCCTGGCGACGTCGATCCGCGACTGGTTCGCGATCGATTGGCACCGCGACATCGTCGACAAGTGGCGCGCCGCCGGCGTTTCCATGGTCGACGAGCGCGACGAGACGATCGAGCGGACGCTGGAGGGCAAGACGATCGTCGTCACCGGCTCACTGGTGGACTTCTCGCGCGACGGCGCCAAGGAAGCGATCCTGTCGCGCGGCGGCAAGGCGTCGGGCTCGGTGTCGAAGAAGACCGACTATGTCGTCGTCGGGGAATCACCCGGATCCAAGGCCGACAAGGCCGAGCAACTCGGCGTACCGATCCTCG
>DLKD01000041.1:8522-8650 GCA_002477755.1 Gordonia sp. UBA7599
GATCCTCGACGAGGACGGGTTCAAGCGCCTGTTGGCGACGGGCAGCGCGGACGGGTGAGGCCGGCGGGTCAGTCCGGTCGGCCGATCGATCCGATGATCCCGATCAGGTAGCCCAGGCGCGCCACCTC
>DLKD01000122.1 GCA_002477755.1 Gordonia sp. UBA7599
TCGCCGAACCACATGTGGGCCATCTCGTGCAGCACTGTCTCGGCGCGCCGCTCGTAGAGGTAGTTGGTGACGCGGGAGCGGAAGACGTAGTCCTCCAAGAAGGTCACCGCACCAGCGTTCTCCATCGCGCCGGCGTTGAACTCGGGCACGAACAGCTGGTCGTACTTGCCGAACGCGTAGGGGATGCCGAAATTGCGGTGGTAGAAGTCGAAGCCCTGCTTTGTCTCGGTGAACAACCGGTCGGCGTCCATGTGCTCGGCGAGTGATTCGCGGCAGAACAGGCCCAGGTCGATGGTGCCGTGCTCGTCGGTGTAGCTGTCGTCCCACCGACGGTAAGGCCCGGCGATCAGTGCCACGAGGTAGGTGCTGAGCAGGGGAGTGGCGGCGAATTCATGGACGGTGGCGCCGCTGTCGGCGGAGGTCGTCGACTCCGTCGCCCCGTTGGAGATGACGTTCCAGTCCGCCGGTGCGGTGACCGCGATGTCGAAGACGGCCTTGACGTCGGGCTGGTCGAAGCAGGCGAACATGCGCTTGGCGTCGGCGGTCTCGAACTGCGAGTACAGGTAGACGGCGCCGTCGGCGGGGTCGACGAAGCGGTGCAGGCCTTCACCGGTGTTGGAATACGCACAATCGGCGACGACGACGAGCTCGTTGCGCGCGGCCAGATCCGGCAGCGTCAGGCCGACCTCCTCGTCGTACCCGTCGACACTGAGTTCGGTGCCGTTCAACGTCGCCGAGATCAGCCGCGGGGCGACGAGGTCGACAAAGGTCGACGAGCCCGCCTGGGCGCCGAAGGTGATCGTCGTCGTCGAGGAAAACGTAGTCTCGCCGGGCTGGCCGGCGCCGTCGGTGAGGTCGAGGTCGATCCGGTAGGCGACGTCGTGCAGGACGTCACGGCGGGCGGCGGCTTGGTCGCGGGTCAGGTTCGGCGCAGTCACGCGTAAGAGGGTACGCGGAGCGGGCCGGGTTGGGCGGTGGGGTGGACGGGCGGTGGGGTAGAACGGAGAGTATGAGCGATCGCGTCGACTTCTGGTTCGACCCCCTGTGCCCGTGGTGCTGGATCACCTCCCGCTGGATCGTGGAGGCCGAGCAGGTCCGTCCCATCGAGGTCTCGTTCCACATCATGAGCCTGGCCGTCCTCAACGAGGGCCGCGATATCCCCGACGCGTATCGCGAGGTCCTCAAGGACGCGTGGCGACCGGTCCGCGTGTTGGCCGCCGCGGCTGCCGACCGGGGCGATGAGATCCTTGCGCCGCTCTACACGGCGATGGGCACGCGCCTCCACAACGAGGGTGACAAGGACATCGACTCGGTCATCGCCGGGGCGCTCGCCGACGTCGGGCTGCCCGCTGAACTGGCGGCGGCAGCCGATTCCACCGAGTTCGACGAGGCGATCCGCCGCAGCCACCATGAGGGTATGGACAAGGTCGGTGACGACGTCGGAACGCCGACCATTCACGTCAACGACGTCGCCTTCTTCGGCCCGGTGCTCTCGCGAATCCCGCGCGGCGAGGATGCCGGCACGCTGTGGGACGGCGTCGTCGCCGTCGCGGCGAACCCGCACTTCTTCGAGCTCAAGCGCACCCGTAGCGAAGACCCGCAGTTCGACTGACCGCTACGGCTTGGTCTGCGAGACCATTCCGTTGGGCAGATAGCCAACCGGCACGGCGGCCGGGTTCGGTGGCGGCGGGAGGATCGGCACGGCGTTGCCGCTGCCCACACCGCGCACGATCGCCTTGGGTCGCAGCCACATCGAACCGGCCTTGGTGCGATTGCGCAGTGCCGCCGCCCGCCAGGTCAGGACCGGGTGGCTCGACAACGCGTTGACGAGGACCACGAACGGACCGCGCTCCTGGGTGGCACGGTCGGCGAACTGGTCGAAGTCGACGGCTGAGAGCAGGTACTTGCCGGCCGACAGCGCACCGATGACGCCAGGCGACCCCGACGGCTGCGTGTAGTACCCGTAGTTGTCGGCGGTGTACTCCTGTGCTCGCGAGAGTGCGCTGCCGAGGATCGGGATCCGCATTCCGATGCCGACGCCGAGCTGCCGCCAGTACGAGGTATGGCCGGCGGCGATGTGCCCGATCTCGTGGCCGATGACGAAGCGCAGCGCCTCGGGGTCGCGGGCCCGCCCGCCAACCTCGAACAGGTCGCTGTACACGACGACGTAGCGCCGGAACCCGTGTCCGGAGGCGAAGGCGTTGAGTGTGCCGTTGCCGTTGATCACGTAGGCGTCGGGGATGTACTCGAGTCCGAACCGCGCCGCCGCGTCGACGACCATCCCGTAGGCCTCGGGGAACTGCGTGGGCGTCAGCTGGACACCGTTGACCCGCGGCGAGGCGTAGGTGATACCGCGGCCGAGGACCAGGAACAGCGGCAACGCCAGGATCGACAGGAACTCCGCACTCAGCAGACCGCGCGCGACGACGAGGATCACCATCAGGTTCCCGATGATGGTGAGGCCGATGAGGATGACCAGCATCGGGTTCTCCCAGGGGTGTCGGCGTGGCCGGTCGGCGTATCCGGCAGGCGGCAACCAGTGCGCGTCGGGCGGAAGCTGGTGCGGCGCGGGGGTCGGTCCGGCGGGGATCCCGGGTACGGAGGGAATCGGCGAAGACAGGCCGGGGGCCGTTTCTGGTGCAGACACGCCTCCAAACTATAGTGGCGCCATGCGTGTCTACCTGGGTGCCGACCATGCCGGCTTCGAACTGAAGAACCAGATCGCCGACCACTTGCGGTCGCAGGGCCACGAAGTCGTCGATTGCGGTGCGCACACCTACGACGCGCTCGACGACTATCCCGCCTTCTGCATCGCCGCGGCAACGCGGACTGTCGCGGACCCGGGCAGCCTGGGCATTGTGCTCGGCGGCAGCGGCAACGGCGAGCAGATCGCCGCGAACAAGGTGCCCGGCGCGCGGTGTGCTCTGGCGTGGAGCGTCGAGACCGCGGAGTTGGCCCGCCAGCACAACAACGCACAGCTGATCGGCATCGGTGGCCGCATGCACACCGAGGCAGAGGCTCTGGCTATCGTCGATGCGTTCATCGCCACACCGTGGTCGGAGGAGCCGCGCCATCAGCGCCGCATCGACATTCTCGCCGAGTACGAGCGCACCGGCGTCGCCCCCGCCGTTCCCGGTGCCTGAGGGTCACACCCTTCATCGGCTCGCCCGGCGCCAGCAGCGCCTCTTCGGCGGGCACCCGGTCGCGCTGAGCAGCCCGCAAGGACGCTTCGCCGACGAGGCTGCGATGCTCGACGGCTGGACCTTCCACCGCGCCCAGGCGTGGGGCAAGCATCTGGTGCAGGAGTACCGTCCGCCGGGTTCGTCCGCGCGTTCGGGGCCTCGTCAACTGGTGCACGTCCACCTCGGGATCTACGGTGCCTTCCACGACCTGCCCGTCCCGCCCGGACCGCCGGTGGGGCAAGTGCGGTTGCGGATCTCCTCGCCCACCGCGGCCGTCGACCTGCGCGGGCCCAACGCGTGCGAGCTCTACACGCCCGAGGACCTCGACGCACTCGTGGCCAGGCTCGGCCCGGATCCGCTGCGCCCCGACGCCGAGCCGTCGCGGGCCCGGGTTGCGATCCAGAAGTCCAAGCGCCCCATCGGTGCGCTGCTGATGGACCAGAAGGTGATCGCCGGCGTCGGGAATGTGTACCGCGCCGAGGTGTTGTTCCGCGCGGGCATCGACCCGCACCGGGCGGGCACGACCATCTCCGACGATGAGTTCGACGCCATCTGGGCCGACTTGCTGTTGCTCATGCCGATCGGCGTTCGACGGGGCCAGATGCACGTGATGCGGCCCGACGACGACCACGGCGCACCGTCGTACCGGCCCGACCGCCCACGGACCTACGTGTATCGGCGTGCGGGGGAGCCATGCCGGATCTGTGGTATGCCGGTCGCCCACGAGGTCATGGAGGGGCGCAACCTGTTCTGGTGCCCGACCTGCCAGACGTGAGCCGGCACCTACAGCGAAAGCGATGAGCCGGATCCTCCGTGGAGGACCCGGCTCATCGCTGTTGCTAGCTGGTGGTGCTCAGTCGCGCGGGGTGCGCCAGTTGCCGCCACCGATGGTGCCGCGGACGACGATCGGCGTGCCGCGCGGAATGGTGTCGAACACCCACTTCGCGTTGGTGAGGTTGATGTTGATGCAGCCGTGGCTGGCATTGCTGACACCCTGCTGCGCGACCGACCACGGGGCGCCGTGGATGAAGATCCCGCCCCAGTCCATGCGGACCGCGTACTCGACATAGGTGCGGTAGCCCTCGGGGGAGTCGATCGGCACGCCGTACGTGGACGAGTCCATGTACATCTCGCGGTGCTTTTCTTTGGTGTGGTACGTGCCGTTGGGCGTCGGGTGCTGGTTGGTGCCCATCGAGATCGGCATCGACCGGTTGTATTCGCCGTCCTTCCACCAGAAGATGGTGTGGCTCGCGTCATCGGCCAGGGCAACCCAGCCGGTGCTGCTGGAGACCGCCGGCATTGCCGGCACGGTCACTCCGTTGTCGGTCTCCGGTGCCGGCTGGGGCTTCGGCTTCGGCTTGGGCTTCGGCTTCGACGGGGCCGCGACACCGGGGATGTCGATCGGCGGGAGGCCGGGAATGATGGTGACGGGCGCGGCGTTGGCCGACGCGGGCAGCGCCAGACCGACGGCGACAGCGCCCGCACATGCGACGATGACGCTCTTGGCGGTCATCCGCCGAGCATGCTTGGTGGGGCTAAGCATTGTCTCGTGTCCTTCACAGTTGTTGTCTGGGATGAACGGAAGTTCGAGCACTTCTATGTCGTGACCACCCCGCGGAATGTCGTGTGCGGGGCGAACCCGCTCGACAATCTCATCGTCAATCGTTGCACAATCGTTTCTTTCGGGCCACTGAAAACAGCTGTGAATCGGACACCGGACTGATAAAGAATCGCCTCACCTGCACAGATGTCGGTTGTGAGGTTTCGCACCCGAACAAGGTGTCAACCGCCTTGCTCCCGGATTTCGGCGCTCTGCGCGCCCCGTGTACAGTTCTTTTTCGCACGCGGCGATTCCGGCGACCCCGGAGCGCGGCCTGCATGCGGGTGTAGCTCAATGGTAGAGCCCTAGTCTTCCAAACTAGCTACGCGGGTTCGATTCCCGTCACCCGCTCTGGACATTTTCGACACGGCCACGGGATGTGGCGCAGCTTGGTAGCGCATCCGCTTTGGGAGCGGAGGGTCGCAGGTTCAAATCCTGTCATCCCGACAATCGAGACACCCCCGTATATAAGGAGAACGCGCGTGGAAACCAGCGTGGAGCAGTTGAACCCGACCCGGGTGAAGTTGACCGTCGAGATCCCCTTCGAGGAGCTCTCGGGAGAGTTCGACAAGGCCTACGCGACTTTGGCCCAGCAGGTCCGCATCCCCGGGTTCCGTCCCGGCAAGGCGCCGGCCAAGTTGATCGAGGCCCGCGTCGGGCGCGACGCGGTGCTGGCCCAGGTCGTCAACGACGCACTGCCCGTCAAGTACGGCGAGGCGATCGATCAGGCCGACGTGGCGGCCATCGGCCAGCCCGAGATCGAGCTCGGTGAGCTCGTCGACGGCCAGCCCGTCACCTTCACCGCCGAGGTTGACGTCCGCCCGGAGATCACGCTGCCCGACTTCTCGAAGTTGGCTGTGACCGTCGACGCCCTCAAGTCCGACGAGGACGCCGTCGCGGAGCAGCTCGAGAACCTGCGCGAGCGCTTCGGCACCCTCAAGGCTGTGGAGCGCGGCGCGCAGAATGGCGACCATGTCACGCTCGATCTGGCGGCGACCGTCGACGGCAACTCGGTTCCCGACGCGACCACCGAGGGCCTGTCCCACGAGGTCGGCTCCGGCCAGCTCATCGACGGCCTCGACGAGGCGCTGATCGGCCTCAAGACCGGCGAGGAAGCCCAGTTCACCACCAAGCTCGTCGCCGGCGAGTTCGCCGATTCCGATGCCGACGTGACCGTCAAGGTGGGTGCGGTGAAGGAGCGCGAGCTGCCCGAGCTCGACGATGAGTTCGCCCAGCTGGCCAGCGAGTTCGACACCATCGATGAGCTGCGCGACGCCGTGCGCAGCCGTGTCGAGCAGTCCAAGAAGATCGAGCAGGCCAACGCGATCCGCGACAAGGTCCTCGACGAACTGCTGGAGAAGGTCGAGTTCCCGCTGCCGGAGAAGATCGTCGAGGGTGAGGTGCAGGGTCAGCTCGAGGAGATCCTGCACAGCATCGGCCACGACGAGGAGATGCTCGAGCGGCTGCTCGAGGCGCAGGGCACGACCCGCGAGGAGTTCGAGGCCAACGCCCGCGAGAACGCCGAGCGCGGTGTGCGCACCCAGCTGCTGCTCGATGCCATCGCGGATGCGAAGGGCACCGAGATCAGCCAGGAGGAGCTCACCCAGCAGATCATCTTCTCGGCTCAGCGCTACGGCATGGCGCCGCAGGAGTTCGTCAACCAGCTCCAGCAGGCCGGACAGATTGGCGCGGTCTACGCCGATGCGCGCCGCGGCAAGGCACTGGCCTCCATCGTCGGCGAGGTCGCCGTCACCGATGACACCGGCGCAGTGGTCGACACTGAGGAGTTCTTCGGTGCGGCCACCGCCGACGAGCCGGCCGACGAGGACGCGACCGCCGACGCGTAGTCGCACCAACCACACCGTGCAACGGCCGGGCCGGGACCTCGATCCCCGCCCGGCCGTTCGCCGTTGGCGAACGCCCGTTTAGCTGTGAGCGAATCAGCGTGTCAACGGGATGGGTTGGGCCCGGCCATTGGTTAGGGTCGAAGACAAGCACCTCAACGATTCACCGTTGACCTCGCGCTAGCGAGATCGGATTCAAAGGTAGGAACAGTGAGCAATTCGTCGATCCACACCACGATGTCGTCGGGCGTCGCCGGTCTGACCTTGAACGACTCGGTCTACGAGCGACTGCTGCGCGAGCGGATCATCTTCCTCGGCACCCAGGTCGACGACGACATCGCCAACCGGCTCTGCGCGCAGATTCTCCTGCTCACCGCCGAGGCGCCGGACAAGGACATCCAGTTCTACATCAACTCGCCCGGCGGGTCGGTGAGCGCGGGCATGGCGATCTTCGACACCATGCAGCTCTCGCCCTGCGACATCTCCACCTACGCGATGGGTATGGCCGCATCGATGGGACAGTTCCTGCTGACCGCGGGCACCAAGGGCAAGCGCCATGCGTTGCCGCACGCGCGGATCATGATGCACCAGCCCTCGGCCGGTATCGGCGGTACGGCCGCAGACATCGCGATCCAGGCCGAGCAGTTCGCGCTGACGAAGAAAGAGATGAATCAGCTCAACGCCGAGCACACCGGCCAGCCGCTGGAGAAGATCGAGGCCGACGCCGACCGCGACAAGTGGTTCCGTGCCGAGGAGGCCAAGGCCTACGGCCTCGTCGACCACGTCGTCACCACCCTCTGACGCGCCCGCCCGCCACCACCTTCGACTCGAAAAGAGCCACCATGAGCATCGAGACCACCGCCGTGACGGCCGCGCAGGCCTACCGCGAGCAGACCGCTCGCTACATCCTGCCGAGCTTCATCGAGCAGACCCCGACCGGCCACCGGCAGTACGACCCGTACGCGAAGCTGTTCGAGGAGCGCATCGTCTTCGTCGGCACGCCCATCGACCAGACCGTCGCCAACGACGTGATGGCGCAGCTGCTGGTCCTGGAGAGCCAGGATCCCGACCGCGACATCACGATGTACATCAACTCGCCGGGCGGCAGCGTGCCCGACATGCTCGCCATCTACGACACGATGCAGTACGTGCATTGCGACATCATGACCGTCTGCCTCGGCGAGGCGGCGTCGGCGGCGGCGATCCTGCTGGCCGGCGGTACGCCCGGCAAGCGTGCGGCGCTGCCCAACGCGACCATCCTGATCCACCAGCCGCGCACCGGCGGCGCCTTCCAGGGCCAGGTGTCGGATTTGGAGATCCAGGCGGCCGAGATCGAGCGGATCCGCCAGCGCCTCGACGAGATCCTGGCCGGTCACACCGGGCAGACACCGGAGAAGATCCGCGTCGACACCGATCGCGACAACATCCTCACCGCCGAGCAGGCGAAGGAGTACGGGATCATCGACGAGGTTTTCGGCTACCGCAAGAAGTCCCTCAACAAGTAACCGCACTCCGCGGCGGCGGGCGGATGTCGCGCGGCAATGCGCGACATTCGCCCCAAGTAGCTCGAAGTTGCGGCCGTACGCGGGTACCGTCGGAGTACCGAACGGTGACCACAGAACGGCCACCCGCAAGTGCGTGCTACGGCCGCACCGGGTCAGCAGGAAGTAGGTAAGGATCGATGGCGCGAATCGGAGACGGTGGCGACCTGCTGAAATGCTCGTTTTGCGGGAAGAGCCAGAAGCAGGTGAAGAAGCTCATCGCGGGCCCCGGCGTGTACATCTGCGACGAGTGCATCGATCTGTGCAACGAGATCATCGAAGAGGAACTCGCCGAGAACAGCGACGTCAAACTCGACGAGCTGCCGAAGCCGGTGGAGATCCGCGACTTCCTCGACAACTATGTGATCGGCCAGGACAACGCGAAGCGCACGCTCGCCGTCGCCGTGTACAACCACTACAAGCGGATCCAGGCGGGGGAGAAGAAGGACGTCAAGACCGGCGAGACGGTCGAGTTGGCGAAGTCTAACATCCTGATGCTCGGCCCCACCGGCTGCGGCAAGACCTACCTGGCGCAGACGCTGGCCAAGATGCTCAACGTGCCGTTTGCCATCGCCGACGCAACGGCGCTGACCGAAGCCGGCTACGTGGGCGAGGACGTCGAGAACATC
>DLKD01000142.1:0-67894 GCA_002477755.1 Gordonia sp. UBA7599
GGGCGGTGCCGGAGGGCCCAGTCGGCGGAAGGGGCTAGGCGTGGAGGGCCTTGGCGAAGAAGGGCCACGCGTTGTGGAACATATCCTGGAAATAGCCCCAGGAGTGGGTGCCGGCGGGCGGCATGTCGACGGTCGCTGGGATCTTCAGCTCGCCGAGGCGGCGCAGGAAATTCAGGGTGCACTGTTGCGCCCCGGCCTCGAGGATTCCGCCGACCACGAGCTGGTTGGCAAGTGCCCCCGGATCGGAAACGTACTGAGGCGTGTCGTAAGGACCGGGCGTCCCAGGGGCAGTGGCGATAAAGAGCGCGGTACCGCGCAGGCGGGCCGCGTTCAACGTCGGGTCGTGGGCACGCCACCCCGGACCGCCATACGGCCCCCACATATTGGTTGCGTTCGCTTGACCGCGCAGCTCCACCACCGAGCGCACCGCTGCTTCGCCGATCGGATCGGTGGTCGAGGCGCACCCGCTGAAGGAGGAGACAGCCTGGTACTGGCCTGGGTACTCAATAGCCAAGTTGAGCGAGGAGGTGGCCGTTCCGGAGATCCCCCCGACGGCGTTGCGTCCGTTGGTGTTGTATGTGGCGGCGATGATCGGTGGCAGTTCTTTGCCCAGGAACGTCGACCACTTGTTGACCCCCAGCCGGGGGTCAGGCTTCTGCCAGTCGGTGTAGTAAGTCGCCGCCCCCGCCATCGGGATGACGACGTAGACGTTCTTGTCGGAGAGGAACTTGACGATGTCGGTCTTGGTGATCCAGTTGTTGACGGTCTCTCCGCCCCCGGCACCGTTGAAGAGGTAGAGCACCCCGCGCGGTTTCGACGCATCCTTTGGTTTGATGACGACGAACGGTACGTCACGGTCCATCGCGCCGGAGTGGACGACGATATTCGACACCCTTGCCTGCGACGAGCCACCTGACTTCAAGTAGGTTGCCGACTTCGTGTCTGCGGCAGCGGCTGGCACTCCGATCGTCATGGCCGCGGCCAAGGCCACGACCGCGACTCGCACATCTCGTTTGCGCACAGATCCTCCACCTTCTCGGTTCGCCCAGGTTGGGCCGAATTCCTACCCCAAACCAACGACAAGCCGCCCCACAATCGAGTGGGACGGCTTGTCGCGGAAAGACCCTAGGCGGTGAGGGTGGCCAGCTGAATGACGAGGGCGAGGAGAGCGGCGATGTCCATGAGGACTCCTTTTCGTAAACGTTGTGCAATCGGCCTTGACTGCTGCGGAGAAAGCTATCGACTGGGTCACAGTGTGGTCAAACTAACAGAGTCATGTTATCTGGCTGTGACCGAACCGTTATGAGTCAGTTATCAAAGTCGGTGGAGTCTGTTCGAACAAGAGCGCCCGAGTTGAGACCTGGGTCACTTTGCGCCACAACAAGATTCGGTTTTCGTTCGAACACTTCCGCCGGTTCGGCCGCGGATCGCCATCTGGACGATCGTCCAGCCCTCAGAAGTGACCAAACGGAGACAACGCGGCCTAAACTCGCCCTCGTGAGCAACTCTGAACGACCGCGCCCGACCCTCTGGGAGTTCATCCCCTACGCCTATGGGCGTCGGACCTATGGCAAGCGACCACTGCCGGCGAAGTACCAGAACTGGGTCCGCGAGGACAACGCCGGCCCCGGGGCCACGCGGCGCGTCGTGTTCCGCTTCATGCTCCCCGTCGTGATCCTGCTGTCGCCGTTCCTGCTCACCCACAAGAGCGTCGGGTGGGGGACGGCGATCATCGTCACGCTGCCGATCTTCCTGGGCGCGCTCTACTTCACCTTCGTCTTCGACAAGTACTACCGGCGCGCGACGCTGCAGCGGAACGGCCTGGACCCGGCCCTGGCGGATGAGACGATCCGCAAGAAGTCCGAGGCCGACCACCTCGACTACGAGCGCCGCCACGGCCGGGCCTGACGGCCCGCGAGTCCCACCGCGCCCCGGCATGGGAGTAACCGGATACGACGCGTGGCTGCGCGCTGCGCGTCGTCGCGGCGCCGACGACGAGGAACTTGCCGCCATCGCCACGTCGAACTCCCTGCGTCGCGATGCCTTCGACATCCTCGGCACCATGACCGCGCTTGAGGACGGCTCCGGCCGGTCCTACTTCCTCGTCCCGCCGGGGATGAGCGGCGCCGACGTGGCGCGCGCGGCCTGGCTCACCTACGTGTGGAACGCCGGGACCGGATACGGCGACCTGGCGCGTCGCGACTTCGCCCCGACGCCGTTCAGCGCCGACGAGGTGCTGCGCATCAAGGCGCGCCAGGCGGGTAACGCGTGGAGCTATGCCCGGGCGGTGCGGGTGGCCGATGCGGGCGGTGCGCGGCTGGTGACCACGCCCACCGGCATGCTGATGGGCGCGGGTGGCAACGCCGCGCTACGGATGTGCAGCCAGCTGGGCGGCACGACGTGGGGCGACATCTTCCTGATCAACTCGGGTGCGCGCGACGCGGGCCCGATCCTCGCGGCGACCGTCGAGGCGGGTCGCGTGGTGTACCGCCGCGACGGGCAGATGTGCCTCGGCCGGCTGCCGCTCGACCGCCTGCTGCACCACGAGGAGATCCACGCCGACCAGTGGGCGCAGCGGGGTCCGGCGCGATTCGCGTCGGCCTATCTGCGGGAGGCGCTGGCAGCGGCCTCTCTGGGGCGGGTGAACCGCTTTGAGGCGCAGGCGGGTCTCAGCGACGGCGGCTACGTCGACGACTAGGACCGATCCCGCCATGCCCACCGACGCCGCCACCACCCTGATCCGCGCCCTCGCGCAGCGCATCCGCGGGCACCTGCACCAAGAATTCCCGACGTGGAGCGCCCACCTCGTCCTCGGGCCCGCAGACCGGTCGTTGCCCCGCGAACGCACGCCGGTGTTCTACGGGTCCTACGACTGGCACTCGAACGTGCACAGCACCTGGGCGCTGGTACGGGCCTTGACGGTCCTGGCGGACCCAGAGCTCACCGCCGACGTCGCCGGATTGCTGGGCGAGACGATCACCCCCGACGGCGTCGAGGCCGAAGCGGCGACGTTCGCCCGTCGCGTCCTGGCGGAGGTCCCCTACGGCGCGACGTGGCTGCTGCGGCTGAGCGTCGAACTGAGGGCCGCTGGACGGCGGTTCACCGCGCTTGCGGAGACCCTCGAACCGTTGCGCGTCGTCGTCGACGATCAGACCCGGCAATGGCTGGACGTGGTCGGCCTGCCCGACCGCAGCGGCCAACACCGCGACACCGCCTGGAACCTGCACCAGTTGCGGCGGTACGCGACGGCCATCGCCGACGAGGAGTTGGCCGCGCGGATCGACGGCCTCGCGGTGCGGCTCTACCGCGACGATGTGTGCGCGCCCGTCGACTACGAGCCCGGCGCCAACCAGTTCCTCTCCCCGTCGCTCGAAGAGGCCCGGCTCATGGCCGCGGTCGAGGATCCGGAGGTCTTCGAGCTGTGGCTGGCACGGTTCCTCCCGCGGTTCTTCGACGACGACGGTGAGGCGCTCCCGCTGCCCCCGGGCCCGGTCTCACCCGGCGACTACCACCAGGCGCACATCGTCGCGCTGCCGTTCACGCGCGCTGCGGCGCTGGCTGACATTGCCCCGGCGGTGCGTGAGCCGCGCGTTCGTGAGCGGATCGACGGTCTCGCCGTCGCACATCTTGAACGTGGCGTGGGTGCGCTCGACTACCTCGACGACTACGCCAGCGGGCACTGGGTCCCGACGTTCGCGATCGACGCGCTGGTCAGGGTCAATCCGCGCGGAATGGATTGACGATTCGCACGCCGCGCAGAATCGAACCGTCGGCGAGGTCTTCGGTCCACAGTTCGTGGCACCCGGCCGCCGCGGCGGCTTCCAGGACCAGGGCGTCAAAGATTGAAAGCTGGTGCGCAGCCGCCGTGTCGGCCGCCCGGCGCACGAGGTGTTCGTCGGCGGGTACCACCTCGAGCGCCAGCGTGTCGAGGACGCGGGCAGCGGCTTCTCGTGAGACTCCGAGCCGTCGCGTCAATACCGCGTGCAGTTCGATCATCACTTGCGTACTGATCACGGCGTCTTCGGCGCGAGAGAGGAACACTTCGCGAGCGATCCGCTGCTTGTCGCCGGCGCTGTCGTCGTATTGGTGGGCGAGGACGTTGGTGTCGAAGAAGACTCTCATCCGCGTTGCCTGAGGCGATCGGCGTACAGCTCGTCTCGCGTCCACGCGCGACCGTGACTGCTTCCGCTCAACTCCTCCGACAATGCGACGAAGCGTTGTGCCGACGCCCGTCGCCGCGCACGTTCACCGTCGTCGTCGGCGTACTCGCGCAAGCGGTCGGCCAGGTATTGGTTCACCGACTCGCCGCGCTCAATAGCGCGGACCCGGGCGCGCTTGAGCGTCTCCTCGTCGACGGTGATCGTCAGATTAGCCATTGTTCAGTGTAGCACTGAACCCGTGCTACACGGGTTGGTCTCGATACACGCACGCTCGCTGCGCTCGCGGGCGCACTCGACCACCGTGGGTGGCGCGCGATCAGAGCGTCAATGCCGAGGTGGTGGACCACCCGGGAGTACCACACCTCGGCACTGTTAGCCGACCAACGCTAGGAGAGTTCGCGCTTGAGGATCTTGCCCGAGGCGTTGCGGGGGAAGGACTCGACGATCACCACCGAGCGCGGGACCTTGAAGTTCGCCAAGTGCTCGCGGGCATGGGCCAACACCGCGTCGGGATCGACGTCGACACCCGGGCGCGGGGTGACGAAGGCGCGCCCGACCTCGCCGAGGCGCTCGTCGGGAATGCCGATCACCGCGACCTCGGCGACACCGTCGACGCGCGCAATCACCTGCTCGACCTCGGCCGGGTACACGTTGAACCCGCCGCAGATGTACATGTCCTTGAGGCGGTCGGTGATCTTCAGATTGCCTCGCGCATCGATCGTCCCGACGTCGCCGGTGTGCAACCAGCCGTCGGCGTCGATCGTCGCTGCCGTCGCCGCCGGGTCGTCGAGGTAGCCGCGCATCACCATCGCCCCGCGGGCCAGCACCTCGCCGGCGCCGCTCTCGTCGGGGTTGTCGAGCTTGATCTCCATGCCCGGGTACGCGCGCCCACACGTCGTCGCGACAGTCACATCGTCGTCGTCGGCGGTGCACGTGGTGATGAAGCCACTCGTCTCGGTCTGCCCGTAGGCGGTGAGGACGGTTTCGACGCCGAGATCGGATTGCAGCCGCTCGATGAGCACCACCGGCACGACCGTCGCGCCGGTGACGACCAACCGCAGCGACGACAAGTCGTGCCCGGCGCGCTGCGGGTTGTCCAGAATCGTCTGGAACACCGTGGGGGCGCCGGGGAAGACGGTGATCTTGTGCTCGTCGATCATCCGCATCGCGGCGTCGGGGGAGAAGACCGCGAGCGGCACCATCGTCGTGCCGAACAGCACCGACGGCAAGATCCCGGCCTTGTAGCCGAAGGTGTGGAAATACGGATTGGCCTGCAGGTACTTATCGCCCGGACCAAGTTCGCCATTGGCGCCCCAGGCATGTGCGCCGGCAATGGTGTGGCGGTGCTCGGCCAGCACGCCCTTGGGTGCGCCGGTGGTGCCGGAGGTGAACAGGATGTCGGAGATGTCGGTCGGTGCGACCGCGTCAGCCCGCGCATCGGCGGCGCCCAACTCGGTCCCGCGCGTGAGGAACTCGGGCCACGGGACCGCGGGTGAGGGCAGCGAGCCCCGATCGTCCAGGTCGATCCCGACGACGGTCCGCCCCTCGCTGACAGGATTGCCGAGGACGTCGGCCAGACGGTTGGTGCCGACGAACTCTCCGACGGTGACGATCACCCGCGCATCGGCCCGTTCGATGATTTGGGCGGCCTCGCTGATCGTGTACCGGGTGTTGAGCGGGACGAGCACCCCGCCGGCGTAGTGGGTGCCCAGCGCGGCGATCGGCCAGTGGTAGCTGTTGGGGGCCCACACGGCGACGCGGTCACCGTGGGCGACGCCGGTCGCGATGAGCGCCGCGGCGAACACCCGGGCCTCGCCGAGCAGCTGTCGCCAGGTCAGGGTGATCGGTTCGTCGGTCCACTGCTCGTCGACGATCGCGATCTCGTCAGGCCATGTCTGAGCAGCCCATCGCAGTGCTTGCGGGGTGGTGGTTGCAGGCGCCGTCATGGAAAAAACCTAGCAAATGCTTGGTAGGTTAAGCTAGGGGTCATGACGTCGATCAACCTGGCCGACCGGGCCGTCGACCTCGGCGAATGGGCAGCCGTCACGCCCGACGCCGACGCCGTCTTCGCGCGTGCCGTGCGGGAATGGCTCGACGAGAACCTCGTCGGCGAGTACGCGCAGCTACGCGGTCGCGGCGGGCCCGGCAGCGAGCACGAGTTCTTCACCGAGCGCCTCGCCTGGAACCGGCACATGGCCGAGGCCGGCTGGACCTGCCTGGGCTGGCCGTCGCGCTACGGCGGACGCGGTGCGACGATGAGTCAGCGCATCATCTTCCACAAGGAGTACGCCCGGGCCAACGCACCCGACCGCGTGAACCACCTCGGCGAAGAACTGCTCGGGCCGACGCTGATCGAGTTCGGCACCGAGGAGCAGAAACAGCGCTTCCTGCCCGGCATCGTCAATGTCACCGAACTGTGGGCGCAGGGCTATTCCGAGCCGGGAGCAGGCTCCGACCTCGCCGGCGTCGCGACGACTGCACGGCTGGACGACGACAAGTGGGTCATCAACGGCCAGAAGATCTGGACGTCGTTGGCGCACCACTCACAGTGGGCCTTCGTCATCACGCGCAGCGAGCCGGGCTCGCAGCGCCACGCCGGACTGTCGTTCCTGCTCGTGCCGCTCGATCAGCCGGGCGTCACGATCCGCCCGATCCAGCAGCTCACCGGCACCTCGGAGTTCAATGAGGTCTTCTTCGACGACGCGGTGACCGACGCGGATCTCATCGTCGGCGAGCCCGGCGGAGGCTGGGCCGTGGCGATGGGGCTGCTGCAGTTCGAGCGCGGTGTCTCCACGCTGGGACAGCAGGTCGGCTTCGCGCGCGAACTCGACAACCTCGTCGAGGTCGCCAAGGCCAACGGGGCACTGGACAAGCCGGCGATCGCCACCGACCTCAAACGCGCCCGCATCGAGCTCGCCGTGATGCGCGCCCACGCGCAGCGCACTCTCGACGCGGCCCTGGGCGAGGGCGACACCGGCACCGCGATCCGCACCGCCCACGGCTTCGACACCTCCGCTGGCGACGCCTCCGTCGCCAAACTGCTCTGGGCCAACTGGCACCGTCGCCTCGGCGAACTCGCCATGCGGGTCGTCGGCGCGCCGTCGCTCGTCGGGCCGCCCACCACATCGGAGGGCGCGCTCAACGTCGTCACCGATCCCGAGCACGTCGAACTCGACGAATGGCAGCGGCTGTACCTGTTCACCCGTGCCGACACGATCTACGGCGGCTCCAACGAGGTGCAGCGCAACATCATCGCCGAGCGGGTGCTCGGCCTACCCCGAGAGGCCCGCGCATGAGCGAACGACCCCTTTCCCCGCTTGCCGCCGTCCCCGAGGAGATCGGCGGCCACAACCTTCTCGTCGGGAAGAAGGTCGTCGTCACCGCCGCGGCCGGGACCGGAATCGGCTTCGCGACGGCCAGACGCGCACTTCTCGAGGGCGCCGACGTCCTCGTCTCCGACTTCCACGAGCGTCGTCTGGGTGAGACCGTCGAGACGCTGGCCGCCGAGTTCGGCGACCAGCAGGTCGCGTCCTTCGTCTGCGACGTGTCCAGCACCGAGCAGGTCGACGCGCTGATCGCGTCGGCGGCTCAGCAGCTGGGCCGCATCGACGTCCTGGTCAACAACGCCGGCCTCGGTGGCGAGACCCCCGTCGCCGACATGACCGACGAGCAGTGGGACCGCGTCCTCGACATCACTCTGAACAGCACGTTCCGGGCGACGCGGGCGGCGCTGCGGTACTTCCGCGACGCTGCAGCCGCGAATCCCGCTCAGCGCGGCGTCATCGTCAACAACGCCTCGGTCCTGGGCTGGCGCGCCCAGCGTGGGCAGGCGCACTACGCCGCGGCGAAGGCCGGCGTGATGGCGCTGACGCGATGTTCGGCCGTCGAGGCCGCCGACTACGGCGTGCGCATCAACGCCGTCTCACCGTCGATCGCCCGCCACCCGTTCCTGGCCAAGGTGACCAGCGACGAACTGCTCGACGAGCTCGCCGCGAACGAGGCCTATGGCCGCGCCGCCGAGGTCTGGGAGATCGCCGCCACCATCGCGATGCTCGCCAGCGACTACACGACCTACCTCACCGGTGAGGTCGTCTCCATTTCCAGCCAGCGGGCCTGACCCGCGCGAACCCCTTCGATCAGGAGAACAACAATGAGCACCCCCCAGGCCTACATCGTCGACGCCGTCCGCACCCCCGTCGGCAAGAAGAACGGCACCCTCGCCCCCATGCACTCGGCCGACCTCGGCGCCGAGATCATCACCGGCCTGCTCGACCGCACCGGAATCGACCCGGAGGTCGTCGACGACGTCGTCTTCGGCTGCCTCGACACCATCGGCTCGCAGTCGGGAAACATCGGCCGCACCGCGTGGCTCGCGGCCGGCGGACCGCTGGGCGTGCCCGGCACCACCATCGACCGTCAGTGCGGCTCCAGCCAGCAGGCCGTGCACTTCGCCGCCCAGGGCGTCATGAGCGGCACCCAGGACGTGGTGATCGCCGGCGGCGTGCAGAACATGAGCGCCATCCCGATCTCTGCGGCGATGATCGTCGGTCAGCAGTACGGCTTCCACGGCCCGACCGCCGAGTCGGTCAAGTGGGTGGAGCGCTTCGGCGACGCCCAGATCAGCCAGTTCGTCGGCGCCGACATGATGGCGCAGAAGTGGGACATCAGCCGCGAGGACATGGAGCGCTGGGCGCTGCAGAGCCACCAGCGCGCCCGCGCCGCCATCGACGAGGGCCGATTCAAGAACGAGATCGTCCCCGTCGGCGATTTCGCCGTCGACGAGACCGTCCGCGACACGACGCTGGAGAAGATGGCCGCGCTGGCACCGCTCTCGGAGGGCTCGCGCCTCACCGCCGCCGTCGCGTCGCAGATCTCCGACGGGGCGTCGGCGACGCTCGTGGTCTCGGAGAAGGCGCTCAAGGAGTACGGCCTGACCCCGCGGGCGCGCATCCACTACCTCACGGTGCGCGGCGACGACCCGATCATGATGCTCTCGGCGCCCATCCCGGCCACCGCGCACGCGTTGGCGAAGACGGGCCTGAGCATCGACGACATCGACGTCGTCGAGATCAACGAGGCGTTCGCTCCCGTCGTCCTGGCGTGGATCAAGGAGACCGGCGCAGATCCGGCCAAGGTCAACCCCAACGGCGGCGCGATTGCGCTGGGCCATCCGCTCGGCGCGACCGGCACCAAGCTGTTCGCGACGCTGCTCAACGAGTTGGAGCGCACGGGCGGTCGCTACGGGCTGCAGACGATGTGTGAGGGTGGCGGCACTGCCAACGTCACCATCATCGAGCGCCTGAGCTGACGGTCGTCGGCGCCGTGCCTGCAGGGCGTTAGTCGCACGGGTTACTCGCGAGTTGGCTATGGTGAACCCACAGCCCAATTTGTGAGGGGGATCACATGCCCGAAGCCGGTGCCAGAGTCGAGATGCCGGCGCCGATGCGCCTGGCCGTTCGCGGTCTGCAGTACTTCACCTGGCCACTCAAGATCGACGATTACATCTCGTTGATCAACCCGCTGTGGTCCACGGTCGAGGCCAAGGGCCGCATCGAGCGCATCCACAACGAGACGCCCGATGCGGTGACTGTGTTCATCGTCCCCGGATTCCGGTGGCGCGGACACAAGGCGGGCCAGTACCTGCGCGTCGGATTCGACATCGACGGCAAGCGCTATTGGCGCGCGTACTCGCTCAGCACCGACGCATCGCGTCCCGACGGTCAGATCACCATCACGGTCAAGCGCTCCGGTGACGGCATCGTCTCGAACTGGCTGAACTCCGGGCGCGGGCTCGGTGCGCTGGTGACCCTTGGCGAGGTCGAGGGACAGTTCATCCTGCCCGAGGCCGTGCCGCGCAAGCTGCTGTTCATCACCGCCGGAAGCGGCATCACGCCCGTCATGGCGATGCTGCGCGCGTTGGAGCGCGCCGGTGACATGCCCGACGTCGTGCACTTGCATTCGGCCAAGACGGCCGACGATGCGATCTTCGGCCCCGACCTCACGGCCCTGGCCGAATCGGAGGCGAACTACAACTACGTCCTGCGCGAGACCTCCGTCGACGGGCGCATCGAACCGTCGGCGCTCGACGAACTGTGCCCCGACTGGCGTGACCGGCAGGCCTACGCGTGCGGCCCGGGGGAGATGCTCGACGCGTTCCGCGAGCACGCGCTGTCCGTCGGGCACGACGTCAACGTCGAATCCTTCGAGCACATGGTGCGCGCGGCCTCGGGCCAAGGCGGGACCATCACGTTCCAGCGCTCCGGCCAGACCGCGACCTGTGGACCGGACGAGGTGATCCTCGACGCCGGTGAGGCCGCCGATCTGAACCTGCCGTACGGCTGCCGGATCGGGATCTGCCACACCTGCGTCGGACGACTCGTCCACGGCGAGGTCCGCGACCTGCGTACCGGCGACGTGATGCTCGCCGGCACCGAGGTCCGCACCTGCGTCAACTGCCCCGAAGGCGACATCGTCCTGGATCTGTAGATCGAGCCGGCTCACCGTCGTAAGAATCTTTTTAGCCCGTTATTCCAGCCCCAGCTTTCCAGCCCAACCCCCGTGCCGCCCCTCGTCGGGTGATGACAAGGAGTACCCAATGACCACCACCGACTACCAGATCAACCCGCTGTCACAACTGTCGCCGGAGGAGATCGAGCAGATCGGCGCCGAGTTCGACGCCATCCACGATGAGGTGTTCAACAGCCTCGGCGACAAGGACGCGGAGTACATCCGCAGCGTCATCGCCCTGCACCGCCAGCTCGCGCTGCTGGGCCGCGCCATCCTGCTGGGCTCGCGGTACAAGCCGGCCTGGCTGCTGGGCACCGGCGTGCTCGGGATCGCCAAGATCCTGGAGAACATGGAGATCGGGCACAACGTCATGCACGGCCAGTGGGACTGGATGCAGGACCCGAAGATCAACTCCACGTCGTGGGACTGGGACAGCGCGTCGACCAAGGAGGCGTGGAAGCACTCGCACAACTACGTGCACCACACCTTCACCAATATCCGCGGCAAGGACAAGGATCTCGGCTACGAGATCATGCGCATCGACGAGAACCAGCCGTGGAAGCCGGTGTACCTGGCCCAGCCGTTCTACAACCTCATCCTCGCTGCATTCTTCGAGTGGGGCGTGGCGCTGCACGATCTCGATATTGAGGCGATCCTCAAGGGTGAGAAGTCCAAAGAGCTGATGGTGGCCGAAGCGCGCGGCATGGGCTACAAGGCGTGGCGGCAGATCGCCAAGGACTACATCGCCTTCCCGCTGCTGTCGGGACCCAAGGGCTTTGTGCCGACGCTGACCGCCAACTTCACCGCCAACATCATCCGCAACGTCTGGGCATACGCGATCATCTTCTGCGGTCACTTCCCCGACCAGTGCTACACGTTCAGCGAGGAGGAGACCGAGAACGAGGGCCGCGGCGGCTTCTACCTCCGCCAGCTCCTCGGCTCGGCGAACATCGAAGGATCGCCGATCTTCCACGTCATGGCCGGCAACCTCGGCTACCAGGTGGAGCACCACATCTTCCCCGACATGCCGTCGAGCCGGTACGCGCAGATCGCGCCGAAGGTCAAGGAGATCTGCGAGCGCCACAAGCTGCCCTACAACTCCGGACGCCTGGGCAAGCAGTTCTTCTCCGTGCAGCGCAAGATCCTGCGGTTCGCCTTCCCCGGTGGCAAGCCGGGCAAGAAGCAGGGGCCCTACGTGCCGCTTGAGGACAACGCGATCCCGCGGCCGCTGGTGTCCATCTGACGGTCGGGGGTCTCGACTTTCGGTGGTCGAGTGCGCCCGCAAGCGGAGCGAGCGAGCGTGTATCGAGACCCCGCAGCTGTGATGCACACCACCTCCCGGGGTAGGATCGGAATAGAAACAGCAATCTGTCTCAATCCTTAAACGCGTCCAATGCAGGGAGTTCTACATGACCAAGCCAGCTGAAGCCGGCGTGCGTACCGGCGACAACGTTTCCTCCGAGGCCCACACCATGGAGGAACTGCTGGAGATCCAGCGCGCGGCGTTCCTGCGCGACGGAATCCCCGACGCCAAGACGCGCATCGACCGGATCAACCGGCTGCAGGCGTTGCTGCTCGACAACTCCGACGAGATCTGTGAGGCGCTGGACGCCGACTTCGGCACGCGTCCGCGCGAGCTGTCGGTCGCCGCGGACGTGGCCGGTTGCATGATCGACCTCACCCACCAGCGGCGCAGCCTCGAGAAGTGGATGAAGGAGACCAACGTCGCCAAGGTGCAGGGCCTGCTGGGTTACAAGCAGCGCCTGCGTCACGACCCACTCGGGGTCGTCGGGATCATGGGCCCGTGGAACTTCCCGCTGCAGCTGACGATCGTGCCCGCTGGCTCGGCATTCGCCGCGGGCAACCGCATCCTGATGCGCCCGTCGTCGATCACCGCGAGGACCACCGACGTCATCGCCAAGCACGCGCCGGACTACTTCTCCATCGAAGAATTCGCAGTCATCACCTCCAAGCACGGCGGCGGATCGGACTTCGCCAAGCTGAAGGTGGACCACATGTTCTTCACCGGTTCACCCGAGGTCGGCGCGTCTGTCGCGGCCGAGGCCGGTAAGAACCTGGTGCCCGTCACGCTGGAACTGGGCGGCAAGAATCCGGTCATCGTCGACGTCGACACCGACGTCGCCAAGGCCGCCAAAATCATCGCCGACGCCCGGATGGTCAACGGTGGCCAGGTCTGTCTGTGCCCGGACTACGTCTTCGTGCCCGAGGGCAAGGTCGGCGAGTTCACCGACAAGGTCATCGAGCGGTGGACGCAGAACTACCCGACGGTGCTGACCAACAACCAGTACACGTCGACGATCAACAACAAGAACTACGAGCGGATCGTCGGGCTGATCGACGACGCGGTCGATCTCGGCGCGACCAAGCGTCAAGTAATCCCCGCCGGTGAGGATCTGCCCGATGCGTTGGCGCGCAAGATCCCCCCGACCCTGCTCACCGGGGTCAAGGCCGGCATGAAGATCGAGGAGGACGAGGTCTTCGGACCGGTCCTGACCGTCTACCCCTATCGCGAGCTCGGCGAGGCGATCGACAAGATCAACTCCGCCGGCCACCCGCTCACCCTCTACTGGATCGGCAACGATAACGACCGCCTCAAGCGCGTCGCCGACAACACGCGCAGCGGCTCGATCAGCGGCAACGACTTCGCGCTGCACCTCTTCAGCCACGGCCTGCCGTTCGGCGGCGTCGGGCGCTCGGGGATGGGCAACTACCACGGCAAGTTCGGGTTCGACACCTTCAGCCACGCCCGCGCGGTCACCGTGTCGTCGATGCCGATCAGCGTCGCTGAGATGATGTCGGCTCCGTTCACCAGCCGCGACGCGAAGCTCTTCGACAGCCAGGTGAATATGTTCCGTCGATTCCTGAAGGGGTCGATCCGCAAGAACGCCAAGCGGTAGCGATGACCGTCCAGGGGGTTTCTGATCCGCGGTTCGACCACGTTCGGACCACGTTCGGCCGGCTTTTCGACGGTCCGATCCGCGGTGGCGGTGCTCTGTGCGTGTACGAGAACGGCGTTCCCGTCGTCGACATCTGGGGTGGCACGTCGGACCGTCGCGGCAAGCGGCCGTGGGCACCGTCGACCGGTGCGATGCTCTACTCGGCGTCGAAGGGGCTCTCGGCGATCGTCGTGCACCGCCTCGCCGACCGCGGGCTCATCGACTACGACGAGCCAGTCGCGAAGTATTGGTCGGAGTTCGCGGGTAGCAACATCACCGTGCGCAAGCTCATGCTGCACCGCGGCGGGTTGTCGCAGCTGCGTGGGATCGCCAGCCATCCCGGCGACCTGCTCGACCACGAACTGATGCACACGCGGCTCGCCATGGCCCTGCCCGATCGCCACTTCGGCGCCCCCGCCTATCACGCCCTCACGTTCGGGTGGCTGATGAGCGGTCTGGCCGGGGCGGTGACCGGCAAGTCGATGCGCGAACTGTGGGTCGAGGAGATCGCCGAGCCGCTCGGCACCGACGAGCTGTCGCTGGGCGCGCCACCGAAGTCCAGCGATATGGTCGTCGCCGAGTTCGTGGACCCGTTCCTCGTCGGCGAACTCGCCCTGCGCGACTCGCTGCTCTCGGCGGTGAGCAAACTGCCGATTTCGCTGGGTGCGATGGCCGGGGCCGTGCATGTCGGACGGGGCAGCGCCAACCTGCTCAAGGGCGACGACCCGGCGCTGTTCGACGCGCAGATGCCCGCCGCCAACGGTGTGGCATCGGCGCGCGCCTTGGCGCGGGTCTATGCGCCGCTGGCCACCGACGGCACTCTCGACGGCAAGCGGTTCTTGTCCCCGGAGGCGGTGCGTTCCTTCGAGGCGCCGTACCGCCTGCGTCTCGACCGCGCGTTGGGCATCCCGATGTCGTGGAACCACGGCTTCCACCGTGCGCCCATCCCTGTCGCGAACGGCTTCGGCCACGTCGGGATCAACGGATGCTTCGGCTGGGCCGACCCGGCCACCGGGCTGTCCGTCGGCTTTGTGCACAACCGCCGCCTGTCGACGATGGTCGCCGACCTCGGTGCTTTCCTCTGGCTGCTGCCGTTGATCAACAAGGCGGCTGGCAAGCGCCGGCCGCCGACGGGCAAGTCGGGGCGTCCGGGACTGACTATCGCCAGCTGATCGTCGAAGGCTCCTCGCCGTGTAGGTCGAAACAACCAAGCACTTGCTAGGGTAGATACGACCTGGATGTTGAGGAGGTGCGGTGGCGACCGGTGCTGCGGGGTCGGGGGCTACCCGACGCGACGAGTTGCTGGGCATTGCCGGGCAGCTGTTTGCCGACCGCGGATTGCGCTCGACGACGGTGCGCGACATCGCCGACACTGCGGGCATCCTCTCGGGCAGCCTGTACCACCACTTCGACTCCAAGGAGTCGATGGTCGATGAGCTGCTGCGCGGGTTTCTCGACGGTCTTTTCGCCCGGTACCGCGAGATCGCTGCTGCCGGATTGTCGGCCACCGAGACGTTGCGGCAGTTGGTCATCGCCTCTTTCGAGGCCATTGACAGTCGACACACCGCCGTCGCGATCTACCAGAACGAGGCGCGTCACCTCGCGTCGCAAGACCGGTTCGGCTACATCAACGAGCGCAACACCGAGTTCCAGGACCTCTGGGAGTCGGTGCTGCGACGGGGGGTGGCCGAAGGCGACTTCCGTTCCGACCTCGACGTCGACCTGGTCTACCGCTTCCTGCGCGACACCGTGTGGGTCGCCGTTCGCTGGTACCGGCCCGGTGGGTCGAAGTCGGTCGATGAGATTGCCGACCAGTATCTGGGCGTCGTGCTCGACGGCATCCTGCCCCGCTGACTCAGCGTCGCGCGGGGTCAGGCTTCGCGGGTCGAGGCGGTGACCGTGAATTTCGGATTGCGGGCGATTTGGCGCGTCGGGCCGACGATGCGGCGCAGCGCGGGCCGATAGCGCAGATGCGAGTTCCACACGCACCACAGCTTGCCGCCCGGGCGGAGAACGCGGGCCGCTTCGGCAAACAGATGCTGCGCGATCCCCGTCGACAGCGCGGCATCGGAGTGGAACGGCGGGTTGAGCAGCACGATGTCGGCCGATCCGTCGGGCACGGGTTCCGCGCCGTCGGCCCAATGGACGTCGACCTGACCGTCGACACCGTTGGCCACCGCCGTCGCGCGGGTCGAGGCGACGGCTAGCGCCGACCGATCAACCGCGACGATCTGTGCGTCGCGATGGTGGCGGGCGAACCATGCGGACACGGTCCCGTTGCCGCAACCGAGGTCGACGACTTTGGTGCCACTCTCGCTACCCCGCCTCGATCCCGCGCCCCCGGTCGGCGAAGCGGGATCGAGGCGGGGGAGCGGGAGTTGCGGGGGCAGGTTCGCGAGCAGGAAACGCGTACCGATATCGACGCCGGTCCCGGCGAAAACGCCACCGTGAGCCGCGACGGTGAGATCGAGGTCGGGGTGGAATTCGGTGTGGGGCCAGGTTGGGATGGGTCGATCAGTGCTTGAGTTGCGGGCGATGAGCACCCTCGACTTCTGCCTCGCATGGGTGACGTCGAGGCGGTCGAAGTACTCGCGCAGGACGTCGTTCATCCGCGGGGTCATGTGCTTGATCCGACCGCCCGCCACGACGACCACCCCGGGATCGGCATGCGAGGCGATCAGCGCCGCGACCTCCGCGAGGCGGTCCAACGACCGCGGCAGACGCATCACCACCAGGCGCGCACCCGACACCGCGTCGGGAGAGAAGGGCACCGACGTGAAGCCGGTGACGCCGAGTCGCTCCGCATTGGCGATCAACGCGCGCTGCCCGGTCAGGAGGTCCTGGTGGACGCGGATTTCGCCGTCGCCGCCGATGACATCGAGCAGGCTGAGCGTCAGCGCGCCGTACGCGTCGTCGATGACGACGGTGCCCGAGCGGGTCGGCGCGACCTCGTCGAGCAGCGCCGCAGCCTCGTCGACGGTGAGTCGGTCGGCCGCGTCAATGGCGACGAGCCCTGGCCCCTCGACGTCGGGGAATCGGCGCAGATCCACGTCGTTGAGCGTACGGGGTCCGACCAGCGCCACAACGGCTACGTGTCCTTACATTGGCTACCGTTGCGACGGTAGCCGACGTCGGAATCCGTAGCCGTTGTCGGTGGTTACCGCTTGGTGGCCAACTCGGCGAAAACGTCCAACAGGCTTGGGTCGTCGACCGAGGCGGGATTGACCACCGCGGCGAGTTCGGCGCCCTGCAACAGGCGCTTCACCGGGACCTCGAGCTTCTTGCCTGTGCGGGTGTGGGGGATGCCTGGAACGGCGATCACCTCGTCGGGGACGTGGCGGGCCGACGCGCGCTCGCGGATGCGGGACTTGATGGCGGTGACCAGCTCGTCGTCGAGCTCGCGCCCAGGCTCCAGCACCACGAACAGTGGCATCCAGTACGAGCCGTCGGTCTGCTCGGCGCCGATGACCAGCGACTCAACGATCCCGTCGACGGTGTCGACTGCGGCGTAGATGTCGGCGCTGCCCATGCGGACGCCGTGTCGGTTGAGCGTCGAGTCGGAGCGGCCGTGGATGACGACGGTGCCGCGGTCGGTGATCGTGATCCAGTCGCCCTGCCGCCACGCGTGCGGGTACATCTCGAAATACGCGTCGCGGTAGCGCTTGCCGTCAGGGTCGTTCCACAACTTCACCGGCATGGACGGCATGGGCACGGTCAGCACGAGTTCGCCGACGGTACCGTTCGGTACCTCCTCGCCGTCACCATTCGGCCCGCTCGCTTCGCTCCCGGCGCCGGCGGGACCCCAGGACGCCACCGCCGACCCCAGGCACCGCACCGACAGCTCGCCCGGCCACACCGGGACCGTCGGGACGCCGGCGATGAACGCGCTGCATACGTCGGTACCGCCGGAGATCGACCACAGGGGGACGCCGGGAAGCTGCTGCGCCTGCCAGCGGTGGATGTCGGGCGACAGCGGCGATCCGGTGCTGCCCATCGCACGCAGCCGCGCCAGCGTGCGCGACCCGCTGATCGGGGTCACCCCGGCGGTCTGGCTGGCCAGCAGATAGCCGGGGCTGGTGCCGAAGAACGTCACTTCGTGCTCGTCGACGAGGTCCCACATCGCGGCGGCGTCGGGGAAGGTCGGCGAACCGTCGTAGCAGATCACCGACGCCCCGAGCGCGAGTGCGGAGATCTGCGCGTTCCACATCATCCAGCTCGGCGAGGTGTACCAGAACACCCGGTCGTCGGCGCGCAGATCCCAGTGCAGGCCCAACTGCTTGAGCATCTCGACGAGGATTCCGCCGTGCCCGTGGACCAGGCCCTTCGGTACGCCGGTGGTGCCGGACGAGAAGAGCACCCACAGCGGATGGTCGAACGGCACGCGGACCGGGGCGAACTCGGCTGGGGTCGCGACCGCGTCGGCCCACGACGTGCCCAGCCCCTCACCGTCGAATCCGAGACGTTCGACGACGATGGTCGTCGTGACGGTCGGCAGGCCGTCGCGCAGCCGTACGACGTCTGCCCGGCGTTCGTGCTGCTTGCCGTTGAAGTGGTAGCCGGTGGAGGTGATGAGCACCTTCGGCTCGAGTTGGCCGAAGCGGTCGATGGCGGCGTCGGCGACGTAGTCCTGCCCGACGCCCGACCAGATGGCGCCCAGTGACGCGGTCGCTGCGAAGGCGACGATCGTCTCGGCGATGTGCGGGAGATATCCGACGACGACGTCGCCCCGGCCGACACCGGCCGCTTTGAGCGTGGCCGCGAGGGCCCCCGCCTCGTCGCGCAGGCGCTCACGCGTCCACGACGTGGATTGTCCGGATTCATCGGCGACGACGAGCGCGACGTCGCCGGGCTCGCCCTGGTTCAGTAGGTGTTCGGCGAAGTTGACCGTCGCGCCGGTGAACCACTGTGCGCCGGGCATCGTCGGATCAGCGAGCACCTCGTCGTAGTCGCTGGCCGCGTCGAGACCGAAGTAGCCCCAGATCGCGGCCCAGAAACCGGGTAGGTCCGTGACCGACCAGTTCCAGAGCGCGTCGTAGTCGTCGTCGGGGCGCCTGACGTGCCGGGCGAAATCGGTGATCCGCGCATCGGCGATCTGCTGCGCGGAGGGGGTCCACAACGGTTCAGGGGAAGGCGACGACATGTCGTCAAGTATTCCCCAGAACCGCTTGAGTTAATAGCCCTTAACTGAAATTCTTCAGTGTGGCCAGCCGGGCGTGGGCCTGGGTCATGATCGATTGGATCAGCTCGTCACACGACGGCAAGTCGTCGATCATGCCGACGACCTGGCCCGACGCGAGGACGCCCGCTTCGGTGTTGCCCTCGACCAGCCCCGCCTTCAGTAGCATCGGCGTGTTGCCGGCCATGATGACCTGCTGCCACGTGCGCTCGCCCTGCTTGCGCATGGTGCGCCCGTCGCGCAGCATCGTCGTCCACTTCATGCCGGTCATCTGCTTGAACTCGTTGGCATTGCGCGCGGCAGCGACAAGCGCCCGTGCCCCCGACCCGCTCTCCAAGGCCTCGACGAGCTGCGTCCGCAGGACCCGGTGGGGCATACCGTCGACCTTCGTCGACACGACCGTGTCGCTCAGTCCTCGCTGCAGGTACTCCTGCTTGACCGAGTCGGGCACCGCCGAATCCGAGGTCAGCAGGAAGCGCGTGCCCATCGCTACGCCCTCGGCGCCGTAGGCCAGCGCCGCGACCAGTCCGCGACCGTCGAAGAAGCCGCCCGCCGCGACGACGGGAATCGACGTCTGGCCGTCGGATCCGCCCAAGGCGTCGACGACCGACGGCAAGAGCAGCGTTGTCGCGACCGGGCCGGTGTGGCCGCCGCCCTCGCCGCCCTGCACGATCACCGCGTCGGCACCCCACGAAGCGACCTTCACCGCGTGCTTGGCGGCACCGATCGACGGGATCACGACGATGCCGTGGTCCTTGAGCTTCGCAATCAGCTCGGCCTTCGGTGCGAGTGCGAACGACGCGACCTTGACGCCCTCGCGGATCAGCAGGTCGATCCGCTCCGGGGCGTCGGTCGCATCGGCACGCAGGTTCACGCCGAATGGCTTGTCGGTGAGCGTCTTGGTCTTGGCGATGGCCGCCTCGAGCTCGTCGTAGGTCATCGTCGCCGACGCCAAGATGCCCAGCCCGCCGGCATTGGCCGTCGCCGACGTCAACGCCGGCCCCGACACCCAACCCATGCCGGTCTGCACGATCGGGTACTTGATCCCGACCAGGTCGGTGAACCGCGTCGAGAGCGACGGGGCGCTCACGCCTTGACCTCGCGCTCGCGCACGCCCTTGGGGTCGAGGACCTCGCGGATGATCCGCAGTTGCTCCTCGGTGGGAGCGGCGGTCTCCGGCGCCTCGTCGAGCCCGACGATCTCGAAGGAGGAGTTCTCGGCGACGTCGGCGGCGGTGACCCCCGGGTGCAGCGACAATGCGCGCATCGTGTGGTCAGGACCGCTGAAATCGAAGACTCCGAGGTTGGAGACCACGCGGTGGATGTGCAGGTAGTCGAAGGCCGGATTGGTCGGGTCGACCTTGTCGTAGCCGACGCCGCAGACGATGTCGACCTTCTCGACGAAGACCCGGTTGGAATGCCGCGGGACCCAGTAGCTCGTCGGATGGTTGATCGTGTTGCCCGGCGCGCCGCGCGAGCCGAACATCTGCCGCGTCGGATGCTGCAGCGGACCGAAGGCCGACAAGTTCTGGTTACCGAATCGGTCGACCTGGTTGGCGCCCATCACGACGTGGCGACGGCCCGACGCGACGACGTCGAAGACCTTCGGGAACGGCATCCAGCCCTCCGTCGGGCCCACCTTCCCGATCGGCGGGGTGTCGGCCAGGATCAGGCACTCGCCGTCGGTGATCAGCAGATCGGGCTCGGTCGTCAGCCGTGCGAGGCGAGCGCCCAGCAGCGGCACCGGTGCCATCGGCGAGGCCATGATCTCGCCGGCGCCGGTGAAGATGTCGGCGCACGCGGTCACGCAGTATTCAGCGCGGGTGATGTCGGTTGTGGTGCTCACTTGCTTTCCTCCTGCTCGGCGCGCCACTTGGTGACTTCGGCCTGATAGGTCGCCTCGTCGACGTCGAGGAAGCGCGTCTTGAACGCAGTCCAGGTCTGCTCGTCGCCGGCCGATTCGACGTAGAACCGCTGGAACGCCTCGTCGCGGCCGTAGCTGCCACTGAACGTGAAGTGCGCGCCGTTCGGGGTGTGGACCACGCGGTCGACGTCCATCCGGTTGATGATCAGGCGCTCCCGCTCGACCGAGTCGACCAGTTCCTGAGTGGAGACCAGCTCATCGGTCTCCAGGTAGCGACGGTCCGCGGCGGCCAGGTAAATGGCGTCCATGTACGGGTCGACCCCGGTGTAGGCGGCGTTGCCGTGGCAGTCGGCACGGTCGAGATGCACGAACGCGGCGTCGAGGCGCAGCGCGGGCATCGCGATGAGCGTTTGCGTGCGCCCATCGGCGTCGGGGTAGGGGGATTGCACGGTCTTGAGCTCGCCCTCCCAGAACGCGGGGACATCGGAGCCCAGGCCCGCGCGGATCGGTAGGAAGGGCAGTCGTGCGGCTGCCGCTTCCAGCCCGCACTTGACCATGCCCTCGTCCATCTCGCGGACGGTGATCGCGCCGGTGGTGCGCGCCTTGGCGAACCACGGGTCGTAGAACGGTGCCGAGTCGAGCGACACGAAGCCGTAGTAGGCCTTGGTGACCTTGCCGGCCTCGCACAACAGGCCCAGATCGGCGCCACCGTAGGTGACGACGGTGAGGTCCTTCACGTCGGAGCGGGCAAGGGCGCGGACCAGGGCCATCGGCTTGCGCCGCGAGCCCCAGCCGCCGATGCCGATGGTCATGCCGTCTTCCAGTTCGGCGATGACCTCGTCGAGGGTGGACGTCTTGTCGGTGGCCATTCAGTTCCCCTTCGGCTTGCCGGTCTCAACGAAGGCATCGCGATGCTCGTCGGCGACGCCGGCCAGGTTCAGTTCGTAGGTGTAGCGCTGCTCGAGCAGGTAGCTGTTCTTCACGTCGACGGGGTCGATCCCATTGATCGCCGCCTTCGCGCGGCGGATGACGCGGGTGTCCTTCTTCGCGATGTTGCGTGCGACGTCGAGCGCGGCGTCGAGCAGTTCCTCGCGCGGCACGACCCGATAGACCGAGCCGAACTGGTGCAGCTGCTGGGCGGTCGCGTTCTGCGCGGTGTAGTAGAGCGTGCGCATCATGTGCTGGGGGAGCAGTCGCGCGAAGTGGGTGGCGGCGCCGAGCGCACCGCGGTCCACCTCCGGCACGCCGAAGACCGCATCGTCGGAGGCGACGATGACGTCGGCATTGCCGACCAGCCCGATGCCGCCGCCGACGCAGAACCCGTTGACCGCGACGATCACCGGGACCGCGCAGTCGTACACCGCGCTGAAGGCCGCGGCGCAGCCCTGATTGGCGGCGATCAAGGCGTCGAATCCGCTGGTCGCCTGCATCTCCTTGATGTCGACGCCGGCGTTGAACCCGCGGCCCTCCGCACGCAGGATGACAACGTGGGTGGTCTCGTCGTTCCCGGCGGCCAGGATGGCGTCGCCCAGCTCGAACCAGGCGGCGCTGGGCAGGGCGTTGACGGGCGGGAAGTCGACGGTCACGGTGACGATGCCGGCGTCGTCGGTTCCCGGTTCACCGCGGGTGGTCGTGATGGGCACGGGTGGCTCCTCATCGTTTGCGCACACTCAACCAAGCAAGTGCTTGGTTGTTTGCTAGGGTAGCAGCCATGACAACTACGCGTCCCGTGACGTCGGGCACCGTCGATCTCGGACTGTCCGGCGCGGTGGTGCTGGTGACCGGAGGAGCCCGCGGTGTCGGGGCCGGAATCGCGTCGGTCCTGGCCGGACTGGGTGCCGTACCGGTCATCTGCGGGCGCACCGCGCCGGGCGCCGGGAACGAAGTGAGCGAGCCCAATCAGCCTCGCCCGGCACCCCATGAATTCCACGCCTGCGACGTCCGCGACTCCGACGCCGTTGCGACGATGATCGCTGCGATCGTCGAGAAGCACGGCCGCCTCGACGGCGTCGTCAACAACGCCGGTGGCTCGCCGTTCGCGCTGGCCGCCGATGCCTCGGACAACTTCGCGCGCAAGATCATCGAACTGAACCTGGTGGCCCCGCTCGTCGTCGCACGCGCCGCGCACGCCGTGATGGCCGGGCAGGACGGGGGCGGGGCGATCGTCAATGTCTCCAGCGTCAGCGGCCACCGGCCCTCGCCCGGAACCTCGGCCTACGGTGCGTCCAAGGCGGGGCTGGACAACCTCACCGAGAGCCTTGCCGTCGAGTGGGCGCCCACGGTGCGCCTCAACTCCGTCGTCTGCGGCCCGATCGAGACCGAACTCTCGCACCTGCACTACGGCGACGCCGACGGGGTCGCGGCCGTCGGGGCGACGATCCCGATGGGCCGCCTGGCCTCACCCGCCGACGTCGGGAATGCGGTCGCCTTCCTGCTGTCTCCGCTCGCGGCCTACATCACCGGTTCGACGCTGACCCTGCACGGTGGCGGTGAGAAGCCGGCGTTCCTCGACGCCGCCAATGCCGACAACAGCGTCTGACCGCCCACGTCCTTGATCCCTGCACTCTGAACCCCGAACTCTGAACCACAAGGAGCACCTATGTCCGAGAAGCTGAGCACCGACCGCGTCGTCATCGTCACCGGCGCCGGGCAGGGCATTGGCCGCGCCCACGCCTTGGCCTTCGCGGCCGACGGGGCGAGCGTCGTCGTCAACGACTTCAACGTCGATGCGGCGCAGGCCGTCGCCGACGAGATCGTCGCGGCTGGCGGTAAGGCCGTCGCGAACGGTGCCGACGTCGCCGACTGGGAGGCCGGTGCCGAGCTGGTGGCGACGGCGATCCGCGAGTTCGGTGGCCTCGACACGGTCATCAACAACGCCGGGTTCGTGCGCGACCGGATGTTGGTGTCGCTCTCGGAGGACGAGTGGGATTCCGTCGTCCGCGTGCACCTCAAGGGGCATTTCGTGGTCTTGCGCCATGCCGCCGAGTACTGGCGAGCACAGTCCAAGGCCGGTGCGCAGCGTGTGGCGCGCGTCGTGAACACGTCGTCGGGGGCCGGGATCTTCGGGTCGGTGGGGCAGGGCAACTACTCCGCCGCGAAGGCCGCCATCGCCGAGTTGACCATCCAGGCCGCCGCCGAGATGGGCGGGTACGGCATCGCCGTCAACGCGATCGCCCCGTCGGCGCGGACCGCGATGACCATGGGCGCAGGCGAGGCGATGGCCGCCCAGATGGCCGCGCCCACCGACGGTTCTTTCGACGTGATGGACCCCGCGAACGTCTCACCGCTGGTGGTGTGGCTGGGTTCGCCCGCGTGCGATGTGAGCGGCCGCGTGTTCGAGGTCGAGGGCGGCACGATCACCGTGCTCGACGCTTGGCAGCGCGCTGCGTCGAAGGACAAGGGCGCACGTTGGGAGCCCGCGGAGATCGGCCCGGTCGTGTCCGAGCTGATCGCCGATTCCCCCGAGCCGGTCAAGGCTTACGGCGCCCGCTGAGAGGTCTCGATCTGCCGGGCTCGGGTCTCGGTACAACCGCTCGTTCCTCGCGGTCACTCGACCACCGATGGGGCCGCGCTGCGACCTACGAGCTGGGGGCGCGGACGACCATGGGGACGCCGGGGAAGTAGGCGGCCATGTCCGAGCGCGACTTGCGCAGCGCGGCCATACCCAGGCCCTTCTTGCGGTGGTCGGGGGAGATCCAGATGCGGACGTCGACCTCGCCGTCGTGGAGCTCGGCCATGACCAGACCGACCTTGGCGCCTTCCTCGACGGCGACCAGCCACACGGCCTCCTCGTCGTCGACCCGGTGGGCGGCGGCAGCGATCTCGGCATCGAGGTCGCCGGCTGGGGCGCCCGAGCCGTCGCCAGCGCTGCCCTGATCGTCGGTGCGGACGCGGAAGAGGTCGGCGTCCTCCGACGGGGAGAACGGCCGCAGGTCCAGGGTGTCGCCGCTCGAGGCGGGCCGCTCGGCAAGGGTGAACGTCAGCGCCGAATTGAGGTCCTCGAGCTCAGCCTGGATGGCCCGACGACGATCCTTGGTGAGCTGGTAGAACGACATCCCGAGGATGGCCTCGGCACCGAGGTGCGACTTGCCGAGCAGCTCGGCGATGGCATCGACGGCCGCAGCGCGGTCGTCCGCTTCGACGATTGCGTCGAGTACTTCGTGGCGGCGCTCGAGCGCGGTGAACAGCGCGTCGGTGATGTCACGTCGGGTGGTGGTCTGGTCCAAGTCGGTCATAAACCGATCGTATAGCCACTTAGCGAACGCTGCTGAACATACTGATCGGTAGTTTGCCGCGGCGTGAAATAGAACACGTTCTAGTTAGTGACCAGTCCTAGTGGGGGTTGTGAACAGGACATTGTGGGGTTGCACTTCCGCAGAACTAGAACACGTCCTAGTCTTGACCTATGACTGAAATCGACCTGCTGCGCGGCGACACACATCTCGGCGACCTCCTCGTCGCAGCCCTTCACCGCCACGCCAACCGTCGGGTCCTGCACCTGGGTGACGTCGAGCTGACCGGTGCCGAGATGGCCGATGCCATCAGCACCTACGTCCAGGCTTTCGAGTCCGTCGGTGCCGGCGGTGGTACCGCAGTCGGGCTCTTGGCGTTGAACCGCCCCGAAGTGCTGCTGGTGATCGGCGCCGGCCAGACCCAGGGGTACCGGCGGACCGCGCTGCATCCGCTGGGCTCGGCCGACGACCACGCCTATGTCCTCAACGACGCCGGTGTATCGACGCTGATCATCGACCCGGTACCCAAGTTCGTCGAGCGGACTGTCGAACTGCTGGAGAAGGTGCCCGGACTCAAGCAGGTCCTCACCCTGGGGCCCGTCCCGCCCGAGCTCGCCGAGGTCGGCACCGACATTATTGCGACGGCCGCCACGTTCAGCCCGCAGCCGCTGAAGGCCGCGCGCCTGGCACCCGACCACGTCGTCTCGATCACCTACACCGGTGGCACGACGGGCAAGCCCAAGGGCGTGATCGGCACCGCCCGGGCGATGTCGACGATGACGCAGATCCAGCTCGCCGAGTGGGAGTGGCCGCAGCGCCCTCGGTTCCTGATGTGCACGCCGCTCTCGCACGCCGGTGCCGCGTTCTTCACGCCGACGCTGATCAAGGGCGGCACGATGATCGTGCTCCCGACTTTCGACCCCGCGCTGGTGCTCAAGACCATCGAGGAGCAGAAGATCACCGCGACGATGCTGGTGCCGGCGATGCTGTACGCGCTGATGGACCACCCCGACTCGCAGACGCGCGACCTCTCGTCGTTGGAGACGGTCTACTACGGGGCCTCGCCCATCAACCCGGTCCGCCTGGCCGAGGCGATCGAGCGCTTCGGCCCGATCTTCGCGCAGTACTACGGCCAGTCCGAGGCTCCCATGGTCATCAGCTACCTGAGCCGCGACGAGCACGACCCCGCGCGTCTGGGCAGCTGCGGTCGGCCGTCGGCGTTCCTGCGCACCGCACTTCTCGACCCCGATGGGAACGAAGTGCCGCGCGGTGAGCCGGGCGAGATCTGCGTGTCCGGGCCGCTATTGGCCGGTGGTTACCTCGATCTGCCCGAGCAGACCGCGGAGACGTTCACCGCCGACGGCTGGCTGCACACCGGCGACGTCGCGCGTGAAGACGAAGACGGGTTCTGGTTCATCGTCGACCGCACCAAGGACATGATCGTCTCCGGTGGGTTCAACGTGTTCCCGCGCGAGGTCGAGGACGTCATCGCCGAACACCCCGCGGTCGGGCAGGTCGGCGTCGTCGGCGCACCCGACGACAAGTGGGGTGAGGCCGTCACCGCCGTCGTCGTGCTGCGGGCCGGAGCGGGGGAGTCCGACGAGGAGCGCAAGGTCATCGTCGACGAGATCAAGGCGTCGGTGAAGGAGCGCAAGGGCGCGGTGCAGTCGCCCAAGGAGGTCCTCTTCGTCGACGCCCTACCGCTCACCGCGCTCGGCAAGCCCGACAAGAAGGCCCTGCGCGCCCGGTTCTGGGAGGGTGCGGGCCGCTCCGTCGGCTAGGAAGTCGCAAACGCTACGGATCCCCACAACTGCTGCGGTTGCACCCGTAGCTGTTGTGGGGATCCGTAGTTGTTGCGTGGGTTGGTCAGGCCTTGCCGGCGGGGCAGCCGTAGTCGACGCCGAGACCCTTCACGCCGTTGAGCCATCCCGAGCGCACTCGCTGGATCTCGCTTGTGCGGGTCACGTCGGGCATGACGTCGGCGATCGCGTTGAAAATCAACCCCAGCTCCATGCGGGCGAGGTTGGCGCCGATGCAGAAGTGGGCGCCGTTGCCGCCGAACGCCAGGTGCGGGTTCGGGTCGCGCAGGATGTTGAACGAGAACGGGTCGTCGAAGACGTCCTCGTCGTAGTTCGCGGAACTGTAGAACAGGCCGACGCGCTCGCCCTTGGCGATCTTGACACCATTGAGCTGGGTGTCGGCGTTGGCGGTGCGCTGGAAGGCGTGCACGGGCGTGGCCCAGCGCAGCACCTCGTCGACCGTCGTCGCGGTCGGACGCTCGCGCTTGAACAACTCCCACTGGTCGGGGTAGTCGAAGAACGCGTTCATGCCGTGGCTGGTCGCGTTGCGCGTCGTCTCGTTGCCCGCGGTGATGAGCAGGATGACGAAGAAGCCGAACTCGATCTCGGTCATCGCCTCGCCGTCCTCGCCGGCCTGGACCAGCGTGGTGACGATGTCGTCGGTCGGGTTCTTGCGACGCTCCTCGGCCATCGCATACGCGTAACCCAGCAGTTCGGCGTTGGCCGTGACCGGATCGAACGGCTGGTCGGGATCGTCGCTGTTGATGATCGAGTCGACCAGTTGGTGGATGCGATCGCGGTCGGCCTCGGGCACGCCGAGTAGGTCCATGATCGCCTTCAGCGGCAGGTGGATCGAGACGTCGTCGACGAAGTTGCCACTGCCGTTGGCGACGGCCTCCTCGACGACCTGGCGGGCCGTTGCACCGAGTGTCTCCTCCAGGGCGTGGACCGCGCGCGGGGTGAACATCCGCGACACGATCTTGCGCAGCCGAGTGTGCTCGGGCGGGTCGTGGTTGATCAGCAGGGCCTTGGTGAACTCGAGCTGATCGGGCTCCATGTACTCGGGCAGGCGGATGATCGCGCCCTTCGCGTTGGTCGACCACAGTCCACTGTCCTTGGAGATGTCGCGCACGTCGGCGTGCTTGGACACCACCCAGAATCCCTCGTCGCCGAAGATCGGTGCGAGGGCGGGTTGCTCGTTCCACCAGATCGGCGCCGTGCGGCGAAGTTCGGCGAACTCGGCGACGGGCATCCCGCGCTCGAGGACGTCGGGATTGGTGAAATCGAAGCCCTTGCCCAGTGGACAGACGGGGGTGGCTGCGGTCATCGGGACCATCCTTCTCAAGCTCGCGCCGGTGTGGCGGTTGTCACTACACCATACACGATAGTTTGGTGTGTATGGTCATGCAATCTGGTCGTCGATACCGCTAGGCTGATCAGCCATGCGCACCCATGGCTGGGGCGGGAATCCGCCGCTCGACGACGACGAGGCCGTCGCGCGCATCCTCGTCGCCACCCGTGGCGTGATCGACGAGAAGGGTGCTGCGACCAACCTCGCCGACGTCGCGCGCATCCTCGGGGTGACCAGGCAAACCGTCTACCGCTACTTCCCCAGCACCGGTGAGCTGCTCGCCGCGACGGCGATGGACGCGGTCGGAGGGCTGCTCGACCGGATTGCGGCGAAGCTGCGCAACGCCACCCGACCCGATGAGGCCGTGGTCCACGGGATCGTCGCGGTGATGGACGAGCTGGCCGCCGACGACTACGTCGGCATCGTGCTGCGCGGAGACCAACTGAGTCTCGGGATTGTCGGGGAGTTCACCTCGGCGGTCGGCCAGGAGTTCGCCCGGTCGGTGATGGCGCGGATGGCCGTCGACTGGGATGAGTGGGGATTGGAGCCGGTCCTCGACGACATCGCCGAGATCATCCTGCGCACCATGCAGTCCTTGGTCGTCGGCGACAGCGGACGCGACGCCGACGACCTCGCCGCCTTCCTCGACCGCTGGGTCGGGGCGGCGATCCGCGAGATGTGCGGGGCTAGGATCCCGACGGCTCGCAGATGACGACGGGGATGTCGCGCTCGGTCCACGCCTCGTAGTTGTCGAAGTCGGCGTAGAGGTCGACCAAGCGCGGCCACAATGCCGCCTTCTCGTCGGCGTCGGCGGTCCGCGCGGTGAGTGCGAGTTTCTTGCCGTCGACCTCGATGGTCACCGCCGGATCGGCCGTGACGTTCAGGTACCACGCCGGGTTGTTCTTCATCCCGCCCTGCGAGGCCACGACGACGATGTTGTCACCGTCGCGCAGGTAGATCAGCGGGACGGTGCGCTTCTGCCCGGACTTGCGTCCGACGCTGGTCAGCAGGCACACCGGCGCCGGATTGCGCAGCCCGGCGCCGATACGCCACGTCTTGCCCAAACGCCCGCGGGTGAGCCGGTACAGGCGGGTGTTGGCCCGCGACCCGAGCTTGATCAGCGCCGCCACGACCGGCGAGTCCAACTGATCGGGGCGTTCTTGTGCAGCCATCGGTCAGATCCTTTCGATGATCGTGCCGGTCGAGAGCGCGCCGCCGGCGCACATGGTGATCAGCGCGGTCTCGCCGTCGCGGCGCTCCAGCTCGTGGAGGGCGGTCGTGATCAGGCGGGCGCCGGTAGAGCCGACGGGGTGTCCCAACGCGATGGCGCCGCCGTTGACGTTCACCTTGTCCATGTCGGCGTTGTGAACCTGCGCCCAGCTCAGCACGACCGAGGCGAAGGCCTCGTTGATCTCGACCAGGTCGATGTCGCTCAGCGACATTCCCGACTTCGCCAGCACGCGCTCGGTGGCCTGGACCGGGCCGTCGAGGTGGTAGTACGGCTCCGCGCCGACCAGTGCCTGGGCACGCAGCCGGGCGCGCGGCTTGAGGCCCAGCGCCTTGGCCTTGGCCTCGTCCATGAGCAGGACCGCGGCAGCACCGTCGGAGATCTGCGACGAGGTGCCCGCGGTGTGCAGGCCGCCCTCGATGACCGGCTTGAGCGCGGCGAGCGACTCGGCGGTGGTGTCGCGCAGGCCCTGGTCGCGGTCGACGGTGAGCTTGTTGCCGGTCAGCTCGCCCTCTTTGGTCGCCTCGGGGGCGATGACGGTGAGGACCTCACGGTCGAAGCGGCCCTCGTCCCAGGCCTGCTTGGCCAGCTGCTGGCTGCGCAGGCCGAAAGCGTCGAGGTCGGCCCGGGTGATTCCGCGGCGCTGGGCGATGCGCTCAGCGGCGTCGAACTGGTTGGGCATGTCGATGGACCACGATTCGGGCCGACGCGGTCCGGCGTTCTCGCCGACGTTGGCGCCCAGCGGGACGTGGCTCATCGCCTCGATGCCACAGGCGACGCCGACGTCGATGGTGTCGGTGGCGATCAGGCCCGCGATCAGGTGATTGGCTTGCTGGGCCGATCCGCACTGGCAGTCGACGGTGGTCGCGCCGGTCTGCCACGGCAGCCCGGCGTGCAGCCACGCGGTGCGGGTGACATTGTTGCCCTGCTCGCCGACCTGCATGACGCAGCCGCCGATGACCTGCTCGACGAGCTCGGGGTCGATGCCGGCGCGCTCGATGACACCACGTTGGGCGGCGCCCAGGATCTCCGTCGCGTGCAAACCCGAGAGCCAGCCGTTGCGCTTGCCGATCGGCGTCCGCGCCGCTTCTACGATTACCGGCACACCCATGTGCTCACTTCTTTCCGTTGGGGGACGTTCGCCCTCAAAACTAGAACAAGTTCTTGTTCCCGTCTATGCCGTGTGGCAGAGTATTGAGTAACGTGAACTGAAACACGTTCCATTCGGCCGCAGCTCGGCCGGACAGTCCGGAAGAGGTTTAGACGTGACCCAGGCGAACGACACCGTAGTCGCGCAGGGCGACGCGGCAGCGCAGTGTCCCTTCATGACGCAAGAGGGGTGGGATTTCACCAACCCCGACTTGATGGAAGACGGCGTGCCCCAGGAGGAGTTCGCCCAGCTCCGCAAGACTGCACCCGTGTGGTGGAACGCCCAACTGCCCGGCAAGGGCGGCGGCTTCAGCGACGGTGGCTACTGGGTCGTCACCAAGCACGCCGACATCCGCGACATCTCCAAGAACGCCGAGGACTGGTCGGCCGCGGAGAACGGCGTCATCATGCGGTTCGACGACGACATGCCGCCGGAGGCGCTGGAGGTCACCAAGGCCGGCCTGCTGATCAACCATGACCCGCCCGAGCACACCCGCCTGCGCAAGATCGTCGCGAAGGCCTTCACCCCGCGTGCAGTACACGGCCTGGAGGAGAAGCTCGACGAGGCGGCGCGCAAGATCGTGCAGGAGGCGGCTGACTCCGGCAACGGCGATTTCGTGCACCAGGTCGCCGTCGACCTACCGCTCATGGCCATCGCCGACCTGCTCGGCGTGCCGCAGGAAGACCGGATGAAGCTCTTCGACTGGTCGAACTCGATGATGAACGCCGAAGACCCCGATTTCCCGATCGATCCTCAGGTGGCATCCGCGGAGATCCTCGGCTACGGCTACAACATGGCCGATGCGCGTCGTAAGTGCCCGGCCGACGACATCGTCACCCAGCTGGTCAACGCCGACATCGACGGCCACTCGCTCGACGAGATCGAGTTCGGCTACTTCTTCATCCTGCTGACCGTCGCGGGCAACGAGACCACCCGCAACGCGATCAGCCACGGCATGAACGCCTTCCTCGACAACCCCGAGCAGTGGGAGATCTTCAAGGAGCAGCGGCCCGCCACCGCCGTCGACGAGATCGTCCGCTGGGCCACCCCGGTCAACAGCTTCCAGCGCACCGCGCTGGTCGACACCGAGATCCGCGGCGTGAAGATCGCCAAGGGTGACCGCGTCGGCATGTTCTACGGCTCGGCGAACTACGACGAAGAGGTCTTCGACAAGCCCTTCGAGTTCAACGTCCTGCGCGACCCCAACCCGCACGTCGGCTTCGGTGGCAACGGCACGCACTTCTGCGTGGGCGCCAACCTCGCGCGCATGGAGATCGGCCTGATGTTCAACGCGATCGCCGACATCATCCCCGACATCACCAAGCTGGCTCAGCCGCGCCGCCTGCGCCACGGCTGGATCAACGGGCTCAAGGAGCTGCAGGTCGACTACGGGACGGGTAAGTGAGCGCTCCCGCCTATCTGAACATCGACCGCGAGAACGCTCCCGGCGTTGTCGTCGGCCGTAAGTCCCGCGAGGCCGTCGCTGCACGCGACAAGGAAGCCTGGCTCGACATTTTCGCCGAGGACGGGATCGTCGAGGACCCGGTCGGGCCGTCGATGTTCGACGAGGAGGGCGTCGGCCACCGCGGTCGCGCTGCACTCTCGGAGTTCTGGGACAAGACGATTGCCACGACCGAGAAGCTCGACTTCGTCTTCGACGAGGAGATCATCTGCGGCAATGAGGTCGCCTACGTCGGGAAGATCGTCACCCACATCGCCGGCCACATCTCCGAGGCGAAGGGTGTCTTCACCTACCGCGCCGACGCCGACGGCAAGCTCGCCGCGCTGCGCGCCTTCTGGGAGGTCGAGAAGACCATCCAGAGCCTCCGCCCGGCCTAGTCGCGCTGTTTCCAACACGGCGCGGCGCCTTCCAACACAGTCAGGTGTTGGAAACTGCTGCGCAGAGTTGGAAACTCGTCGGGCGCACGGCGTTACGGTAGATCTGACGGGCGCGAAGGAGGGGCATGAAGGCATTGCTGATCTGTGTGTCCGTCTCGCGGGGCAATACCCGGAAGGTCGCCGACGTGATGGCGTCGGTGCTGGATTCGCCGGTGGTCGAGCCGGAAGACGTGACGGTCGAGGATCTCGCATCCTATGACCTCATTGGCTTCGGGTCGGGAATCTACAACCAGCGGGTGCACGCACGGCTGCGCGACTTCATCGCCGCCCTGCCCGAGGGTGGACTGAATGGCCGCGCCTTCGTCTTCGGCACCAGCGGCTTTCCGCCGTTGACCACCAAACCCCTGCAGCGGCAGTTGACGCGCGCGGGGCTGACCGTCGTCGGAGAGTTCTTCTGCCGCGGCCATGACACCTCCCCGCCCTTCGGCTGGTTCGGCGGCGCCAAGCGTGGCCGCCCCGATGCCGACGATCTGCAAGCAGCCCGGGAGTTCGCGCAGGCGCTGCTGGCCTGAGTCGTCTGACGCCGGTGTTTCCAACACGCCGCCCAGGTTTCCAACATGGACCGGTGTTGGAAACAAGGGTTCGGTGTTGGATTTGCGTTCCGACTGTGCGCGCGGCGTTACAGTGTGGCCGTCCGGCGCGAAGAGGTGATGGATGGACGGTGGATTTGAGGGCATTTACCGCGAGCACGTGACGCCGCTGTGGCGCTACGTGCGTGTGCGTGTGCCCTCGGACGCCGACGCCGAGGACGTGATCAGCGAAGTGTTCGTCGCCGCGCTGCGTTCGTGGGACCGCTACGACCCGACGATGGGGACGGTCGGGGCGTGGCTGACCGGGATCGCCCGGCACGGCATCGCGAATTGGTGGCGCAAACAGGGTCGGGAGGTGCCGGTGGAAACCATCGCCGACGACCAGACCGCGCCCGACGACGACCCGGAGACCGCGACCCTGCGCCGCATCGCCGGCGACGAGGTGCGGGCCCACCTGTCGGTCTTGACCGCGCGGGAACGCGACGCGGTGGCAATGCGATTTGGGGCACGCCTCTCGTCGTCGGAAATCGGTGCCGCACTGGGGGTTTCGGCGCCCGCCGCGCGAATGCTGGTGTACCGCGCGGTCGGCAAACTGCGGAAGGAGGTGATCGGATGACTGAGATCTTCGACGATGATCAGGCCGCCGCCGATGCCCTCGACGTCGCCGTCACCGACGCGATCGCCGGTGACCGCAGCGACCCCACACTCGCCTGGCTGACGGACGCGTTCACCGTAGTGCCGTCGGCGGAGGCGACCGATCGGATCGCAGAGAGGATCGCCCGCGCGCAGGTCGACCCTGGCCGTTCTCGCCCTGCTGTTGATCGTCCGGTTCAAGCGCGGCCCTCCCACACCCGGCCCACCGCGGCGCGTCCGGGCTCGCGACGCCCGACGACGTCTCGACGCGACCTGTGGCGCTGGCCGCGGATTGCCGTTGCGGTACTCGGTGCGGTGCTGTTCTTCCAGGGGGTGTCGTCGCTGACGTCGGGGTCGTGGATCGCGGAGAACATCGGTGAACCGTTCTCACCGCACGCGATGACCGAAGGCGGGTTCGCGCTGATCGCCGTCGGGTTCGTTGCGATGGTCGCCTGCCTCGACCGTCAGTGGCTGGTCCTGGGCGTGGCCGCCGCGGTGCCACTGGGGATCATGCTCGGCGTCCACGGTATCCGCGAAGTCAACGTGTGGGCGTGGGGAGCTGCGCTGCACCTCACCGAGGGCGTGCTGGCGGTCGTGCTGCTGGTGACGTTCGTGATCGCCTGGCGGCGGACCCGTTCTTCGCCCTGAACCCGGTCTGGTCTCCGGAGGGTCGGACTAGTCCTCGGTGTACTTGGCGAGGGCCTGCGCCAGGCACGCGGTGAACTCGTCGGGATCGGGGACGGCGGCCGGATCGACGTTGATTCCGAAGTTCGCGGTGCCGTTGTAGGTGAGTAGGGCGATGTTGATCGCCGCGCCCGACTTGGGGGCGAACGGGACCAGCGTCGTCACCTGCGCCCCGGCCAGGAAGACCGGGAACGGCGGACCGGGCACGTTGGTCGCGGCGACGTCGACGCCCTTCATCATCATGCCCGCGAGGCGTTCGGTCGCCGGTGCCGGCAACAGTGCCATCACCTTGTACGTGCCCTCCGCCAGCCCCAGGGCCGGATCGTTGCGGGCGGTGTCGACGACGTCGACCAGTTGCTTGAGCCGAGTCGTCGGGCCCTTTTCGCCGCACGGGACTATGAAGCGGGCGGGCACCCAGTGGTTGCCGGTCGCCTCGTCGCCGGGCGCGCGCAGGCTGATCGGCATGTTGATGCGGAAGCCGTCGATCGGGTGGTCGTGCTGACGGTGATAAATGCCGATCGCGTCGGCGACCGCAGCGATGAAGACGATGTTCAGAGTGACCCCGGCTTCGTGGGCGGCAGCCTTCAACTTGTCGAGCGGGACGTCGAGAAGCGTGAAGGCGCTGGTGAGCGACCGGCCGCGCATCCACGTCGAAAGCGGATCGCTCTGCGGGGCCAGCAGTGCCGCCGCCGACGTGGTGGTGCGCCACGTGGTGACCACGGATCCGACCGGATTGGTGACCAGGCTGCGGATCGATCGGACGTAGGCCTTCGCGCTACCGACGGCCACCTCGCCCAACGCGCCGATCTCGAACTGCGTTGCCTGTCGGACGCGGTCGAGCAGTCCGGCCGGATCGGCCTCCGGGGCCGGGGGCAGCGGCCCGAGGTCGGGCTCCTCGGGCGTGAGGTCGAAGAACGATGCGCTCATCGCCACGCTGCCCATGCCGTCGGCGACGGAGTGGTGGACCTTGAAGATCACCGCCGCACGACCACCGTCGAGCCCGGTGAGCACCGACATTTCCCACAGTGGCCGCGAATGGTCGAAGTCGCCGTCGCCCAGCCGGGCCGCGTACACCAGGGCGCCGCCCAGGTCGGCCTCCGACTCGTCGAGGCGGCGCCAGCGCACGTGGTAGGCCGGGTCGAAATTCGGGTCGGTCTCCCAGCGGGGCGGGGCCGGGGAGAACGGATTGCCGACCGCTCGCTGGCGTAGTCGGGGGAACTTGCGGGTCAGGCGTTCGGTGCGCTCGACGAGGCGCTGGCGGTCGGGAGCCTTGTCGAGAACGATGAACGAGACGATCGCTGACCGGAGCAGCGGGTCGCCCTCGATGTCGTACATGACAGCGTCGAAGGCGCCCATGCGCTCGTCTTTGGGGTGCATGGCTCTGATTCTGGACCAGCGCAGTGCGGTGCGGGTGGGGTTTGCCGCGGCAGCGTTACAGCGGGGTGCCCGGGAGCGAAGACGGGGTATGAGCCCCTCTACGAAAGATCGGTCCGCGCGGTTGTCGCGGCCGTCCAGCGCAGTGCCTGACTGGTCGCGCGCAGCACTGGGGCTGCTGGCAGTCCCACAGCTTCTCGTGGGTCTGTGGGCGGTGTTCAATCCTCGCCATTTCTACGACCACTTCCCGGGTTTCGGTCCGCTGTTGGTCGCCGCCGAGCCACCATTCAACGCCCACCTCGTCTCCGACGCCGGCGCGGGGTTCCTCGCGACCGGGGTCTTCGTCACGATCGCCGCGTGGTGGGGCTTGCGCCCGCTGGTCTTTGTCGCCGGGGTGTCGTTGACGGCCTTCGCCTTGCCGCACTTCGCCTATCACCTCTTCCACCCGGCCGAGTTGCTCAGCGGTCCCGAGTACGTGGGGAACCTCGCTGTCCTCGGAGTCGGGTTCGTCGTGCCGCTGGCCGTCGCGATCGCCGCACGGCCGGGGCTCCGCTCAGCGGGACGGGCCGCCCCGCTGGACGGGTGAGGCCGGTCACATCGGTGCGCTCCGGCGTTACGGTGGGTGCCGCCGCGACCAAGGAGGAGTAGACCGATCCGAAAACTCGACCCGCTCGCTCCGCTCCCGGTGTCGGGCAGCGCAGTCAGGAGGACACTATGCGCGCACTTCACCGTCTCTGGAGCTACCTCAAGGTTTTTGCGAAGTCCAAGCGGAATCGCATGGACCTTTATGCCTGGCTGGTCCGGCGGCCACAGGTGCTCATCGCCACCGGGGGGTACGAGGTGTCGCTACTGTTCTCCAACCGCCTCGACCCGCATTACAAGGAGCTCGCGCTGCTCAAGTCAGCGGGGATGGTTAGCTGCGAGTTCTGCCTCGACATCGGCTCCGCTCTGGCCCGCACCGCCGGCATCAGCGAGCAGGCGCTGCGCGACCTACCCGTCTACGCCGAGTCCGATGTCTACACCGACCTGGAGAAGCTGGTGCTGTCCTTCGCCGAGGCGATGACCGCGACGCCGGCCGTCGGTGACGACCTGACTCGCATCCGCGAGGGACTCCTCGATCACTTCACCAAGGGGCAGGTCGCCGAATTGGCCGCCGAGATCGCCTGGGAGAACCAGCGCGCACGGCTCAACCAGGCTTTGGGTGTCCGCCCGACCGGTATGTCGGATGGAGCGGCCTGCGCGTTGCCGGAGCGTCGCGTCTCGTAGCGGTCTTCCGGTGATACCGCGCGGACGACCGCCGTTCATCGGTGAGGTCATCGTCGCAGTTCAGGGCTATTTATGAGCCTCATCACGTCGATGTCCTCTCACTGAGCGGTTTCTCGCTGTGCGCCTTAGGATTGCGCCGTCAGATGGCATGAGGACGGCGCGATCGCGCACAACGGAAGGCTTGGATCATGGATACCGGCATCACCGAAGGGGCCGCATTGGGCCCGAGTAAATCCCCGGGCGGCATCCGCACGGCCACCGTCGGACTGGTCGGCCTGGCCTTGGCTGCCGGCGTCGCCACCGCGGCCACGCCCGCATTCTCGGCCGCTGCGGCACCCATCGCCGCCGCGCACACCGCTCCGACTGCGAAGCCGGCACCGGCGACCGCCATGCGCTTCACCTCCGGCCTCAACCCCGCGACGTCGCCGGCCGCCGCCGCGGTGATGACGGACACCGCCGTCGCACTGAACGTCGCCGCCACTCCGCTGTCGGCCCCGCCGGCCATCAAGGCCAACACGCCGCTGAAGAAGGCCGCCGACGGGTTCCGCCACACCGTGGCCAGCCCCGACGTCGTCGGACTGTCCACCCTCACCGGTGCCGCTGTCGGCGCGGTGATCGGGTTCGGCGTCGGATTCCTGGTCGCCCCGCTCGTCGGTGCGGTCGGCGTCGGCATCGCAGCAATCGGCACGGCTGCCTGCGCGGCCGCCACGTCCCCGACCGTCGTCGGTAGCGTGCTCTGCATCGTCGCCGTCCCGTTGCTCAGCGTCATCGCGGTTCCCCTGGCCACCGTCGCGTCGCCCATCATCGGCGCGGTGATCGGCGGTGTCATCGGGGCGACTGTCGGTGCCGGCATCGGCGCCTCCTACGCGTCGGCTCCGGTCAAGGTCTCCGCACGCAAGCAGGCGAACGCCAAGGCGAAGCTTCGCGCGGCACAGGTCGACCAGCTCGTCGGTGCGCTCCCCGCACCGGTCGCCAAGGCTGCCGCCACCGACCCGACCGCCAAGCAGCTGCGGCGCAACGTTGACCGACTCGTCAAGGACAACTCCGGCCTGGCTCAGGCGCTGGATTTCGTGACGGTGCTCGTCCCGCAGAAGGCTGAGAAGACCGCGACCTGCGCGCCGAAGAAGGCTTCGCATGTGCCGGCGCGCAAGACCTGCACGTCGAAGAAGGTCGCACTTCAGCCGACGAAGTAGGCAGCTGCTGAAAAAGCCCCCCTGGTGACCGGTCGAGGGAGTATTTCCCTCGGAGAGTCAGCAGGGGGGCTTCGTCAGCATGTCGGGCTCAGTGCTCGGGCTTGTCCGCCCCGACCAGCCACATCGAGAAGTACTGCGAACCGCCGCCGTAGGCGTGCCCGACGGCCTTGCGCGCATCCTTGACCTGGTGGTCGCCGCCCTTGCCCATCACCTGAATGGCGGCCTCGGCGAACCGGATCATGCCCGACGCGCCGATCGGATTCGACGACAAGACGCCGCCGGAAGCGTTGAACGGGATCTTCCCGCCGATCTCCGTTTCGCCGGCCTCGGTCAGCTTCCAGCCCTCGCCCTCGGGCGCGAAGCCCAGGTTCTCCAGCCACATCGGCTCGAACCAGGAGAACGGCACGTAGATCTCCGCGGCGTCGATCTCCTCGATCGGATTGGTGATCCCGCCGGATTTCCACAGTGCGGCCGACGCGTCCCGACCGGCCTGCGGGTTCACGACGTTGCGGTGGGCGAAGCTCAGCGGCTCGGTGCGCATCGCGGTCGCGTGGATCCACGCCACCGGGTTGCCCGCGGCCACGGCGGAATCCGCGACGTCCTCCGCGCCGATGACCAGCGCGCACGCGCCGTCGGACGACGGGCAGGTCTCGTCGAAGCGGATCGGGTCCCACAGCATCTGGGACTCCATGATCTTCTCGACCGTCATGTCCGGCTGGTGCAGGTGTGCCAGCGGGTTGAGCGCCCCGTTGCGACGGTCCTTCGCCGCGACGATGGCACCGATGTGCGACGGTGCTCCGGAACGGCGGATGTAGGCGCGCACGTGCGGCGCGAAGAAGCCGCCGGCGCCAGCGCCCACCGGCTTGGTGAACGGCACCGGGATCGACAGCGCCCACATGGCGTTGGACTCCGACTGCTTCTCCCATGCAACGGCGAGCACGCGCTTGTGCACGCCGGCAAAGACGAGGGATGCGGCGACGTTGGCGGTCGAACCGCCCACCGAACCCGCGGTGTGCACGCGGATGAGCCGCTTGCCGACGGCGCCCAACGACTGCGCCATCGCGAACTCGGGGATCATGGTGCCCTCGAACAGGTCGGGGGCCTTGCCGACGACGATGGCGTCGATCTCGTCGATCGAGACCCCCGCGTCGGCGAGAGCGGCGTCGATGGCCTCACGGCACATACCGGCCATTGTGACGTCGGGGCGCTTGGAAACGTACTTGGTCTGCCCGGTGCCCAGCACCGCGGCGCGATTGCGGTAACCCATCAGGAAGCCACCTCCGAAGCCAGCGTGACGACCATGTTCTGTTGCAGGACCGGCCCGCCCGACGCGTGGGCGACTGCCGTCGAGGCGTCGCCTGCGAGGATCGCGTGCGCGGCGTAGCCGATCCGTTGCAGGCCTGCGGAGAACAACGCGTTTCCGGCCAGTGCACCGCCGGACGGATTGATCCGCACCGAGTCGGGTAGTCGCAGGGCCTGCTTCACGATCAGCTCCTCGTGGGTGAAGGCGGCGTGGATCTCCGCGACGTCGACGGCACGGCTGCGGTCGCCGAAGGCGGTGTCGCCGGCCAGCGTCGTCGACGGTGAGGCGGTGAGGTCCCGGGCGCCGAAGTTCGGCGAGTCGATCCGGTGGTCCCAGCCGGTGATGAATGCCGGGTTGGCGACCAGTTCGCGCGCCCGCTCCTCGGAGGCGAGGATGACGGCTGCCGCGGCATCGGCGAACGGCGCGATGTCATGGGCGCGCAGGGGGTCGGCGACGTACGGTGCGGCCAGCAACTCGTCCACGGATTTGCCGGTGGTGCGCGCAGCCACCGCGGCCATGTCGGCCTCGGTCCAGGCGCCCGCGTCGATCCCAGCGCGGGCCTGCAGGCCACCCAGCGAACTGGCGCGGGGCCACAGTGGCGCGACGGTGTACGGGTCGGTCTCCAGCGCCAGCGTCAGATCGGCGTCCGATGCGCTCGGCTTGCCGAACCCGTAGGCCAGGGCGAGGTCGACCTCACCGGTCAGGATCTTGACGTAGGCCTCGTACAGTGCCCACGCGCCGTCCATCTCGACGTGCGACTCGTTGATCGGCGGCATGGCGCCGATCGCGTCGATGGCCGAGATGAACGAGAAGGCGCGCCCGGCCAAATAATCCGACGATCCGCTGCACCAGAAGCCGATGTCGGTACGGACGATGCCGAGCTCGGCGTAGAGCTTGTCGAAGCAGGGGATCAACATTTCGACGCCGTTGGTGGTGCCGTGCGTCTGCGCGACGTTGGGGCTGTGCGCGAATCCGACGACCGCGACTTTCGGGGTGGTCATCACACGTGCTCCTGGTAGGTGGCGTACTCGGCGTCGGGCTCGCCGGTCGGCTGGAAGTGGCTGATGTTGCCCACCGAGTGCTCCCACTCGTCCTGCGGCAACCACACCGCCTTCACGCGCATGCCCATGCGGACCTCGTCGGCAGGGCAGTCGAGGATCAAGTGCAGCAGCGGGATGTCCGTGCCGTCGAGCAGCACGTAGGCCGCGACGTAGGGCGGCTTGATCCGCTGGCCCTGGAACGGCACGTTGACGATGCAGAACGTGGTGACGATACCGGTGTCGGGCAGGTCGACGTACTCGGCCGACGGTGCCCCGTCGGCGGGGCTGACGTCGCGCGGCGGGAAGTAGACGCGTCCGGCGTCGACGCCGGAGGCGATCCGGTTGCCGATCAAGCGCCCCTGGGCGATGCCGTCGAGGAACACCGACTCGGCCTCGGTGGCGCTGTGGGTGATCGCCGTCGAGATCGGGGTGCGCACGATGATGCCGCGCGAATCGTCGGGCAGTTCGGCGGTGTTGTTCGGCGCCTGCTCGATGCTGTCGCCGGGGGCGAAGTGTGCGATGTCGGTGATGAGCCCCGTGCGGGCCGCGCGCCACGTGGCGTGCACTCGCATCCCGGTGCTCATGGCGGCGGGGGAGTCGACGGCGACGGCGTGCAACAGTGCGGTGTCGGCGCCGTCGAGGCGGATCAGCGCCCAGGCGAATGGCCGGTCGGACGGCTGCGCGGGCACCGGCTGCTCCTGCCACGACCACGAGACGACGGTGCCCACGGTCGCGACGTCGACGAATTCCGCCGAGGCTCGGCCGGTCACCGTGTCGAACTCGACGGGCGGCACGAACACCTTCCCGTCGCTGTTCACCGACCCGACGATTCGCCCGTCGCGCAAGGCGAGGGCGAACACGGACAGCACGGGTCCGAGCGATCGGGTGTAGTCGAAGTGGTTGGTCAGCTGGGCCGAAAGGATGGTCGCGGTGGGAGGGGGAACGGTCGCGACGGGATCGGCGATGGGGCTTGTCCTCACAGCCTCTACTAGAACACGTTCTAGTTTTGCGCGCAAGGAGTCCGTGGGCTCTAGACGGAGGCGCGGCGCTTTCGGGCAGGAGCCGCCCGCCGTGCGGCCGGAGCGCGGCCGAACACCAGAGCCTCGTCGGCGATGCTGCATCGGCCCAGTAGGCGCTGATCGGCGATGTAATCGTGGGTCACCTTCCACGCCCCGCGCGTTCCCTGCTTGGGGAGTTGGTCGGCGGCGCGCTGGACATACCCCGACGTGAGGCTGCCGAAGATCGTCCCGTCGATGGGTTCCCCGGCGTCGGCCTGGGCGACGACCGTCGTGTAGCCGTGTCGGCTCATGTGGGTCAGCAGCCGACACACGTACTGCGCGGCCAAATCGGCCTTGAGGGTCCACGAGGCGTTGGTGTAGCCGAGGATGAATGCCGCGTTGGGGACGCCCTCGAGCATGACCGCCTTGTAGGTCAGGTGCTGGGCCGGATCGACGGGCTCACCGTCGACCGTCATCGTGATACCCCCGTTGAACAGGACGTTGAGTCCGGTCGCGGTGACGATGATGTCGGCGTCGACGTGCTCGCCCGAGTCCATCCGCACGCCGGTCGGCGTGAATTCGGCGATCGTGTCGGTGACGACCGAGGCCTTGCCCTTGCGCAGGTAGGAGAACAGGTCGCCGTCGGGCACGACGCACATGCGCTCGTCCCACGGGTTGTAGCGCGGGGTGAAGTGCTTGATGTCGATCGTCGGGCCGAGCTGCCGGGCCGTCAGCGCGACCAGCGCCTTCTTCGACGCTCTGGGGAAGGTCCGCAGGATGTCGAAGGACAGTCGTCCGAACCCGACGGCGAGCGTGCGGACCAGCCGGTAGGCCACCATCGGGGGCACCTTCTCCGCCAGCAGCTTCATGACCAGGTTCTCCGAGGGCATGGCCAGGATGTAGGTCGGCGAGCGTTGGATCATCGTGATGTGCTCGGCCTCCTCAGCCATGTTCGGGATCAGGGTGACCGCGGTGGCGCCGCTGCCGATGACCGCGACGCGCTTGCCCGCGTAGTCGAGGTCGTCAGGCCAGTGCTGGGGATGCACGATCGTCCCGGTGAAGGCCTCCTCGTTGGGGAACGCGGGTCGATAGCCGTGCTCGTGGTCGTAGTAGCCGGTCGCGCCGACGTAGAACCGTGCGAGGTAGGTCACCTCCTCGCCGTCGGCATTGACCGCCGCGATGGTCCACCGTCCGTCGGTGCTGGACCAGTCCGCGGAGACAACGGTGATCCCATGGTCGATCTTGTCGGACAGGTCGTAGTCATCGGCGGTGTCCTGCAGGTACTGCCGGATGGACGGGCCGTCGACGAGGATCTTGGCGTCGGTCCACGGGCGGAAGTCGTACCCGAAGGTGTACATGTCTGAATCGGAACGGACGCCGGGGTAGCGGAAGAGGTCCCAGGTGCCCCCCACGCGGGCGCGGCGGTCGAGGATGCGGAACGTCAGTTCGGGGTGCTCGCGGATGAGGCGACACCCCATCCCGACGCCGGAGATGCCGGCGCCGATGATGACGACGTCGACTTCGCGGACCGATGTCTCTGCGGTGGTGTCGGACTTGGGCTTTGCGGTGCTGGACATGTCGGCTGCGCCTCTCTGCGGGTACGCGCGGATCCCATCTGGTACTGACGGTACGTGATACTTTCAGTTGCGAGTGGACTTCTGTCGAACCTGCGCGGCATCCACCGGCGCGGAACAGGAAGGGGCGCATCATGAGGGACTTCAAGGACAAGACCGTCGTCATCACCGGGGCCGGATCGGGGATTGGGCGGGCGCTGGCCGTCGAACTGGCTGGCAAGGGTGCGAAGCTGGCACTGTCCGACGTCGACTCGGTGGGCCTGGCCGAGACCGTCGCGCGCTGTGACAAGAAGGGCGTCAAGGCACTCGGCTACGACCTCGACGTCGCTGACCGTGCGGCCGTCGAGGCGCACGCCGACAAGGTGGTGAGCGAGTTCGGCGGGGCCAACGTGATCGTGAACAACGCCGGGGTCTCGCTGGCGGCAACCGTCGAGGACATGACCTGGGAAGACTTCGACTGGCTGTTCAACATCGACTTCTGGGGCGTCGCGCACGGCACGAAAGCATTCCTGCCGCATCTGATCGCGTCGGGCGACGGCCACGTCGTCAACGTCTCGTCGGTATTCGGCCTGATGGGAATCCCGAGCCAGAGCGCCTACAACGCGGCGAAGTTCGCGGTGCGCGGCTTCACCGAGTCGCTACGGCAGGAGATGCTCATCGCAGGGCACAAGGTCGGCGTCACCTGCGTGCACCCCGGCGGCATCAAGACCAACATCGTGACCAACGGTCGCGGCGCCGGCGCGACGCCGGAGGAGATCGCCGAGGCGGGGCGGCAGTTCCAGAAGATCGCGTTCACCCGACCCGAGGGGGCGGCCAAGGCGATCCTGCGCGGGGTTCGGTGGAACCGTCCGCGCGTGCTCATCGGACCCGACGCCCGCGTCTTCGACGGGATTCCGCGCCTCGTCGGCCCCCGCTACGAGGACGTCGTCGGGCACCTGGGGCGGATCACCGGCGCAGCCAACCGGATGCCCTGATCGGACTGGCGGTCGAGACCGGCCTGCCCGCTCCTCGTCGGCGGTCGTTCTCTACTCGCCGGTGAAGACCGGCTTCTCCTTGTTCGCAAACGCGCGGGGGCCGATCTTGGCGTCGGCGGTCCGGAACACGCCGAGGCCGACGCGGCCGTCGGCCTGGAAGGCCTCTTCCTCGTGCAGGCCCTCGGAATCGCGCATCGTCTTGAGGATCGCCTGGACGGCCAACGGCCCGTTGGCGGCGATGGTCTCGGCGATCTCCAGGGCGCGTGTCAGCGCGGTGCCGTCGGGGACGACGTGGCCGATGAGGCCGTATTCCTTGGCCTCGGGTGCGGTGATGTGGCGGCCGGTCAGCAGCAGATCGGCGGCGATCGTGTACGGGATCTGGCGCGGCAGCCGCACGGCGCTGCCACCGAGCGGGTAGAGGCCCCAGCGAGCCTCGGCGACGCCGAAGCGGGCACTCTCGCCGGCCACGCGGATATCGGTGCCCTGCAGGATCTCGGTCCCGCCGGCGATGGCGGCGCCCTCGACGGCCGCGATGAGCGGCTTGATTAGCCGACGGCCCTTCAACAGCGCCGGCAGGCGCGCGGGGTCCCACTCGCCGCTGGCAGCGGTGTCACCGGGAGCATTGCGGTTCATCGCCTTGAGGTCCATGCCGGCGCAGAACGCGCCGCCCGCGCCGGTGAGGATCGCGACGCGGATCTCCGGATCCTCGTCGACCCGGTCCCAGGCCTCCTCCATGATGCGCATCATCTCGGTGGACAGGGCGTTGCGGGCCTCCGGCCGGTTCATGGTCACGACGAGGATGTGGCCGCGCTGCTCGACGAGGCAGTCGGGTGCGGTGGTGGCGGTGTCGGCCATCTGGGTCGGTCCTTCCGGTCGGCGGAGCGGGCCTTTGGTCGCTGTGCATGCCCAGGCGCTTGCTCAAAACAGTAACACGTTCTAGTTTCTTACCATGGCCTACACGATTGCCGACCTTTTCGAGCACGCCGTCGACCTCATGCCCGAGCGCATCGCCCTGGAATCCGGGGATCGCACGCGCTCCTATGCCGAGCTCGAGGAGCGCGCCAACCGACTCGCCAACGCCCTCGTCGAAATGGGTGTTCGCCCCGGCGATGCGGTGGGTTTGTACAGCCGCAACACCATCGAGGCGGTCGAGGCGATGCTCGCCGTCTTCAAGGCGCGCGCCGTCCTGGTCAACGTCAACTACCGCTACGTCGAAGCCGAGCTCGAGCACATCTTCACCGACTCGGGAATGAAGGTCCTCATCCACGAGGACCGCTACACCGACCGTGTCTGCAACACGTTGCAGGATTGCGACACTGCGATCGCCCAGCGCATCGTCGTCGCCGACGAGGATTCGACCGGCGCGCCCGCGCCGTGCACAGGGGACCGCTCGGGTGCGGTGGGCGTGCATGCCTACGAGGAACTGCTCGCCGGCGCTGCTGACGGTCGTGACTTCGGCGTCCGCACCGACGACGACCTCTACATGCTCTACACCGGCGGTACCACCGGCAAGCCCAAGGGCGTCGTCTGGCGGCAGGAGGACGTCTGGCGTGTTCTCGGCGGCGGCATCGATTGGTACTCAGGTGAGCCGATCTCCGACGAGTGGCAGATGGCCAAGACCGGCGCCGAGGGCGGTCAACTCGTGCGCTTCCCGATCCCGCCGTTCATCCACGGTGGATCGCAGTGGGCGATCTTCCAATCACTGTTCGCCGGCGGCAAGGCCGTCGTCTATCCCGAGTTCGACGGCGAGGAGACCTGGAAGATCATCGACCGCCACGGCGTCAACGTCGTCTTCATCACCGGCGACGCCATGGGGCGCCCGATGATCGAGGCCTACGAGGCCGGTGATTTCACGTGCTCGACGCTGGTGTCCATCGCCTCGTCGGCAGCGCTGTTCTCCCCGACGATCAAGGACCGCTACGTGACGGCGTTCCCCAACACCGTCGTCATCGACGCCATCGGGTCGTCGGAAACCGGATTCGGCGGCATGAGCGTCGTCGTCAAGGGGCAGAGCCACGTCGGCGCGCCGCAGGTCAAGGCCGACCCGGAGACCCACGTCCTGCGGGAGGACGGCACCCCGGTGGAGGCGGGCAGCGGTGAGGTCGGCGTGCTCGCACGCTCGGGCCACGTCCCGCTGCGCTACCACAACGACCCGGAGAAGTCGGCCCGGACTTTCGTCGAATACGACGGTGTGCGCTACTCGCTGCCCGGCGATTTCGCGACGCTGGAGGAAGACGGCACGATCACGATGCTCGGTCGCGGATCGGTGTCGATCAACAGTGGCGGTGAGAAGGTCTTCCCCGAAGAGGTCGAGGCCGCGCTCAAGGCACATCCCGATGTCTTCGATGTGTCCGTCGTCGGCGTCCCCGACGAGCGGTTCGGCCAGCGGGTCGCCGCCGTCGTCGCCACGACGACCCCGGGCGCGCGCCCTCCGTTGGCGTCGCTGGGCGAGGTCGCCCGCACCGAGCTTGCCGGCTACAAGGTGCCGCGCAGCGTGTGGTTCGTCGACGAGATCAAGCGCTCACCCGCCGGCAAGCCCGACTACCGCTGGGCCGCCTCTGTCGCCGAGTCCCGACCGGCTGACGAAGCCCTGTAAACGCAGCGCCGTAACCCCGACCATCAGCCCGACAACGTCAGGACAGATATGAAAACCCAGCTCAGCGAGCGTTTCGGCATCGAATACCCGATCTTCGGCTTCACCCCGAGCGAGGACGTCGCCGCCGCGATCAGCCGCGCCGGCGGGCTCGGCGTCCTCGGGTGCGTGCGCTTCAACGAGGCCGACGAGCTCGACGCCGTGCTGGAGCGGATGCACGAACTCACCGAGGGGAGGCCCTTCGGCGTCGACGTCGTCATGCCCGCCAAGATCCCGACCGAGGGCTCCAAGGTCGACCTCGACGCGATGATCCCGCCGGAGCACCGGGCGTTCGTCGAGCGCACCCTCGCCGACCTGGGCGTCCCGCCGCTGCCCGACGGCAGCCGCGTCAACTCCGGTGTCCTGGGCTGGCTGCACTCGGTGGCGCGTAGCCACGTCGACATCGCGATGGAGCACGCCCGCAAGTACGGCCAGATCAAGCTCATCGCCAACGCGCTGGGCTCCCCGCCCGATGACGTCATCTCGCAGGCGCACAGCAACGGCGTCGCCGTCGCCGCGCTGGCCGGTGCCGTCGAGCACGCCCGTAACCACGTTGCGGCCGGCGTCGACATCGTCATCGCGCAGGGGTACGAGGGTGGCGGGCACACCGGCGAGGTCACCTCGATGGTCCTGTGGCCCGAGATCGTCGACGCGATGGGCGACACCGCACCCGTGCTGGCCGCGGGTGGTGTCGGCAGCGGGCGCCAGATCGCCGCGGCGATCGCGCTGGGCGCTCAGGGCGTGTGGATGGGCACCTACTGGCTCACCGCCGCCGAATACAAGCTCGGTGCCACAGGCGACGGGCCGTCGACGGTCCAGGAGGCGCTCCTGAAGGCGACGTCGCGCGACACCGTGCGCCGCCGTATCTACTCCGGCAAGCCGGCGCGCCTGCTGAAGACCAAGTGGACCGACGCCTGGGACGCCGCGAATGCGCCCGAGCCGCTGCCGATGCCGCTACAGAACCTGCTCGTAGCGGATGCGCATGCGCGCATCTCGGCGTCGGACGATCCGGGTGTCATCGCGATGCCCGCCGGCCAGATCGTCGGGCGGATGAACGCGATCACCCCCGTCGCCGACCTCATCGCCGACCTGGTTGGCGAGTACGGCGAGGCGGTCGCGCGGATGAACGCCACGATGTAGACGGGCTATGGCCCGATCCGCCTGGTGATGTGGTCGAATTGATGGCAACACGCACTGGCGCGGCCTCCTCGTCGCGCACGGCGGAAGGGGAGTCAAATGGCATGGGGCACAGCCGATATCGGTGACCAGACCGGTCGGACGGTCGTCATCACGGGCGCCAACGGCGGCTTGGGCGAGGTGGTCACGCGGGTGCTCGCCGAGCGCGGCGCCACTGTCGTCATGGCCTGTCGCGACACCGCCAAGGCGGAGTTGATCGCTGAGGGCATCTCCGGTGATGTCCGGGTCAAGCCGCTGGACCTGGCGAACCTCGCCTCGGTGCGCGACTTCGCCGCCCGCACCGGCGAGCTCGACGTGTTGATCAACAACGCCGGCCTGATGAACACGCCGATGAAGCGCACGGCCGACGGTTTCGAGATGCAGTTCGGGGTGAACCATCTCGGCCACTTCGCGCTGACCGGGCTGCTGTTGGACAAGATCTCCGACCGCGTCGTGTCCGTCGCAAGCCTGGCGCACAAGCACACCCCGAAGTTGTGGATCGACGATCTGAACTATGAGCACCGTCGGTACCAGCGCAACCTCGCCTACTCGCAATCGAAGCTGTCGAACCTGATGTTCGCCCGGGAGTTGCAGCGCCGCCTCGACGAGGTGTCCTCTCCGCTGCGGTCCTACTGTGTGCACCCGGGGGTCTCGGGCACCGACCTCTTCACACGCACCGAGACTCCGATGGACTTCTTTGGCAAGGGCTTCGCCGCGGTGTGGGGCCACAAGCCCGCCAAGGCCGCGGAGTCGATCCTGTTCGGCGCCACCGAGCCCGACGCCGACCCGCACGTCTACTGGGGGCCGACGGGGGGGATCAGTCAGTCGCGCGGACCGGTGCGGCCGTCCCCGTCGACGAAGCTGTCGAAGGACCAGGACCTGTGGCGCGCGCTCTGGGAGGAGTCCGAAGCCATGACGGGCGTGACGTACCGCTTGCCGCGCCCGGTCGACGAGGCTGCGCAATAAGACCATGGGCAGCCCGCTGAACGTCGCGACCGCCGGACACATCCAGATCTGGACTATCAACCGGCCCGACGTCGGCAATGCGATCACCGGTCTCGACATCATCGAGGCGTTGGAAGAGGCGGTCTACGCCGCCAACGCCGACACCGAGGTCCGCGCGGTGATCCTCACCGGGGCGGGTCGCATCTTCTCCGCCGGTGGCAACGTCAAGGACATGGCCGACCGCCAGGGGATGTTCGGCGTCGACGAGCGGGCCCAGCGGCGCGCCTACGTCGCCGGGATCCAGCGCATCCCGCGCGCGATGCAGCGCCTGGAGGTCCCGATCATCGCCGCGGTCAACGGTGCCGCCATCGGCGCCGGGCTCGACCTGGCGATGATGTGCGACCTGCGCGTCGCATCGGACCGTGCGAAGTTCGCGGAGAGTTTCGTCTCGATCGGCCTGATCCCCGGCGACGGCGGGACGTGGTTCTTGCCGCGCGCGATCGGCTGGGAGCGCGCCGCGGAGATGACGTTCACCGGAGAACCGATCGACGCCGCGACGGCGCTGGAGTGGGGTCTGGTCAGCCGCGTCGTGCCGCACGACACCCTGATGGCCGAGGCCGAACGACTGGCAGAGCGGATCGCCAAGAACCCGGGCGAGGCGCTGCGCATGGCCAAGAGGTTGTTGCAGGAGTCGCAGGCGGGGTCACTGGAATCGGTGTTGGGCATGGCCGCCGCGATGCAGCCACTTGCCCATCGCGATCCCGAGCATGCCGACCGCATCGCCAAGTGGCGGACTGAGCCGCGGTAACCGCTACCGGATCCAACAGAAGCTACGGTTGCACCGGTAGCTTCTGTCGGGACGTGTAGCGGTTGTCGACGCGCGACCAGTCGGGTGGGGACTGTTCTTCACGCAGGGACGAGCGCACCGTTTTGAAGGTCGCCGTTTGCGGCAGTGACTCGACGAGGCGGATGTGGCTGGGCCACTGCTTGGGGCCCAAATCCGATTGTGCGGCAAGGAAATCGGTCAGATCGTCGGGGGTCAAACCGGGGGCGACGAGGGCCGCCCACAGCTCGTCGCCGATCTCGACCGGCACACCGTAGACCGCGGCCTGCGCGATCGCCGGGTGCCGCAGCAGGATCGCCTCGATCGGTGCGGTGCCGAGGTTCTCGCCGTCGACACGGGCCCAATCACCCAGACGCCCGGCGAAGCGGATGTACCCGTCGTCGCCGACCCAGCCGAGGTCGCCGGTCCGGTATACACCGCCGCGCAAGCGTTCCGCCGTCGCCTCGTCGTCTCCGTAATACCCGTCGAACAGACCGGGCCCGGAGGTGTTCACGATCTCGCCGACCTCGCCGGGAGGCAATGGTTCCAGGGTCTCGGGGTCGACGACGGCGACGGGTGCGACGAGGGGACCGAGGGCATCTGCGGGGGTATCGGGGGTACGGGAGATGGCCACCCCGCTCTCCGTCGAACCGAAGCCGTCGATCACTGTGCACCCGAAGCGCTGGGCGAAGGCGGCGCGGTCGGCGGCACTCGCTTCGTTGCCGTACATGATTCGCAGGGAGCAGTCGGCGTCCTCGTCGGCCGGCGGTACCGCGAGGACGTAGTGCAGCGGCTTACCGACATAGTTGGCGTAGGTCACCCGGTACCGGTGCAGGTCTGCGATGAACCCGCGAGCGGAGAACGACGGCCGCAACGCGACTGACGCCCTGGCTGCGAGGGCGACGGCCCACCCGGCGATCGTCGCGTTGGAATGGAACAGCGGCATCGACAGGTAGACGACGTCGGTGGGGCCCATTCCGAAGCGCTGCGCGAGCATGACCCCGGGCGCCGCGAACTTGCGGTGACTGCATCGCACCGCTTTGGGACTGCCCGTGGTACCGGAGGTGAAGATCAGCATCACCAAGTCGTCGGGGTCGCGCCGCGGCACGACCACCTCGTCGGGGATTGGTTGTGCCGCAACGAGTTCCGTCCACCGCGCGCCATTGATATCGAGGATGGGTGCCGGCAGATCGAGGCCGTCGAAAAGGTCGGCTGTCGAATCGTCGACGAGGATCAGTTGACAGTCCGCCGTTGCCACGTCGCGTGCGAGGGCCTCTCCGCGTCGCGTCGTGTTCAACCCGACGACGACGAATCCCTCAAGCACGGCCGCGGCCAATAGTGCGCAGTACTCGATCGAGTTGGGCAGTGCGACGCCGACGTGGAGCGGGCGCGCTGGGTCGAGGAGACCGCGGATCGCGGCACCCCGGGCTGATGCGTCGCGCAGGTGGTCTCTCCAGCTGACAGTCGTGTCACCGCACGCCAAGCCCCGGTCGGTGACTGAGGTCAGCGGCGCCAGGAGGTCCGACAGGGAACGCGCGTCGTTGACGGTGGGCTCGGTCGACTGGAATCTGGGCTCGGTCGGCGATGTTTTGGGCTCGGTCGGCGACTTTTCGGGCTCGGTCGGCGTGGAAATGGGCTCGGTCGGCGACTGTTTGGGCTCGGTCGGGGTCAAGCGGGCTCCGCGGCTATGCGGTCGCCCAGACGCGCGAGCACCGCAGGCTCACCGGCCAAGGCGTACTCGTTCTGCTTGGCGCGCAGGAAGTAGCGGTGGACGGGATGGCTGGTATCCAGGCCGACTCCGCCATGTACGTGAATCGCGGTGTGCGCGACGCGGTGCCCGGCCTGGCCCGCCCAAAACTTCGCGGTGTCGATCGCCTGCGCGGCGTCAAGCCCCTCCGACAGCAACCAGGCGGCCTGCGTCGTCGTCAGCGTCAGGCCCTGCGCGTCGATGTAACCGTCGGCGAGCCGTTGTGCGACGGCCTGGAAGGAGCCGATCTTGCGGTCGAACTGCTCGCGCTCGGCGGTGTATTCCGCGGTGCGCCGCAGCGCCTCGTCGACGATGCCGCACTGCTCGGCGCACGCCGCGAGATTGAGCCGGTCCACCAGTGCCGCAACGGCTTCGGCGCCGTCGGCGACGATGTCGCCCGCGGGGACGGGCACCCCGTTGAAATCGACCTGGGCGGTGGGCAGCAGGCCGGTCGACGGTGCCGGGGTGACCTGGACACCCGGCGCCGAGGTCTCGACCAACACGGCAACCGGGCCGTTCACTCCGTCGGCGGTGACCAGTAGGGCCGCAGCGTCGACGGCGAAGCCCACGTTCACCTTGGTCCCGGTCAGCGTGCCGTCGGCGAGCCTCGTCGCGGCGGGCGCGAACGGGTCGTAGACGGTGTCTTCGTCGACGGCGGCGGCGATGACGGCCTCACCGGCACCGACGCGGGCCAACCACTCATCGCGGGAATCCCCGGACCACCCGGCCAGGATGGGCAGCACGGCGATCGACGTCGATGCATACGGCACGACGCCCAGCGTCCGGCCGACCTCGGTGGCGACCGCGACGGTGTCGACGGTGCTGCGCCCGCCGCCCACGCCGGCGAGATCCTCGGCGAGTTCGAGGGCGATCAGACCGGCGGCGCCGAGTTCGTGCCAGAGCGTCGCGTCGAGCGGGGCGCCCTGGGCTTCCAGTTCGGCGACGCGTTCGGGGGTGGAGATTTTGGCGGCGATGTCGCGGGCCAGGGTGACCAGTTCGCCGGTCGTCTCGTCGGAGGTGAAGTCCATGACAGTTCCTATCGCCGGTAGGGCTGGCCGAGGGCGAGCATCGCGATCATGTCGCGCTGGATCTCATTGGTGCCGCCGCCGAAGGTGAGGATCAGCGACGTGCGCTGGAACCGCTCGAGGCGGCCCAGTAAGTGGGCGCCGGTGGAGCCCTGGCGCAGTGTGGCGGCGGGTCCGACGACCTGCATGAGCAGGCGGTACGCCTCGGTGGCGAACTCGGTGCCATAGACCTTCGTCGCCGATGCATCGGCCGGGCTCGGAGCCTGCCCGGAACCGGCCTGCGAGGCGATCTTCCAATTGATGAGTTTCAGGAATTCGACGCCGGCGTGGACGCGGGCGAGGTTGGACCGCACCCACGGGGTGTCGATGACGCGCTCGCCGGTCGGGGTCTTGGTCTGCTGGGCCCAGATGGTGGTCTCGCGCAGGGCGGTCTGGATCGGCGCAGCGCTGCACAGGGCCACACGCTCGTTGTTGAGCTGGTTGGTGACCAGCGGCCAACCCCCGCCCAATTCGCCGACGAGTGCCGTCTTCGGTACGCGCACATCCTGGTAGTAGGTGGCCGACGTGTCGACCCCGGCCATGGTGTGCACCGGCGTGTAGGAGAAGCCCTCCGCCGTCGTCGGCACCAGCAGCATCGAGATGCCCTTGTGCTTGCGGGCATCGGGATCGGTGCGGACCGCCAGCCAAACCCAGTCGGCGTAGGGGATGAGGCTGGTCCACATTTTCTGGCCGTTGATGACGAACTCGTCGCCGTCGAGCACCGCGGTGGTGCGCAGCGACGCGAGGTCGGTGCCCGCGCCGGGCTCGGAGTAGCCGATGGAGAAGTGCAGCTCACCTGCGGCGATCTTGGGCAGGAAGAAGGCCTTCTGCTCGTCGGTGCCGTACCGCATGATCGTCGGGGCGACGGAGTTGATGGTCAGAAACGGCACGGGCGCACCGGCGATGGCGGCCTCGTCGGTGAAGATCAGCTGGTCCATCATTGATCGATTGGCCCCACCGAACTCCTCGGGCCAGCCCAGGGCGAGCCAGCCGTCAGCCCCCATCTGGCGCACGACGTCGCGATATGCGTCGCCCTCGCCGATCTCACCGTCGGAGGAAGTCAGCGCCGCCCGACGCTGCGGTGTCATGAGTTTCTCGAAGTAGCCGCGCAGTTCCCGGCGCAGTTCCTCCTGTGCTTCGGAGTAGGCGATACGCATCGGATCCAGCCTTCGATTCGGGGGTGGGGCTCGCGTGTTTCTGTAACACGTTCTAACCTGAATCCGAGGGGTACGTCAACCGAGGCGCCCCCTTCTCCTAAGGAGGTGTGCGATGCACATCAGTTGTGACTTCGACCTGTGTGAGTCGAACGCGATCTGTGTCGGGATGGCACCGGACGTGTTCGAGCTCGACGATGACGATTACTTGGTTATCCTGCAGGAAGACCTTCCGACCGGTCGGGCCGAGGAACTGCGGCAGGTCGTCGCGAGTTGCCCCAAGTCGGCACTGACCCTGCACGAATAGACAGCTTGGCTTTTTCCGGGGCGCCAGCCCGCGCCCCGATGACGGACCTGTATCGTGCCTGAAACAGGTTCTAGTTTTGTGAGAATCGTGGCGTGGAAACACGTCTGAATGGAGGACGAGCGTGGGCGAATCGTTGAGCGGACGGGTAGCCGTCGTGACCGGTGCGGGGGCCGGACTGGGGCGGGCCGAGGCCATCGGCTTGGCGCGTGAAGGGGCGACGGTGATCGTCAACGACCTCGCGTCGGCCCTGTCGGAAAGCGATGTGCTCGACGAGATCGCGGCGGCCGGTTCGCGCGGCGTCGCGGTAGCGGGCGATATCTCCTCGTCGGAGACGGCGAGCGAGATCATGCGCACCGCCACCGAGGATCTCGGTGGGCTGAACATCGTCGTCAACAACGCCGGCGTCGTGCGCGACACGATGCTGTTCAACATGACCGACGACGATTGGGACCTCGTGCAACGGGTCCACCTGCGCGGTCACTTCCTGCTCAACCGCAACGCTGCTGCGTACTGGCGCGCGACGGCCAAAGAGAGTGGCGGCACGACCTACGGCCGGCTGATCAACACCTCGTCGGAGGCAGGTCTACTCGGCCCGCCCGGCCAGGCGAACTACGCCGCGGCGAAGGCGGGGATCACCGCGCTGACGCTGTCGGCGTCGCGGGCGTTGGGCCGCTACGGCGTGACGGCCAACGCGATCTGTCCGCGGGCGCGCACCGCGATGACCGCCGACGTCTTCGGCGACGCCCCGACCGACGGCGTCGACCCGCTCAGCCCCGAGCACGTCGTCAAGTTGGTGGCCTACCTCGCCAGTCCAGAGGCGGCCGCTGTGACCGGTCAGCTGTTCGTCGTATACGGTCCCAAGGTCACTTTGATGGCTGCGCCGCAAATTGCGCAGGTGTTCGCCGCCGAAGGTGACGATTGGTCGCCTGATGAACTCGGCAAGGCTGTGACCAGCTACTTCGACGGGCGGGACCCCAAGGAGAGCTTCTCGGCGGGCGTGTTGGCCATCTGACCAACAGTGAAATATCGCGCGTGATAAGTTCTCCGGAACAATGGGGGAAGGGGTGACTGTGCTCACAAAGCTGGCGACGCCGTTCGCTGCCTTTGGCGACTTCTTCTCGCTGTGCACCGAGGTTTCGCGCGAACTGTTCCGGCGTCCGTTCCAGTGGCGGGAGACCGTCGAGTGCTCGTGGGCGATCGCGCGCGTGTCTATGGTGCCAACCCTTCTCGTCGCGATTCCGTTCACCGTCCTGGTGAGTTTCACGCTCAACATCCTGCTGCGGGAGATCGGTGCGCAAGATCTCTCGGGTGCGGGTGCGGCCCTGGGCACGATCACGCAGATCGGCCCGATCGTCACGGTGCTGATCGTCGCCGGCGCCGGTGCCACCGCGATCTGCGCGGACCTGGGCGCCCGCACCATCCGCGAAGAGATCGACGCGATGAAGGTGCTCGGCATCAACCCGGTCCACCGCCTGGTCGTCCCGCGCGTCATCGCCTCGACGGGTGTCGCACTGCTGCTGAACAGCCTGGTCTGCACCATCGGTATCGGCGGCGGCTTCGTGTTCTCGGTGTACCTGCAGGACGTGAACCCCGGGGCGTTCCTCGCCAACCTGACGCTACTGACCGGATTGGGCGAGCTGATCATCTCGATGGTCAAGGCAATGCTCTTCGGACTCTTCGCCGGACTGGTCGCCTGCTACCAGGGACTCAATGTCTCCGGTGGCGCGAAGGGCGTGGGCGACGCGGTCAACGAGACGGTCGTGTACTCGTTCATGGCGCTGTTCGTCGTCAACGTGGTGGTGACGGCGGTCGGCCTGACGGCGACGGGGAGCTGACATGGTCCTTGCCGAGACTACGAGATTCCGCCGCACCCGCGAGGCCGTCCTGCGCGGTCGCGAAGGCTGGTCGCGCGCTGGCGACCAGGCGCTCTTCTACTGGGACAGCGTCATCGCGATCCCACGCGCGCTGCAGCACTACAAGAAGGAGACGCTGCGCCTGATCGCGGAGATCTCGATGGGCACCGGTGCTCTTGCGATGATCGGCGGCACCGTCGTGGTCGTCGGGTTCCTGACGCTCTTCACCGGTGGCACCATCGCCGTGCAGGGCTACAGCTCGCTGTCCAACATCGGCGTCGAAGCGCTGACCGGCTTCTTCTCGGCCTTCATCAACGTGCGCATCGCGGTGCCGGTCATCGCGGGCATCGCCCTGGCGGCGACCATCGGCGCCGGCGCGACGGCACAACTGGGTGCCATGCGTGTCAGCGAGGAGATCGACGCCCTCGAGGTCATGGCGATCCACTCCATCCCGTACCTGGTGTCGACGCGGATCGTCGCTGGACTCGTCGCGATCATCCCGCTCTACGCACTGGCCTCCTTGGCGTCGTTTTTGGCCAGCCGCTTTGCGACGGTCTTCCTCTACGGGCAGTCGCCCGGTGTGTACGACCACTACTTCAACACGTTCCTCATCCCGTCGGACGTCCTCTGGTCGTTCGTGCAGGCGATCTGCATGGCGGTCGCGGTGATGATGATCCACACCTACTACGGCTACAACGCGTCGGGCGGGCCCGTCGGCGTCGGCGTCGCCGTCGGCAACGCGGTCCGCTCCTCGCTCGTCGTCGTCGTCCTGATCACCCTGCTCACCTCGCTCGCCATCTACGGCGCCGACGGCAAGTTCAACCTGGCGGGGTAGGGGAATCATGCGACGGGTAGAGCGAAGCGAGACTGTGCGCCGTAGTGCGGCGGTGATCCTTGTGGTGGCCACGCTGCTGGTGGTTGCCGGGGCGATCGGGCAGTTCCGCGGCTGGTTCAAGTCGACGGTCCCGGTGACGGTCGTGGCTCCGCGCGCGGGCCTGGTGATGAATCCGGACGCCAAGGTGAAGCTGCGCGGCGTCGAGGTCGGGCGCGTGAAGTCGATCAGCGAGGAGGACGGGCACGCCGTCCTCAAGCTCGCCGTCAACAGCGGCCAACTCGACGACATCCCCGGCAACGTGAAGGCCGACATCAAGTCCAACACGATCTTCGGTGCGAAAGCCGTGTTCCTGACTGTGCCGGAGAGTGGGCCTTCGGGCACGTTGAAGGCCGGTACCACCATCGGCGCCGACCACGTGACCGTAGAGCTGAACACGGTTTACCAGAGACTCGTCGACGTCCTCGCGATGCTGCAGCCCGACAAGCTCAACGCTGCGGTCGGGGCCATCTCCACCGCCCTCGACGGCAACGGCGAGGCTATCGGCCGTGGCATCGACAGCCTCTCCAAGCTGATGGGCAAGACCAACCCGCACCTGGGCGAGCTGACCGAGCTGATCACGCAGACCGCGGCGACGATGAACCTGTACGCCGGTGCGATGCCGAACCTGATGCGCACGGTCGACAACGCCGTGTTCCTGGGCAACACGCTGGTGGCCAACAGCAGCAACCTCGACGCCCTGCTGGTCAATGCGACCGGGATGGCCAACACCGCTAACGGGGTCGTCGAACCCAAGAAGGCCCAGATCATCGCAATGCTCAACGACTCGAACCCGACGATGTCGCTGATCGAGTACCAGTCGCCCGGCATCGCCTGCTTCATCCGCACCGTCGCGATCGGCGGCAAGATGGCCTCACCGGTCTTCGGTACCAATGACGGCCTCCTCAAACTGAATGCAGGCCTGCTCCCGGGTAAGGATCCCTACACCTACCCCGAGGATCTGCCATGGGTCCGCGCCGACGGTCCACCGACTTGCCAGAACGGCTTGTCCAACCCGCGGACCACGACCAAGGCGAAGTTCTACGTGAGTGACAACGGGCCCAACCCGTATCAGCCGCGCACCGAACCGAAGTTCAATGCCACGAAGGTTTTCCGGCTGTTGTTTGGAGCGCCGCCCAATGGATAGCCGCGCAAGGAAGTTCCGGGCAACGTGCATCAAGCTGGGCGCGTTCGCCACTGCGATGATTCTGGTGTTCATCGGCCTGGTGGCTGTGTTCAGCAAGTTCCAGGGCACTCGTACCAATAGCTATGCGGCGGAGTTCACCAGCGCGTCGTCGCTCAAGTCCGGTGCGAAGGTGAAGATCGCCGGCGTCGACGTGGGCTCGGTGAAGTCCGTCGGGCTCACCGACGACAATCTCGCCGAACTGAAGTTCACCGTCGACCGCAAGTTCCCGTTGCCCAAGTCCGTCCAGGCGTTCATCCGCTACGAGAACCTCACCGGCGACCGGTACGTGGAGCTGCGCCGCGGCACCGGCGACCCGGGTGCGTTCCTGAGCCCCGGGGCGACGTTGCCGACGTCGCAGACCGAGCCGGCGCTGGACCTCGACAAACTGCTGGGCGGGTTCAAGCCGCTGTTCCGCACGCTGGACGGTGCCCAGGTCAACGAACTGTCGAACAGCCTGATCCAGGTCTTCCAGGGCGATGAGATGGGTCCGGCGATCAACCACCTGCTGCGTACCACCGCGGAGCTGACCGAGTCGCTGGCCGATCGGGACACGCTGATCAGTGCGATCATCGACAATCTGAACTCGGTCTTGGGGACGCTCGACGCCGATCGCACCGGGGTGATCGACAGCGTCGACCGGTTGGAGACGCTGATGTCCGGACTGGCCGGGCAGCGCGGAATCATCGGCAACGCACTCACGTCCACCGCGTGGGTGACGACGCGTCTTGCGACGCTGCTCGGCGAGACTCGGCCGGGAATCAAGAACACCGTCACCAACCTCGGCCGCACCGCGGAGGAGATCATGCGCGGAGAGGTGTACGTGCGCGGACTGCTCACGCGCCTGCCGCTGCGGTTCAAGCAGCTGTCGAATCTGGGCAGCTACGGTGCTTGGCTGCAGATCTGGATCTGCCGACAGCGCCTGATCTTCGGCGCGCCCGGCACTCCGCAGATGATCCTGCCCTCCATCGACGTGCTCGGTGACAGCCAGAAAGCCGGCGGGAGGTGTCAGTACAAGTGAGTGAGACTCAGCGAGCCGGGTCCAACGAGGCTGACGTCGCACGCGACGCCGGACGTGGAAAGCGCTCCCGTGCCGCAACCGGCATCATCGGCTTCGTCGTCACCGCGCTGGTCGTGTTGACCGCGCTGCAGATGAACAGCCTGCCCTTCCTGATGCCGATCAGCACCTACCGTGCCTACTTCGACGATGCGGGCGGCCTGGTCCCCGGCGACGTCGTCTCGGTGGCTGGCGTCAACGTCGGATCGGTTGAGCAGATCCGCCTCGCCGACACCCCCGACGGTAAGAAGGCGATGGTCCGGTTCCGCCTCGACGACTCGGTCAACCTCGGCGTCGACACCCAGGCGGCCATCAAGACCGAGACGGTCCTGGGTCGGCGAAACTTGACCCTTATCCCGCATGGTCCCGGCCGGATCATCCCGGGCGGGCAGATCGCTAACGAGAACACCGTCGCTCCGTACTCGTTGAGCGATGCACTGGAGAATGCGACCAGCACGCTCGACGAGTCCGACACCACCCAGTTGCGCAAGGCCCTGGACACGCTGTCCGATACCTTCGCAGCGACGCCGGCGTCGGTTCGCGGCGCTGTGGACGGCGTTGCTCGGCTGTCGAAGGCTATCGCCGACCGCGACAACTCGCTGCGTCAACTTCTCGGTCGCGCCAGCCGGGTTAGCGCCATCGTCGGCGACCGTAACCAGCAGGTCAACCGCCTGTTGATCAGTGCCAACGCGTTGCTCGGTGAGCTGCAAGCGCGGTCGGACGCCATCGAGCAGCTCCTCGCGGGCACCCGCGAGGTCACCGCGGAGGTCCGCGGGTTCATTGCCGACAACAATGCCCAGCTCAAGCCGGTCCTGGCAAAATTCGACCGGGTGTCGCAGATCCTGATCGACAAGCGCGACAGCATCGCTGCCGCGGTCGACCAGCTCGGCCCGTACGCCAACCTGCTCGGCGAGGCCGTGTCCTCGGGCCCGTACTTCTCGTCGCTGGTCGGCGTGCCGACCTTCGGTGACTACACCGCCGTCTTTATGAAGGCGTTGCAGCGGAAGTACCCCGAGATCTGGCAGGCCTACGACTACACAAACTCGGTGCCGGTCGCGCCGTGGAAGTGGTACCCGGCGCCGGAGTACAAGAACAAGCCGTTGCCGCCGGCGCCCAAGGTCGAGTACCCGACAGGGCCGGAGGGGTAGGCCATGAGCTACGCGAAGAAGGTGTGGACCGTCGCGGTCGCGATTTTGCTGGCGCTGCTGCTGGTTGTCGTGGGCTACTTCGGATTCCAGAAGGCGACCACCGACACGGTCACGGCGTACTTCAAGTCCACCACCGGGCTGTACGAGGGCGACCCCGTCCGTGTCTTGGGTGTCAACGTCGGCCGGGTGGTGAGCATCGATCCGCTGTCGGACTCGGTGCGCGTGAAGCTGCGGCTCAACAAGTCGGTGGACGTGCCCGCCGACGCGAAGGCCGTCATCGTTGCGCAGTCGCTCGTGTCGGGCCGGTTCATCCAGTTGGCACCGGTGTACACCAAGGGTCCCAAGCTCGTCGGTGGTACGGACATCCCGATGGAGCGCACGGCGATCCCGATGGAGTGGGACGACCTCAAGACCCAACTCAACCGGCTGACCGAAGCGATCGGCCCGGACGGCTCGGGACTCAACAGCCCTGCGACCCGGCTGTTGGGCGTGGCCGATGAGAACCTTCGGGGTAACGGCGAAGCCATCAACAAGGCGATGCACCAGTTGTCGAAGGTGGCGGGCACGCTCTCGTCGGGCCGTGGCGACCTGTTCTCGACTATCCGCAGTCTCCAGGACCTGACCGAGGTGCTGTCGACGAGCCAGGAACAGCTCGTGCAGTTCAACGGCCGGATCGCGACAGTGTCTGGGGTCCTCACCGATACCGCCGCGCTCAACGGTGCCCTTGTCGGCCTGGACTCGGCGATGGGCGACCTCAAGACGTTCCTCGACACCAACGGCGCCGCGCTGACCACTTCCATGGACAAGCTGGCCACGGCGACGACCGTGCTGCGCCAAAAGGATGAGCAACTGCGGGGGCTCCTGCACTCCGGGCCGACGCAGCTCTCGAACTTCTACAACATCTACAACCCGTTGACCGGGTCACTCGGCGGCATCTTCGGCCTGGGCATGGGCGCGAACCTGATCACTCTGCTCTGCGGCACGATGGAGGCGAACAACCGTCCTGGGCAGAGCATGACCGATGTCGACCGCTGCGTCGACGTCCTGGCTCCGGTGCTGAAGTCGTTCTCGATGAACTACCCGCCGTTCATGACCAACCCGGTCACCGGCCAGAATGCGCTGCCCCAGCAGATCGAGTACCAGAACGCCGACGTGAAGCGGCGCGCCCAAAACCGGATCAGGCAGCTCGACGCTCAGACGCGGAAAGCCAACAACATCCCCAACCCGCTGGGCAACATGCTCGTGCCGTTCGGAGCGGAGAACTGATGGGCCGCGTGAGGAACAACATCGGACGTCGTGCAGGCATGGCGCTGGCGGGTGCAACGGTGCTCGTCGGAGGTCTGGCCGGGTGCGGCTTCGGCGGCGCCAACACCCTTCCGGTACCGGGTGCGCCGGGTACCGGGACCGGGTCCTACCGCATCAGCGCTATCGTCCCGAGCGCTGCCGGATTGGTGACGAACGCTCCGATCATGCTCGACGACGCGACGGTCGGCTCGCTGGGCCGCATCACCGTCGACGATTGGAAGGCGCGCATCGAGATGCGCCTGAACAAGGGGACGCAGATCCCCGTCGGCTCGCACGTGATGGTCGGGATGACCAGCGTCTTGGGATCGTCGCACCTGCAGATCGTGCAGCCGGACAAGCCGACCGGTGAAATGATGTCGGCCGGTCAGACCATTCCGCTCGCCAAGTGCCCCGAGCAGCCGAACATCGCACCGACCGCGACCGGCAACCAAGCGATTCCCGACGTGAGTATCGCCCAGCAGATCACCGTGTGTACCTTCCCGACGACCGAGCAGGTGCTCAGCTCGTTGTCGGTGGTGCTCAACGGCGGCGGACTGTCGCAACTGGGTGAGATCGTCACCGAGTTCAACAAGTCGATGGGCGGGCGCCAAGAGGCCTTCCGCTCGCTGGTGCCGAAGATGAACCAGCTCGTCGGCACCCTCAATGGCCAGCGTGACAACATCATTCGCGCCATCGAGGGTCTCGACCGCCTGACCGTCACGATGAATGAGCAGAAGCCCACCATCGAGCGCGCGCTCAACCGCGGCCCGGAAATCCTGCAGCTGCTCGTCGACCAACGGCCGCAGCTCGTCGACGCTCTCGGCGCCATCGGGCGGCTGTCGACGACGGCCGACGACATCCTCAAAGCCAACAGCGACGACATCCGTCAAGCCGTCAAGGCCATGGAACCGGCGCTGAAGCAGTTGCAGTCGACCGGACCGTCGTTGACGCAGTCGCTTGGAATCCTGCTGACGTTCCCGTTCTACGAGGGTGCGATCCCGCACATCGTCAAGGGCGATTACGTGAACTCCGACCTCAACCTGGATCTGACCTTCGCCCGGCTGGGCATCGGCCTCTTCCCGTCGGTGCTCGGTAGCCGCATCCTGGGTCCCGAAGCGCTCGCCGGCAAGCCGGCCGGGGCCGCACGACGCGGTCTGAACCCGTTCCAGTCACCGATGCAGCGTGAGGGGAAGCCGGGCGCCGCGCCGCGCCGCCCGAGTGCGGGTCAGCCCAATCCAGTCTTCCCGAATCTGCTGCCACAGCTGCCACAGCCGGTGAAGCCCAAGCCGCAAGGACGGGGGCCCCGATGAAGATCACCAATTTCGTTCGCACGCAGCTGCTCATCTTCTCGGTGGTCACCGTGGTCGCGATGCTCGCCGTCGGGATCCTGTACGTGCGTATCCCGCAGATGTTCGGCCTCGGGGTCTACAAGGTGAGTCTGGACCTCCCGTCGACCGGGGGGCTCTACCAGAATGCGAACGTCTCCTTCCGTGGCGTCAACGTCGGCAAGGTCAACTCGGTTTCGTTGACGCAGAACGGTGTGCGCGCCAAGCTGACCATCGATTCGTCGGCGAAGATCCCGGAGAACTCGAAGGCGTCGATCCGCTCGGTCTCCGCGGTCGGCGAGCAGTTCGTCGACTTCACCCCGCCCGAACAGCCGTCGTCGACGATGCTGGGCAACAACGCGACGGTGGTCAGCGACGACGTTCCGACGGAGATCTCGGTCATGCTCGACCAGGCCGAGAAACTGCTGATCAATGTCGGCGATTCCAACCTGCGCGAGGTTATGGACGAGGCCTTCAAGGCCTTCAACGGCACCGGTGAGGATCTGCAGCGGCTCCTCGACTCGATGACGCTGCTCAGTGATGACGCGTACAAGAACTCCGACGCCATGATCGCGCTGGTCCGCGAGGCTGGAGAGGTGCTGTCGACGCAGACCAACACCGCCGATTCGGTCCGCGCGTGGACGTCGAACATGACCAAGGTGACCGATCAGCTGCGCGCGAACAACCCGCAGATCACCGGCATCCTCGCCAAGGGGCCGGGGGTCGCCGGACAGGCACGGGATCTGTTCGAGAACATGCGGATGTCAGTGCCGCTGCTGGTGGACAACTTCGGGACGTCGGCCAAGACGATGGCCGTCTACCACGCGAACCTGCGGCAGATCCTGGTGATCTACCCGCGCCTGATGGATGTGTTGGTCACGGCGATCAACACCGGCGATGTCGAGCGCTACGGCGCAAACGCCGACTTCGCGCTCGGATTCCAGGATTCCGGAACCTGCACGGTCGGGTTCCTGCCGGCCAGCCAGTGGCGACCGGGTTCGGCACAGACCGTCCAGGACCTGCCGCCGGGGATGCTGTGCCGCGTCCCGCAGAACCAGAACCTCGCGGTGCGTGGTGCGCGCAACTTCCCCTGTGTGGAATTTCCCGGCCGCCGTGCTTCCACTCCGGCGGAGTGCCGAACGGGATACAAGCCGCTGGCCAAGCAGAACTCGCCGTTCCCCGACGGCTTGCCTTACGGCCTGAAGTGGCGGGGACCCGGCAGCGGGCCGGGCGCGCGGCCTGCGAGCTACACCGCTCCGGGCGGCACCGGTACCGTGGTACCCGCAACGCCGATGCAGTTCCGCAAGGACGAGAAGCAGCCGGCGGTCTACTCGACCAGCTATGACCCCAAGACCGGGGACTACGTCGGGCCGGACGGAAAGATCTACAACGCGGGTCTCGGCAGGGACCCGCAGGGGAAAACCACTACATGGCAACAGATGATCAACCCGACGGTGAAGTGAGCGCGTCGCAGCCGAGTTCGTCCGACGCGCAACCGGATTCACCCGATAGGGGCGAGGTTCCCGCGCGCTCGACGACGCAACCGGTTCGGGTGGCGCCTCTGCGCCGCCGGCCCAAGGCGAAGCCGACGAAGGCAGCTGCAGCGAAACCTGCGGTGGCTGAACCGGATTCGGATGAAGCGGACAAGGACGCCTTCGAGGACGTCGCCGACCCCGGGACGACGGAGACCACGTCAGACGACGAGAAGGCCGAGAAGGCCGAGGAGTCGAAGACCACGCAGAGGTCGGAGACTCGGGACAAGCCGAAGGCCCAGGACAAGCCGAGCAAGGCCGGCTTCGTCACCGTCGATCGTGTCGATTCGCGCACGGCACTGCTCGGCCTCGGTGCCACGGCACTCGCCGTCTTGCTTCTGGCTGCCTCGATCTTCTTCGGCGTCGGCGCGTACCGCGCTCAGCAGCGCGAGGACCTGCGGGCCGAATATGACGCCTTCGCGCAGCAGGTCACTGTGAACCTCACGTCGTTGAACAAGACCAATGTCGACGATATTCGCAAGACGCTCCTCGACAAGACCAGCGGCACCGCCTACGAGAACCTGTCGATGGTGACCCAGCAGATCATCACGCAGATCGAGCAACACGGGATCGAGACGCAGGGCCGGGTGCTTTCCAGCGCCGTCATCGACGCCGAGCCGGACTACGGCAAGGTGCTGATGGTGCTGGGGTGGACGCAGCGCATCGGGAATGAGAGCAACGATGTGGAGTCGCAGGTGTTCCGCTGGCGGGTTGAGATGCGACGGATCAACGGCGCGCTGAAACTGACCAAGTTCGATTGGGTGTACTGAGTGGCTGAGAAATCGAACACGAAGAAGGCGACGCCGGATGCGCGCATCCCGCGCAGTTGGCTGGTGGTGGCCACGGTCCTGGCGGCACTGGTGGTGCTCACCGGTTTCCTGGGGTTCCGCTACTACCGCCTGGCCAGCCTGGAATCAGCACGGAACTCGTCGCTGGCCGCCGCCAAGGATTACGCCCAGACGATGTTCAGCTACGAGCCAGGCGACGTCGACAAGAAGATCGCCCGCGCCCAGGATTTCCTGATCGAGGGTGCGAGCAAGGAGTTCGCCGAGCAGGTCACGCAGCTCAAGATGGCGCAGAACGTCAAGAGCAACCGGATCATCTCCAAGCTCGCCGTCGCCGATGCGGGTGTGGTGACGAATACACGCTCAACGTCGACGGTCCTGTTGTTCCTCAATCAGTCGGTGACCAGCGCCGCTGAGCCAAAGGTCCGCATCGACCCGAGTCGGGTGCAGTTCACGATGGTCCGCAAGGGCGGCGACTGGAAGATCAACTCGATCCAGATCTTCACCGACGACTCGCTGCGCAAGATCGTCGAGCGGGATACGGGCGATCCGACCACCGGTAAGACCGAGGCCCCGCCTGCCCCGGCCCCCGCGCCCCGCTAGCCGCCGAGTGGGCCCTGAAACGTCGCCGAGTGGGCCCTGAAACGTCGCCGAGTGGGCCCTGAAACCTCGCCCACTGGGCAGTTGGGGCCCACTGGGCGTGGCTGGAGGGCCCACTGGGCGTGGCTGGAGGGCCCACTGGGCCCTCCGCCGGGGGCGATGGCTATGTCTGCGAGGAGTAGCCCATCGGCATCAGGATCGCCTTGTGCTCGAGGTAGGACTCGAGGCCCTCACGACCGTTCTCGCGGCCGATGCCCGAGGTCTTGAAGCCGCCGAAGGGCGACGCCGGGTCGATGGCGTACCAGTTGATCCCGTAGGTGCCGGTCCGCACCTGCTTGGCGATCTCGACGCCGCGGTCGATGTCGGTGGTCCACACCGAGCCGGCCAGGCCATAGTCGGATTTGTTGGCGATGGCGATCGCCTCGTCGACGGTGTCATAGGCGATCACGGAGATGACCGGGCCGAAGATCTCCTCGCGGGCGATCGTCATGTCGTTGGTGACGCCGGTGAAGATCGTCGGTGCGACGAAGTATCCGGAATCCAGCCCCTCGGGGCGCCCGCCCTCGAGTACGGCGGTGGCGCCCTCGGCCTTGCCTTTCTCGATGTAGCCCTCGATCTTGGCGCGCTGCTTGTCGGTGATGATCGGGCCCATCTTGGCCTCCGGGTCACTCGGTACGCCCGGCGTGAAGGTCTTGGCGGTCTCGATCATCGCGTCGACGATCTCGTCGTGGCGCGACCGGGGAACCAGGACGCGGGTCTGTGCGACGCATGCCTGCCCGGCGTTCAGCAGGCCGGAGAAGACCAGCATGTGGATGCTCGAAGGGAGGTCGACGTCCTCGAGCACGATGGCCGCCGACTTGCCGCCCATCTCCAGCGAGCAGCGCTTGAGGAGCTCGCCGCAGCGTGACGCGATGTGGCGCCCGGCTGCGGTGGACCCGGTGAAGGTGATTTTGTCGACCTCGGGGTGCTCGACGAGGGCCTGCCCGGCCTCCAGGCCGCCCGTGACGACCGAGATCACGCCTTCGGGAACCCCGGCCTCGGTGAAGATCTCGGCGAGAAGGTTGGCGTCCAGCGGCGTTTCCGGCGCTGGTTTGATGACGATCGAGCAGCCGGCGCCGAGCGAGGGGCCCAGCTTGTTGCAGAGCAGGAACAGCGGCACGTTCCAGGCCGTGATCGCACCGACGACGCCGACGGCTTCGCGTGTCACGATGGTCTCGCCGAACAGCCCGGTGCGCTTCTCCTCCCACTCGTACGCATCGACCGCGTCGGCGTAGGCGTTCAGGACGCCGGTGCCGGCGATCTGCTGCAGAGTGGCGACATCGGTGGGCGAAGCACCCATCTCCGCCGAGACGAGCCCGGTGATGTCGGCCGTGCGCTCGTTGATGAGCTCGGCGGCACGGCGCAGGACGGCAGCCCGCTCGGCCGGCGATTTGGAGCGCCACACTCCGGAGTCGAAGGATTCGCGCGCGGCTTTCACCGCAGCGTCGACGTCGACCGAGTCGGCGTCAGGCGCCGAACCGACCTTCTCCCCGGTGGCGGGTGAGAACACTTCGAGCCGCTTGGTCGAGTGCGGAGCGACCCACTTGCCGCCGATGTAGAGATTGGGCTGGTCGCCGCCGCCGACGAGGCTGGCGGGCGCGGGTGCGGTCTGGGTCATGAGCGTGCTCCAAAGTCGGTGATCTGCTTCACCATCGATACTAGAACACGTTCTATTTTCCTACCAGGGGGATGGGCGGACCCGTCCCGATGGCAACCGTCGGTTGCGCTATTGCGCGGACGGCTTGGCGTCGATCACGACCTCGAACTCCAGCAGGTCCGCGCCCGAGGCGACCGGCTTCTGGCGCTCGCCGGCGTGCGCGGCGCGCGCGTCGCCGTTCGCCCAGTTCTGGAAGTCCTCCTCGGTCTCCCACTGCGTGTACACGAAGTATCGGTTCTCGCCGTTCGTCGGCCGCAGCAGCTGAAATCCGAGGAAACCCGGCGAGCCGTCGACGGTGTGTGCGCGGTTCGCGAACCGCTTCTCCAGCTCGGGGCCGGCACCTTCAGGAACACTGATCGCGTTGATCTTCACTACTGGCATACCTCCACCCTAACGACGGCCGGGCTCGCGCAGAACCGTTCGCGTCGGGACAGCGCCGATTGGCGGCGCACGATCGCAACGGCGGCGCATGTCTCGCGGGATAGGGTCGCAACCGTGACCTCCGACGACGCGCTGACCGACCACGGCGGCGACGGCCCACCCATCCTGCTCCTGCACGGGCTGATGGGCCGCGGACGGACGTGGGCCCGCCAGATCGGCTGGCTGCGCCGATACGGTCGGGTGTTCACCGTCGACGCGGCGTGGCACACCGGACCGATCATCAAGCCGTGGACGGTCGCACCCGACGCGATCGCGACGGAGCGCTTCGTCGATGACATTGTCGACGTGTTGGCGCGAATCGCCGAGGCAACCATCGACGACGAGAAGGCCGTCCTCATCGGCCACTCGATGGGCGGGTTGCACGCCTGGTGCACCGCCGC
>DLKD01000142.1:68003-68223 GCA_002477755.1 Gordonia sp. UBA7599
CGCCTGGTGCACCGCCGCGGCGCACCCGGAATTGGTCCGCGGACTCGTCGTCGAAGATATGTCCCCCGATTTCCGAGGCCAGACGACGCGGAGCTGGACCCCGTGGTTCGAGTCCTGGCCGGACCGGTTCACCTCCCTGAGCCATGCGCAGCAGATGTTCGGCGAGGTGGCTGGCCGGTACTTCTACGAGGCCTTCGACGACGGCCGGCTCCATGGCGAC
>DLKD01000142.1:68331-68497 GCA_002477755.1 Gordonia sp. UBA7599
CGACGGCCGGCTCCATGGCGACCTCGGGGTGTTCGCGAACATCGCCGAGCAGTGGGGGCAGCGTGAATACTGGGCGCAATGGGATGCGGTGAGTGTGCCGACGTTGCTGTTGGAGGCGGGTTTCACCGTCACGCCGCCCGGGCAGATGGCGGCGATGGCCGCGCGC
>DLKD01000127.1 GCA_002477755.1 Gordonia sp. UBA7599
TCGTCGCCCACGGCGGTGAAGCGCGCGCGTTCGCCCACCAGGAATTTCAGCAGCTCGTACTGCGTGGCGTTGGTGTCCTGGTATTCATCGACCAGCACATGGCCCAGCAGGCGCTGCCATTTCTCGCGCACCTCGGGGTGGCCCTTCAAGAGCCGCAGCGGCAGGCCGATCAGGTCGTCGAAGTCCACGCTTTGGTATGCAGTGAGTCGCTCCTCGTAGCGCTGCATGATCAGGGCGATGGAGCGCTCATGGTCGTCGCCGGCCATGGCCAGCGCGCGGCTGTCGTCGGCGATGCGCCACGCCTCGCCCTTGGCCGACGGGGTCGGCGAGTCGTGGTGCCGTGCCCAAGTGCTCGGCGCGGGCCTGCCGCGGCCGCGGCTCAAGCACGCTCTGCTCGAGGACGGCGACGAGGAGATGGTGCAACCCGACATGGACTGGAGCGGGTTGGTGCTCGGCGAGTTCGACGGGGCGGCGCGCTACGAACGCGTGCGGGTACCCGGTGACACAGCGTTGTCGGCGTCGTGGCGGGCCATTGCGCGCGACGACCGCCTGCGCGAGCGCGGCATTCGCGTGTTGCGCTGGACCTGGTCGGATCTGGAACGCCACGACGTCGCGGCGTCGTGTCGGTACCGCCTCCAGCGGGCGGGTCTGATCCGGTAGCGGTGTCCGACCTCGGCGCTACCTTGCCGGGTATGACTGACATCGACTACCACGATCCGGCCAACTCCCGAAACCTCGCGTTCTTGTACCTGTCCGGCAGGGAGGACAAGCCGTTGGACCCGATGGCCACCGCCTACCTCTTCGGCAACGACGTCGCGGCGATACGCACCGAGTATGAGGTCCACCAGGAGCAGGCGCAGGAGTGGTCGGCCTCCGCGCTCGACGCCCGCGACGCCGGCGATGACATCGGTGTCGAGGCCTGTCTCAGCGAGGCGCGTGCGTGGGCGAGCCACGCCAACGTGCTGCGCGATGCGGCGGAACTCTGCGAGACGCGGCCGGACCTGCCGGTGCCGGAATGGCCGTTCACCGATCTGCTCGCTCGCGCGCATGGTGCGGCGGGGCAACGCTGGCACCTGTTCCACGTGGTGGCCGACGAGTTGGGGCTGGGCAAACCCGAGCCCGAGTGCTGCGAGACGGGCTGTTGCGCCGACGACTGCTGTGGCGGCGAGACGTGCGAGTGCGAATCGTGCGCCGCGCCGTGCATGCAGTGCAGCGTCTGCGGGCAGGTCCGCGTGGCGGAGGCGAACGATCCGGAATCAGGGGCCTACCAGGTGGTCGACACCCATCCCACCGTCGTTGCGGCCGAGCAGGAGGCGGAGGGTCTCAAGAACCGGTTCTTCGCCGCGTTCGACGACGCCGCAGCCGAGTACGCGCGCGCCGTAGGCGAGTAGCAACAACCGCTACCGGTTCTCGCAACAGCTACCGTCGCAACGGTAGCTGTTGTCGGGAGTGGTAGCGGAAGTGCGGTTACAGCGATCCGAGGAAGCGCTCAACGACGGGTAGGGCGTCGTCGAGGCTCTGCTGCTGCCCGGTCCGCGCCTGACCGATCGGCGCGCCACCCGCGTCGGCGGTGATCAACGACATCAGTTCGCCCGTCGTCGGTTCGCATACCGCCCAGCTGAACCGGGATTCGTCGGCCCAGCCGGCATCGGCTGCCGCGACGAAGGCCGCCGGGTCGGCGATGCCGAGATCGGCCAGTGCTGGCACATCACTGACCCGCTCGTCGTCGCGCAGGGCGCGCAGGTACCACGCGCCCGCGTTGATCTCGACGACTTCCATCGACGTGGCGGGCGGGTGGTCGTGCTACTTGATCTCGAGCAGCAGCGTGCCCTGGGTGACCGCGTCGCCTGCGGACACCGCCAGCCCGGTCACGGTGCCGGACTTGTGGGCGTTGACGGGGTTCTCCATCTTCATGGCTTCGAGGACCACGATCAGCTCGCCCTCAGAGACCTCTTGGCCCTCCTCGACGGCGACCTTGACGACGGTGCCCTGCATCGGCGCCGTCACCGAATCGCCAGACGCCGCCTGACTGCGGCCCTTCGAGCGGGTGCGGTCCTTCGGCTTGCGGCGGACGGCGCCGTGACGGACGCCGTTCTCGCCGATCGACAGGTCGCCGGGCAGCGACACCTCGACCCGTCGGCCGTCGATCTCGACGACAACCTTCTGGCGCGGCAACTCGTCGGACTCCTCGAGGTCGCCGGCCCCGCCGAACGGCTCGAGCGGGTTGTCCCAGTCGGTCTCGATCCACTTGGTGTAGACCTCGAAGGTCTCCCCGTCGCCGATGAAGGCAGGGTTGCTGACGATGTGGCGGTGGAAGGGGATCACAGTGGCCAGACCATCGACCTCGAACTCGTCGAGGGCGCGGCGGGCGCGCTCGAGCGCCTGCTCGCGGTTCTCGCCCGTCACGATCAGCTTGGCGAGCATCGAGTCGAACTGGCCGCCGATGACATCGCCCTGCCGCACACCCGAGTCGACGCGGACACCGGGGCCCGACGGCTCGCGGTAGACGCTGATCGGGCCGGGGGCGGGGAGGAAGCCGCGGCCGGCGTCCTCGCCGTTGATGCGGAACTCGAAGGAGTGCCCGCGCGGTGCCGGATCCTCCTTGATGGTTAGCTCCTCGCCCTCGGCGATACGGAACTGCTGGCGCACCAGGTCGATCCCGGCGGTCTCCTCGGTGACCGGGTGCTCGACCTGCAGGCGGGTGTTGACCTCGAGGAAGGAGACGGTGTCGCCCTGCACGAGGTACTCGACGGTGCCGGCGCCGTAGTAGCCGGCTTCCTTGCAGATGGCCTTCGCCGACGAGTGGATGCGTCCACGCTGGTCGTCGGTGAGGAACGGCGCGGGGGCCTCCTCCACGAGCTTCTGGAAGCGGCGCTGCAGCGAACAGTCGCGGGTGCCGGCGACGACGACGTTGCCGTGCTGGTCAGCGATGACCTGGGCCTCCACGTGGCGGGCCTTGTCGAGGTACTGCTCGACGAAGCACTCGCCACGGCCGAACGCGGCCACCGCTTCACGCGTGGCCGACTCGAACAACTCGGGGATCTCCTCGACGGTGTGCGCGACCTTCATGCCGCGGCCACCGCCGCCGAACGCAGCCTTGATGGCCACCGGGACGCCGTACTGCTTGGCGAAGGCGACGACCTCGTCGGCGTCGGCCACCGGGTCCTTGGTGCCAGCGGCCATCGGGGCCTTGGCCCGCTCGGCGATGTGGCGCGCGGTGACCTTGTCGCCGAGATCGCGGATCGACTGCGGGGACGGGCCGATCCAGATCAGTCCGGCGTCGATGACCGCTTGCGCGAAGTCGGCGTTCTCCGAGAGGAAGCCGTAGCCGGGGTGGATCGCTTGGGCGCCCGTGCGGCGCGCGGCCTCGATCAGCCTGTCGCCGACCAGGTAGCTGTCGCGCGCCGGCGATGGGCCGATATGGACGGCCTCGTCGGCCATCGCGACATGGCGGGCGTTGCGATCGGCGTCGGAATAGACGGCGAC
>DLKD01000169.1 GCA_002477755.1 Gordonia sp. UBA7599
ACAGACAACTTGACAAGCTCGACGATCAGGATGTGACGCCGCGGGCGACTCGGGGTGGCCATGTGCTTCAGCGTAAGACCGGCACACCGTGCCGCGAACACTGTAGACACATTGCCAAATCTGTGTACTCTGCCACTATGACCAAACCCACAGTGGCGGTGATCGGTGCTGGGATCAGCGGCCTGACGTCGTCGAAGATGTTGACCGACTACGACGTCGAACACACCGTCTTCGAGTCGTCGGATCGAATCGGCGGCAACTGGGCATTCGGGAATCCCAACGGCCACTCCAGCGCGTACCGCTCGCTGCATATCGACACCTCCAAGCATCAACTGTCCTTCAAGGACTTCCCAATGCCCGAGGAGTACCCGGATTTCCCGCACCACACGGAGATCAAGCAGTACCTCGAGGATTACGCGCAGGCCTTCGACCTCAAGCGCAACATCGAGTTCGAGAACGGCGTCGTGCACGCGCAGCGCCTGCCCGGCGGCGGGTGGGAACTGGAAACGCAGAAGACCGGCAAGCGCCGCTTCGACCTACTCGTCGTTGCCAACGGCCACCACTGGGACCCGCGGTATCCGAACTTCCCCGGCGAGTTCAACGGCATCGAGATGCATGCCCACCACTACATCGACATCAAGACGCCGCACGACTTCACCGGCAAGCGGATCCTCGTCGTCGGCCTGGGCAACAGCGCGGCCGACATCGCCGTCGAACTGTCGTCGAAGTCGCTACAGAACACGCTCACGCTCTCAACGCGGTCGGGCGCGTGGATCGTCCCGAAATACTACGGGTCGACGCCGGCGGACAAGTTCTACCGGACCTCGCCGCACATCCCGCTGAAGTGGCAGCGCAAGTTGCTTCAGACGATGATCCCGATGGTCGGGCGGCCCGAGGACTTCGGCCTGCCCACGCCCAACCACAAGTTCTTCGAAGCCCACCCGACGCAGTCGCTGGAACTGCCGCTGCGCCTGGGCTCCGGCGACGTCATCCCCAAGCCGAACATCAGCCGTCTCGACGGCGACACCGTGCACTTCGACGACGGGACGTCGGGCGACTTCGACATCATCATCTACGCCACCGGCTACAACATCACCTTCCCGTTCTTCGACGAGGAGTTCATCAGCGCGCCGGACAACCGCATCGACCTGTACAAGCGCATGTTCTACCCCGGCATCGATGACTTGATCTTCCACGGGTTCGCCCAGGCGACGCCGACGCTGTTCCCCTTTGTCGAATCCCAGGCTCGACTCGTCGGCGCCTACGCCGTCGGCAACTACCGCCTCCCATCGGTCGACGACATGCACCGCGTCATCACCGAGGATATGGAGCTCTACACCGGTCACATGCTGGACCGGCCGCGCCACACCCAGCAGCTCGACTACTTCCTCTACGAGCACAACATGCGCACCAAGGAGATACCCGAGGGACTCAAACGCGCCCGCGAACTGGGCCCGCCCACCTGGGCCGGCGTCGGCAACGCGGTCGACAAAGTAGCGCCGACGACGAGCGTGGAGGCAAAAGCATGAGCACCTCGACCGACGAACGCGTGGACCTCGAGTTCATCAGCGGCGGCGTGCGATGCGCTGCGTGGCTGTATCCCTCAGCCAGCCCCACCCCGGCACCGGTCGTCGTCATGGGCCACGGCGCCGGAGGCACCAAGGACTCCGGACTCGACCCGTATGCCCGCGCCCTGCGTGCCGCGGGATACGCAGTGTTCGCCTTCGACTACCGAGGATTCGGCGAGTCGGGAGGCGTTCCGCGGCAACGAATTTCGATGCGCAATCAGATCGCCGACTACCACGCGGCGTGCGAGGCGGCCGCCCGCCAACCCGGTGTCGACCCGACGAGGATCATCCTCTGGGGCGTATCGCAGTCGGGCGGACACGTCTTCGAGGTCGGCGCGTCACGCGACGACGTCGCCGCGATCATCGCCGTCGTCCCGATGGTGAACGGCCTCGCCGCGGCCCGCCACGGATTGCCGCTGCACACCCCTGCGTCGATACTCCGCTCGACGACAACGGGCTGGCGCAGCTCCGCCCGCCAGCGCATGGGCAAAGATCCGGTGACCATCCCGATCGTCGCCCGGCCGGGCGAGTTCGGCGCGCTCACCGCCCCCGGCTACTACGAGGCCGCCACGGAGACGGCCGGCCCATCGTGGCGCAACGAGATCGATGCGACGATCGGGACCGAGCTCGCCTCGTACCGGCCGGCCAAGTTCGCGAAGCAGATCACCGCGCCGATGCTCGTGCAGATCGCCGACCTCGACCAGGGTGCTCCCCCACAGGCCGCGGCCAAGGCGGCGTTCGCGGCCCGCGCGGAGGTGCGCCACTACCCGTGCGATCACTTCGACATCTTCGCCGGGGTGTCCGGGAACAACTGGTTCGAGCGATGCGCCCAGCACGAGGTCGACTTCCTGCGCAGGCACGTCGCCCTATAAACGTCCTCTGCCCTAAGTCATCCTCTGCCCTAAGTCAAAGGAATGTAACTCCGAGCCGTGTGCAGAACCGCTGTTCTACGTTCGGCGTGGGTACCGGAGGACCGGTGTCATCCCGGTCGGCGTGGCCTTGCTTGAGTCGCTTGACCGAGGCTGCGTCGCGGGCGAGGTCGTCGGGGTGATGGACCTGGTTGATCCGCGCTTTCCCAAACGTGCCGTCGCGTCGGCGCAGCCTCCATTCCACCCGTCCACAGTTGGCTCCGTGGCGGCGGTACACCGTCTCCCATTGGCCCGGCCGGTCGCCGACGGCACGGTTGTGCCGTCCATCTGCGGCGGTCAACTTGTCGATGTCGGTGGCGCCACCCTTGGCCCAGTCGGGCAGGTGGTGGGCCTCGCTCAGATGGAAGGCATGGTCGCAGTCCGGTGCGGTGCAGCCACGATCACGGGCGAAGAGCGCCAGGCGTTGACCGAGCGTGGCGGACCGGCTGGCGCGGGCCAGATACAGCACCTCACGCGAGTGGTCACCGAATACCACCAGTGACGGATCCAGGTGCGCTGCCACCTTGACCAATTCGCCCACCGGCACGATTGCACCAGTCGCGGTCAGGGCACTCCCGCAGCCGGCCTTGATGTCGGACAGGCTCGCGGTGATCACCAGCTGGCCCGGAATCCGCTTCGGCTTGCCCAACCCACCGTGGCCCATCACATAGTCGAGCAACGCCTCGAGAGCATCATGATTGCGCTGAGCGGCGCTCCGGTAGTCGCGGCGCCGAGCTTGCGCCAGTTGTTCGCGTGCAGCCTCAGTGTCGGGCATGTCCTCCACCGAACCGAATAACCTGTCGCCCTCCGGATCGTCGTGGTTGTTCATCCCCGGTGCTGCCCAGTTCGCGAGCAACACGTCCAACTTGGCGCGCACGCCCGGCGTCAACCGCCCCGAAAGTTCACTCATCGCCTGCCGGTTCTGGAATCCGACGAACAGCTCGCGGTTGCGCCTGCGGTCACGCTCATCGGAGAGCCGGCCGTCCGGATCGAGCAACTCCACCAACCGCTGGCCAGCGCGCTTCAACTCCGAAGGCGCCAACTGCGCGGCCATTTTCGCCAAATCTGCCTCAGCGGTTTCACGCACGTCCGTCGGCAATGCGGCCGGCAATTCGCGCATCACGCCGATGATCACGCCGACGTGCTGATGGCCGATGTCTCCGGCAGCCACCGCCGCCGCGGTCGCCGGGAGCACCGGAGGCAGGGTTTGTCCGCTCAACCCGGTCAGCTTGGCAATCTTCTGCGAGTGTCGATACCGGCGCATTGCCTCAGAGCGTCCCAATCGCAGCCCCTGGGACAACCATGTCAAGATCCGGACGAATCCCTCACGCTCCTGGGCGCTACGGTCGTTGACCTCCACCAACAGCTGTGCATCGAACCCCACCTGGCGCCGCCGCAGCCGCTCACTGCACCGCGACACCGCCAGCAGGTTGTCCTCGGTCACCGCCGCCAACGGGGCCGATGCCGCCTTGGCAAGGGCGGCATCGGCCAGCCGCATCAGCTCAAGCGGGCAATCCGGCAACACGAACGATACGTCCGCTTGTGCTCCCGCTTCGGCAGCGCAGTCGGAAGTCACACAAGTCGCTTCGATCACCGGATTCACCCCCTCTGAAGTGCATGAACAACGTGTTGTTCGAACTACTGTTCACACTACACCCGTGGTCCGACAACCGCCACAGCGATTCCGTCGGTCACCGAAAGCGAAGAAAAGCGGAGGAACCGGGGCCTCACGCGGCCAGATACTGCTCCCACACCGGGTCGATGTCGGTGACGGTCGCCAACAGCCGCCAGTGCCGCCCCTTCGGCGCGACCGGCGCACGATTCAGCGACCAACCCAGCTCCGACAGCAACCGGTCGGCCTTACGACGGTTGCACGGAGCGCAGCAGGCCACGCAGTTGTCCCAGGTGTTGGCGCCGCCGCGGCTGCGGGGCACGACGTGGTCGATCGTGGTCGCGCGCGACCCGCAATAGACGCACCGATTGGCGTCGCGGCGCATCAGCGCCGCCCGCGTCATCGGGATCTGGGCACGGTAGGGAACGCGCACGAAGTGGCGCAGCCGGATCACCGACGGGACCGGGACGACGAGTTGCTCGGAGTGCGCAAGGGCGTGATCCTCGTCCTCGTGGACGGTCTCGGCACGGCCTGTGATGGTGAGCACGATGGCCCGCCGAGTCGACACGACGGTGAGCGGCTCGTAGGTGGCGTTGAGCAGCAATACGCGTTGCCGCTGCCAGGAGAAACCGATCACGCCACCCAGACAACCACGGTCGTCGGCGCAGCGCACGCCAATTCTCGCGTGTCGTCGCAGGTACGGGGTGATTCGACTTGCCCAGTTCACCTGCGCCACGACGGGGTGAACGCCGCCCGAACACCACGTTGCCGCGCACGGTGTGGACAATGGGAGCGTGCCCAGTTTCTACGACGAGGTGGGTGGCCATGCGACGTTCGAGGCCATCACCGAGCGGTTCTATGCCGAAGTCGCGCGCGACGATCTCTTGCGCCCGATGTACCCCGAGGAGGACCTCGGCCCGGCCGCCCGCCGCCTCCGAATGTTCCTGGAGCAGTACTGGGGCGGGCCGCACACCTACTCCGACGAACGCGGCCATCCACGGTTGCGCATGCGACACGCGTCGTACCACATCAGCGCCATCGAGCGCGATGCGTGGCTACGCTGCATGACGACGGCGATCGCCGAGATCGGTCCCGATGTGCTCGACGACGAGCACCGCACGGCGTTGCTGGACTACGTGAACATGGCGGCCAACTCACTCGTCAACGCGGCCTTCTGACCCGAAGGGATCCCCCACCCCGATGAGCCAGACTCCCAACATCGTGCGATCGGCCAGCGCCGGCTCCACGTCGAATGTGGTGCGCGCCAACGTCGTCCGCTCCAGCGCCGTCACCCCCAGCGCCGTCACCCCCAGCGCCGTCACTCCCAGCGCCGTCACACCGTCGCAGCGCAGAGCACAGCAACTGGACCCGACGGACTCGACCTGGTGGCGCAACGCCGTGGTCTACCAGATCTATCCACGCTCGTTCGCCGACTCCAACGGTGACGGCGTCGGGGACCTCGGCGGCGTCATCAGCAAACTCGGCTATCTCGAACTGCTCGGCGTCGACGCCATCTGGCTCTCGCCGGTAATGCGCTCCCCGATGGCCGACCACGGCTACGACGTGTCCGACCCGCGCGACATCGACCCCCTGTTCGGTGATCTCGCCGAGCTCGACCGTCTCGTCGCCGACGCCCATTCGCGCGACATCCGCGTCGCCATGGACTTGGTGCCCAACCACACCAGCGTCGAGCACCCCTGGTTCGCCGAGGCGCTCGCTGCAGGCCGCGGCAGCGCGGCCCGGTCACGCTACTACTTCCGCGACGGACAAGGACCCGACGGCAGTGCCCCGCCCAACAACTGGGTGAGCGTCTTCGGCGGTCCCGCGTGGTCGCGGATCACCGAACCTGACGGGACGCCCGGTCAGTGGTACCTACACCTGTTCGCCCCCGAACAGCCCGACGTGAACTTCGACAACCCCGAGGTCGTCGCCGACCTCGAGCAGACGCTGCGCTTCTGGCTCGACCGCGGTATCGACGGCTTCCGCATCGACGTCGCGCACGGTCTGGCCAAAGCCCCCGGCCTCCCCGACATGGACCTCGACACGGCGATCGTGTTGCGGCACACCGACTCCGACCCGCGGTTCAACAACCCGCAGGTCCACCCGATCCACCGGCGCATCCGTGCGGTCGTCGACGAATACCCCGGCGCGTTCACCGTCGGCGAGGTGTGGGTGGACGACAACGCCCAGTTCGCCGCATACCTGCGGCCCGATGAATTGCACCTCGGGTTCAACTTCCGACTCGCCATGGCCGCGTTCACCGTCGACGAGATCCGCGGGGCGATCGACAACTCGCTGGCCGCGGTGAAAGCCGTGGGCGCCCCTCCCACGTGGGCCCTGTCGAACCACGACGTCTACCGCGAGGTCACCCGCTACGCGCCCGACGACTCGCCCGAGGGCATCGCGATCGGCACCGACCGGGCCCGAGCCATGTTGCTGGTCGAACTGGCACTGCCTGGAACGGCATTCATCTACAACGGCGCCGAACTCGGACTGCCCAACGTCGAGCTGCCCGACGAGGTGCTGCAGGACCCCGTGTGGGAGCGCTCGGGCCACACCGCGCGCGGCCGCGACGCCGTGCGCGTCCCCATCCCGTGGCAGGGTGACACACCGCCGTTCGGATTCAGCACCAACCCGCACACCTGGCTGCCGATGCCGCCGGAGTGGGCCGCACTGACAGTCGACGCCCAGCTCGACGACACCTACTCCACTCTGGCGCTGTACCGGCGCGCGATCGAGCTGCGGTACCACCGCGACGAGTTCAGCGGCGACGCGATCGAGTGGTACGGCGCACCAAAAGGTTGCCTGGCGTTCCGACGCTCGAAGGGCAAGCTCGTGTGCGCGTTAAACACCGGCCCCAACCCGGTGAGCGTGCCACCCGGCGACGTGTTGCTGACGAGCAAGCCCTTCGTCGACGGCCGGCTCCCCGGCAACTCGGCGGTGTGGTTGGTCTCGCGCAAGCAGGAAACGTAGGGCCGAACAATAGGCGAAGCGTGGGCGGTCACAGCACTGTGACGGCGAACTGGTCCCCTCGTCGCTGATACACCGCGCCGAACCGGGCATCGAGCCGGATCCACGTCGCGCTCGCACGCACGCGCACCGGCTCGTCGGCGGCGATGTCGTGCAGCGCCGACGATTCGCTGATCGACCGACCGCTCTTGTCGCGGGCAAAGCCCATCCCGGTGAGCGCGAACAACGTGCGCAGCGCGATTCCCACCGATGTTTGACCGTCGGACACCTCGAGCACCACCTGGTCGAGCAGCCCCGTCACCGGACCGTGGCCACCGACCGGCTCCCGGGCAAGGCCCGCGCCGCGCTGGGCGAGGTCGACGACGGTCCGCAGCGGGACGTCGTCGATCTGCTGGTAGCCGGTCTGGGGCGGCAGCGCACCGCGCCACGCGCTGTCGAGGGCGAACCCGGGGTCAATCGCCAGGTTCCCGGCACCCGCGGAATCAGCGAGCAGTCGAGCATCGCAGACGACGTCGGCGGGGGTCAGCGATCCGAACACCGCGCGCGTTGCCAACACCTCGAATCCCGTTGTGCCCCACAATCCGACGAGACCGTCGTCGCGCTGCTGTAGGCGAATGACCGCCGCCTCGTCGAGGCGCAACAGCCGGCTGGCGAACGCGGCGGTATCCGCAGCGTCGGCGGGTGAGGCCAGTGTCAGAGCCCGGTCGCCCACCTCAGGCCTGCCGGAGGAACTCGCGCAGATAGTCCTTCTCTGCATCGGTCATCCGCCGTGGGCGCTGGGTGGAGATGTCGAACGACGCGAGCTGCGTCGACGCGACGACCGCGGGCTTGGAAGCCGGATCGGCACCGGCCGCGCGGACTTCGTAGCCGACGACGAAGTCGACGGACCGCAGCTTCTCCAGGTACATCAGCACCTCGATCGGCCCCTGGTCGTGGCGCAGCTGCGCCTGGTACTTGACGTGCAGGTCGACGACAACGCACCCGTCGCGCAGAGGAGCGGTCGGCCGCTCGTCGTAGAAGAGCCACGGGATCCGGGCCTCCTCGATCAGCGTCACCATCCGCGCGTGGTTGATGTGCTGGAACACGTCCATGTCCGACCACCGCACTGGCACCTTGACCAGGTAGCCGGTGTCGATCCGCACCCCGTCGTCGGGAATCTCCATCTGCACGCGCCTCTCGTTTCGAGTCGATCGGGTCATCGCCATTGTTTCACCGGGTTCACTCGGCGCAAGATCGGGCTCGCTCGGCGCAAGAATGGGCTCGCTCGGCGCGAGAATGGGCTCGCTCGGCGCGAGATCGGGCTCGCTCGGCGGGAGAATGGGCTCAGCCGGCGATGCTCCGCAACGCCCGGGCGGCGACCGAGAGGGAGGCGAAATCGATCTCGCCCCGCTCGCGGACCTGCGCGATTGTCGTCGCGACGCGGGCCAGCCGCGCGGTATTGTGCATCTCCCAATCGGAGATCTGCGCTTCCGGCGACTCGCCCGGCTCCCCCAGGTCGAGGATCGTCTGCGTCAGCGTGCGCAGCACGCCGTGCAGGTCGTCGCGAATCGCCAGGCGCGCCTGCACCTGCCACCGGTCCTGCGCCGACAGCCCGGTCACCGCGGTGAGCAACTGTTCGATGTGAAGGCGCTCGCACAGGGCCCAGTACACGCTGCCCACCTCGTCGGCGGCACGGTCGGAAATCTCGGCGACGTCGATGATGTCGAGCAGCGCATAGTCGTGCAGGCTGCGTGCCACATCGCGGGCCAGTTCGGGGTCGACGCCCTCGGCGATCCAACGCCGCGCACGCTCGTCCACGTCGGCCCGCGACGCCGCCCCGAGCCACCCGTCCACCTCACCGCGCAGCCCGGCCACGCGATCGCGGTAGCGCGCTACTTCGGCGGCCAGCGCCAGCGGCTGCGGCCGCGCGGCCAGGAACCAGCGCGACGCCCGGAACAGCAACCGCCGCGAGTAGTAGAGCATCTCGTCGATGACCGGCGTCGCCACCTTCGACGACATGACCCGCGACCACAGCGGCAGCAGGTCGTAAACCTCGGTCGCGACGACGAACGCGCGTACCGTGTCGACCGGGCCGACCCCGCTGCCCTCCTCGATCCGGAACACGTGCGACAGCCCGCCCAGGTCGACGACGTCGTTGACCACACTGGTCGAGATGATCTCCCGGCGCAGACGGTGCGCATCCACCTCCGCAGGGAAACGCTCCGCGAGCGCGGCCGGGAAATACTCCCGCAGCCGAGCGCCGAAGAGATCGTTCTCGGGAAGGTCGGAGTCGAGCAGATCCGCTTTCAACCCCAGTTTGACGTGCGCCATCAGGGTGGCCAGCTCGGGCGAGGTGAGACCTCGCGCCCGCCCGCGCGCCTGTGTGGAGTCGAAGCGCTCCTGCAGTTGCGTCGGCGTCGGCAGCCCCTCCAGGGCCAGGTCGACGCCGCGGTGCTCGGCCAGTTCGGCCAGCATCCGCTCGTGGGTGGCGACGTACCCGACCGCCTGCGTGCGCTCGAAGCCGAGTTCGTTGTTCTGCGCGACGTTGTCTGCGAGCACCGCTGTGCCGACGTCGTCGGTCAGTGACGCGAGCAGGGCGTTGCGCTCGGCCACGGGCAATGCCCCCGACGCGACTGCCGCCTGCAACGCGATCTTCACGTTGACCTCGTGGTCAGAGCAGTCGACGCCGGCCGAGTTGTCCAACGCATCGGTGTTGATCGCCACCCCGTTCAGGTCGGCCTCGATGCGGCCGGCCTCGGTGACGCCGAGGTTGCCGCCCTCGCCGACGACGGTGACGCGCAACCGGTTCGCGTCGACTCGCACCGCGTCGTTGGCCTTGTCGCCCACCTCGGCGTCGGTCTGGGTCGACGCTTTGATGTAGGTCCCAATGCCGCCGTTCCACAGCAGGTCGACGGGCGCGAGCAGGATCGCCCGGATCAGATCGGGCGGGGACAGTTCGACGACGTCATCGTCGATCCCAAGCACCGCACGGACCTCCGGCGAGAGCGGGATCGATTTGCGGTCGCGGCTGAACACGCCGCCACCGGCGCTGATCAACTCCTTGTCGTAGTCCTCCCACGACGAGCGCGGCAGATCGAACAGCCGCTGCCGCTCGGCAAACGACGCCGCTGCGTCGGGATCGGGGTCGAGGAAGATGTGCCGGTGGTCGAAGGCACCGACGAGCCGGATGTGGTCCGAGCACAGCATGCCGTTGCCGAAGACGTCGCCGCTCATGTCCCCGACGCCGACGACGGTGATGTCCTGGGTCTGCGGGTCGATCCCGAGCTCGGCGAAATGGCGCTGCACCGAGATCCAGGCGCCCTTGGCGGTGATGCCCATGGCCTTGTGGTCGTAGCCGACCGATCCGCCCGACGCGAAGGCGTCGCCGAGCCAGAAGTCGTAGTCGGCGGCGACGGCGTTGGCCTCGTCGGAGAACGAGGCGGTGCCCTTGTCGGCGGCGACGACGAGGTAGGGGTCGTCGCCGTCGCGGTGGACCACCCGCTCCGGAGCGATGACCGCACCGGTGGCCGCGTCGATGTCGTCGGTGACGTCGAGCAGAGCGGCGATGAACTCCCGGTAACGCCCGACGACGGTCTCCCGCGACGGTCCGGTGGCGTCCTTCACGACGAAACCGCCCTTCGCACCGAGCGGCACGATCACGGCGTTCTTGACCGCCTGCGCCTTCACCAGGCCCAGAATCTCGGTGCGATAGTCCTCGGGCCGGTCCGACCAGCGCAGCCCACCGCGCGCGACGAGACCGAAGCGCAGATGCACACCCTCCACCCGGGGTGAGTGCACGAACACCTCGAATCGCGGCCGCGGCGAAGGGGCGAGTGGGATCTGTTGAGTGGCGAGCTTGATCGCAAGGGCCCGTCGCACGCCAGGCGAATAGTCCCGCGTCACATACGCATTCGTCCGCAGCGTGGCATGCACCAAAGACCGCAGCGCCGAAACCACCCGGTCGGCGTCGAGGCTGAGGACCTTGGCCGCCTCCTCGTCGAGGCGGGCCGACGCGGCGGCGCGACGATCCTCGTCGACGAGGTCGGGGTCGAACGTCGCGGCGAAGAGGTCGAGCAGGGCGCGCGTCACCCCGGCATGCCCGGCGAGGACGTCGGCGACGTAGGCGGCACGGTAGGCGAACCCGCACTGACGCAGGTAGCGGTGGTAGGCGCGCAGCACCGCCACCTCGCGCCACGTCAGACCAGTGCTGAGCACCAGCCCGTTGAAAGCGTCGAGCTCGGCATTGCCGCGCCAAATCGCCTCGAACGCGTCGATGAGGCGCCCGGTCCGCTCGTCGGAGTCGGCGGCGGCGCCATCGGCGTCACCGCCGTGCGAGTCGTTCGGCAGAGCGACGGCGAATTCGTATGCCCAGCAGGTCACCCCGTCGGGTCGGTCGATCCGGAACGCCTGCTCCTCTGACACCCGCACACCCAGGCTGTCGAAGACCGGGAGCAGGTCGGTGAGATCGGCCGATCCGTCGCACAGATACAACACGACGGTGTTCGCGTCGGGTGCGGTGACCGCGAGCTCGCCGGGTGCCATCGGCGCCAGGATGCGCAAGTCGTCGTAGGCACGGTGCGGGTCGCGGACCTCCTGGTATGCCGGTGAGACCGAGCCGACAAAGGCCATCAACTCGCTGGCCACCTCGTCGTCGACGTCGGTGCCGATGCTGGCGGCGAGCCGCTCGTCCCAGGTCCGGATCAACCGTGCGAGTTTGGCCTGCAGCTCCTGCTGCGCGGGACCGCCGGTGGCGTACGACGGGAGGTCGCCGTCGGCGTCGACGCGCATGAGCACCTGCAATAGCGCGCGCGGGCCATCGCCGACGTGCCCGGTGTACTCGACATCGGTCCCGCCCAGCTCCTGGGCCAGCAACTCCTGCAGCTGCAGGCGGATCGTCGTGGTGTACCGGTCGCGCGGCAGGTAGACCAGCGCCGCGGCCGTCCCCGTCGACGGGCTGACCCGGACGAAAGCATCGAGATCGGTGGCCGCCGACGCGGCGAGCAATGCGTGCAGTCGTCGCGAGTCCTCGTCGGTGGACGTGGCGAACAACTCCGCCAACGGATACGCCTGCAATGCCGCCACCATCGTCGCGCCGACGAAGGAGTCCAGGTCGACGCCGGTCTCGTCGAACACACCACCGGCGGCACGGCGCACGATCGGGACGTCGAACACCGATTGGTTCAATCCCGCCGTGCTCAGCGACCCGACCCAGCGGTGCTGCGGTCCGCTGACGACGATCGGATAGTCCGACCGTGATACCCCCGTCTGGAGGTAGCAGCGCGCCACGTGGGCCCACGAGTCGGAATCGGCGCCCCACTCTGCGGCATCGGGGCCCCAGTCATCGGTGTTCGTCCACTCGACCAGGCCCGTGCGGCACACGCCGCGCCGCGCATCGTCGGACCACTCGCCCAACGCGATGAAGTTGCCGTCGGCCAGCCACCGCAGCAGGGCGGCCGACTCGACGTCGCCGCCCGGCTCGTCGATCTCGTCGGCGGTCAACCGCAACGACTCGATCATCGCCGAGCGGTCGGCGTGGACCGCGGCGACGCAGTCCAGCGACCGCACAATCGCCGCGCGCAGCCGGTCGCCGGCCGCATCGCCGTCGTCGCCGGTTCGCACGCGCGCACTCAAGCAAATCCAGGACTCGTCGTCGGCACCGGCGCGCGGCCCGATGCCGAGCAGTTCGCCCCCGGGGCCGCGCTGCACCGAGACGACGGGGTGTTCGACCGATTCGACGCGCACGCCGGCGTCACGCGAGGCCGCGAGCACCGCTTCGACGATCATCGGCATGTCGTCATTGACGACGTAGACGACGATCTTGCCGGCGCGTTCGCGAATACTTATCGTCGGTGCACCGTCGGGTCTGTCCGCGGCGACCGAGGCGAATTCGTCGAGCTCGGCGTCGGGCAGTTCCACCCCCGCCGTGCGTAGTTGGGACCGGATTTCTGAGGGCACCGACGTCGACGTGGTCACACCGTCGATGCTAGGCGTGACATGCCCGAATCGTTGGCGGTTACGCCGGGACTTTCGACGACGGTCAGTCGCGGGTGAGCTTGCGGTGCGTCACGCGGTGCGGACGGGCCGCCTCGGCGCCCAGGCGCTCGATCTTGTTCGCCTCGTAGGCCTCGAAGTTGCCCTCGAACCAGAACCAATTGCCCTCTTCGACGTTGCCCTCCCACGCGAGGATGTGGGTACACGTGCGGTCGAGGAACCAGCGGTCGTGCGAGATGACGACGGCACAGCCGGGGAAGGTCTCCAGCGCGTTTTCCAGCGACGAGAGCGTCTCGACGTCGAGGTCGTTGGTCGGCTCGTCCAGCAGGATCAGGTTGCCGCCCTCTTTGAGGGTCAGCGCAAGGTTGAGGCGGTTGCGCTCACCGCCGGAAAGCACCTCCGACGGCTTCTGCTGATCGGCGCCCTTGAAGCCGAACGCGCTGACGTAGGCGCGCGACGGCATTTCATTCTGACCGACCTCGATGTAGTCGAGGCCGTCGGAGACGACCTCCCACACAGTCTTCTTGGGATCGATGTTGGCTCGGGTCTGGTCGACGTAGGACAGCTTGACCGTCTCACCGACCTTGACGTTGCCCGAGTCCGGCTCCTCGAGACCGACGATGGTCTTGAAGAGCGTCGTCTTGCCGACGCCGTTGGGGCCGATGACGCCGACGATGCCGTTGCGCGGCAGGCTGAACGACAGGTCCTTGATGAGCACGCGTCCGTCGAAGCCCTTGTCCAGGTTGTTCACCTCGACGACGATGTCGCCCAACCGCGGCGGGGTCGGGATCTGGATCTCCTCGAAGTCGAGCTTGCGCGTCTTCTCCGCCTCCGCGGCCATCTCCTCGTAGCGGGCCAGGCGCGCCTTGTTCTTGGTCTGGCGAGCCTTGGCGCCCGACCGCACCCAGGCGAGCTCTTCCTTGAGACGCTTCTGCAGCTTCTGGTCCTTCTTGCCCTGGACCTCCAGGCGCT
>DLKD01000010.1:0-27199 GCA_002477755.1 Gordonia sp. UBA7599
GACGGCCGCATCGCCCGCGCGACCGCGGGGGATGACTGCAGGCGCGGCGCGGAACCCGGGCTCGCCGGTGGGACGGACTCGTCGGGTCGGCGTGTCGCCGCGCGGTGCAGGTTCGTTCTGGGCCGGATTCTGTTGAGCGGCAGCGGCGGCCCGACTGGCCCGTGCCGCTGCGGACTCGGGCTTCGGTGCGGCCGCGCGCTTGATAGGTCCGCTTCCGGCCTTGGCCGTTCCCGTCTTCGACCCTTCCACAGTTGTCGCCGCCGCGGGTGGCTCCGCACGACGGGCCGTGTTGTAGCGCCACCACCGGACCAACACGACGGTGAGTGACGCGAGGAAGGTGAACAGGATGACGGGGAAGTCGTTGGAGAACGAGAAGACCTGCTTGATCAGCAACGAATTCAACTCAGGCACGTTGGCGCTGGTCACCAGGCCCTTCACCTTGACGCCGATGACGCGCAGGATCACCACGCCGACGGCGACCAGCGGCGGTTGGACGGCCGCCGTGAACAGGGCTCGGTTGCGGACGGTGAGAGCCGCGACCAGGCATCCGATGGCGAAACCGATCTGACGGGCATTGATACCGCCGTCGAAGCCGAAAGCGCGGGCGGCCAGCGAGTCGACGGCGATGCCGGCGATGGCGAATCCGAAGGCGATGACGACCGCGCCCCACCACGGCACCCCGCGCCGCGAGGGATCTGCCGACTGCTCTGCAAGAGGCACGTCGGGGCCGGATTCGAGGAAACGCACGAGTCAACGGTACCGGGTCGGGGGGTGTTTACCGGTAACCGAACGCCTATGTCGGTGTCAGGACTCACGTTTGTGAGGAAGTACTCGCCGCCGTTTGTCTGATTTCCGCCGTTAACAAGCGGGGCTGCTCGGGCAGGTCCGCCGACTCGAATGTGTCCAGCTCGCTCAGTTTGCGCACGGTGACACCGAGGCGGTTCTCGACCGTCCCGACCGTAGCGTTGTAGGACTCCACGGCTTTGCCCAGGCTCGCACCGAGGCGGTCGAGCTGTGACAGGACGCTGCCGAGGCGCCCGGCCAGTTCTTTGCCCAGCGCGTGGATCGTCTTCGCCTCGTCGGTAATCGACTGCTGCTGCCAGCCGAGTGCGACCGCGCGCAGCAGCGCGATCAGCGACGATGGCGTGGCGAGGACGACGTTGCGCGAGTAGGCGTAGTCGAAGATCTCGGGGTTGGCACGTGCGGCCGCCTCGAGGATCGGGTCGCCGGGCAGGAACATGACGACCATCTCCGGGCTGGGGTCGAAGGCGGCCCAATACGACTTGGCCGACAGTGTCGCGATGTGTGACCGGACCGCTCGGGCATGGTCGGCCAAGTGGCGGTCGTGCTGGTCGGGATCAGTGGCCGCCAGTGCGTCGAGATACGCGTGCAGCGGGACTTTCGCGTCGACAACGAGGTGGCGGTCGCCGACGAGGTGGACGACGAGGTCGGGCCGGACCGCGGAGTCCGGCGTCGCCGTGCTCACCTGCGTCGAGAAGTCGCAGTGCTTAGTCATCCCGGCGAGCTCCACCACGCGCTCCAACTGCATCTCGCCCCACCGGCCGCGCAAGTGCGGCGTGTGCAGGGCGTTCGTCAGAGCCTGGGTCTGCATCCCCAGGCGGTGTGATGCCTGCGCCATGCCGCGCACCTGTTCGGAGAGGCCGGCGTAGGCGCCGATCCGGTCGCGCTCGGTGCGCTGCACCTGCTCGGCCAGCCGGTGCAGCGACTCGTGCAGCGGTCCGACCACCTGGTTCACCGACGCCCCGATTGCCACCGACTGCCGTCGGGCGGCGTCCTCACTCGCCGATGCGAGGGCGCGCGACGTCAGATCGGCGGCATCGCGAACGGCGCGGGACTCGGCCTGCGCCGCCGCGAGGGCCGGCGCCGATCGGGCAGCGTGCACGGACCAGCCCATGGCGAAGCCCGCCACCAGCGCCAGGACTACGAGCGCGACGATCCCAGAAGTAGCCATGTCGCGATCATCGCAGGGAGGTCGGACAAAATCGGGACGCTAGGCCGTCACGTTGTCGGCGGTGGCGTCGATGTCGTCGATCACCATCTTGAGGCGGCGGAGGTGATCCATCTCGAAGACCTGGTCGGGGCCCTGTGGTGCCGTATCGGTGAACGGCGGGTCGTAGAGCTGTCCGACGTCCATCGCACCGTTGCGGGTCAGATAGTCGACGACGAGACCGATGAAGTCGCTCTGTTGGGCGGTCGCGTTGATCTCGGCCAGGAAAGCCGCGAACCTCTCGTTGACCGCGTGACGGTCGAGACCGACGAGGGACCGGATGAATCTGCCCAGACCGTTGGCATCGGAGACTGCCGCCGCCAGCTCTTCGTCGGACCCGGCGCCGCTGTTCGCCAGCAAAGTCTCCAGCGATCCCAGGTCGGCCGAGGTTAGGGGCTTACCGGTCTTGAGCTTCTGCAGCGCGAGGTTGTCGGGCTGGCGGTTCAGGTAGTCACGCATTTTGGCGAGGAAGCGTTCCCTGTCGGTGCCCGGGGGGACCAGCTCGTAGTGCACCTCTTCGACGTCGCCGAGGAACGCGTCGGCGAAGTCGGTGTAGACGATCTTCTGTTCGCCGGGCTTGATGAGCCGGACCAACCCGCGTAGGCGCTTACGCACCTGTTCCAGCATCTCCGGGGTGACGTCGGCCCACCATTCGTCGGTGACGATCTCGCGCAGGAAGCCCTCTGACTCCTTGACCTTCGGGATGGTCAGCTCGTCGAGCAAGCGCTCGGCGAGCCCGACGATGACCCCGCGCTGGCGCTCCAGCGTCGTCTGATCGCCCTCCAAGACCGCCAACTGGGTGCGCAGCACGACCAGATCGAAGCGCTTGGCCAGTTCGTCGGAGTCGGTGACCGAGGTCGGCAGACCGGCCAGCTCCTCGACGATCTCGCGCACCGCGGCGTCGTCGAGTTCGCTCCACGCCGTGCGCTGCGAATAGGTCTCCACCTGGCGACGCTTGGGCCGCACGAGGAAGTTATCCAGATTCATGCCCGCGACCTGAGTGTGCAGGGTGTCGGCGATCTCGTCGCGCAGCGGGCTGCTCACCTTGGTTCGATCGAAGGCGTAGACGACATCGGTGCGCGTGGTGAACAGCCGCTCGGATAGTGACGTAACGGCACGGCTCTCGGCGGCCTCAGGATTGGCCTGGAAGTAGTCGAAGTTGCCGCACACGTCGAAGATGCGGAAGTCCTTCTTGTCCGCGCCCGGCCCGTACAGGTCGGGGCGCAAACGGGTGCCGCGGCCGATCATCTGCCAGAACTTCGTCTTGGATCGGATCGGCTTGAAGAACACAAGGTTCACGACATCGGGGATGTCGATCCCGGTGTCGAGCATGTCGACCGAGACCGCGATCTGCGGCATTGATTCGGATTGCGAGAACTTCTCGATCAGGTCTTCACCGTGAGAGACCGCGTGAGTGATGACCGCGGCGAACTGCCCCCTGTACTGCGGGTAGTTGACGTCGAAGCGCTCGGTGATGAAGTCGGCGTGGCGCTGGTTCTTCGCGAACACGATTGTCTTGCCGAGCCGGTCGCCGCCAGCGACACGGTGGCCGTGGGTCATCAAGACTTCGAGGACCTTGTCGACGGTGTCTGTGTTGAATAGCCAGCGGTTGACAGCTTCGGCGCCGACGGTGTCGGGGAACTCGTCGTCGTCGACATCGTCGCCCCAGTCGGTTGACTCCCACCGCTGCTTCTCCTCGTCGGAGAGGTCGTCGTAGCGGATGCCCTGTGTCGGGAAGGCCAGCGGTACGGGCCATGCCTTCGGCGGCACGAGGTAGCCGTCTTTGATTGCCTCATCGAGGCCGTAGTCGTCGGTGGGCACACCGGTTTCGAGGTTGAACAGTTGATAGGTGTTGAAGTCGACGTCGTCCTTGGGTGTCGCGGTGAGGCCCAGCAGGTAGCCGTCGAAGTACTCGAAGATGCGGCGGTACTTCTGGTAGACCGAGCGGTGCGCCTCGTCGATGACGATGAGGTCGAAGTGTCCGGGGCCGAAGCGGCGCTGACCGCCGTCGAACTCGTTGATGAGGTTCATCATCGTCGGGTAGGTGCTGACGTAGACGCGCCCGTCGGTGTTTTTCTCGGTGAGCAGGTTGACGGTGGTGACGTCGGGCAGGTGCGACTTGAAGGCGTTGGCCGCCTGACGCACCAGTGCTTTGCGGTCGGCGAGGAATAGCACCCGCTTGACCCAATTGGCTCGCATCAGGAGGTCGGCCAGGGCGATGACGGTGCGGGTCTTGCCCGATCCGGTCGCCATGACCAGCAGCGCTGCGCGAGCGTGGTCGTCGTCGAAGTGGGCGGTGACGTTGCGGATCGCCTTGCGCTGGTAGTGGCGTTCAACGATGGAGTCGTCGATGGTGACGTCGGCGAGCGGCTTGCGGGTGCGGCGCCGCTGAATGGCGAGTGCGAGTTCGTCGCGGGTGTAGAAGCCGTCGACGAGGCGCCGCGGGTAGCGCGTGTCGTCCCAGAGGTAGATCTCGATGCCGTTGGTGTAGAAGATGATGGGGCGTTGCCCCATCATCTGCTCCAGGCAGTCGGCGTACAGCTTGGCCTGGTGCTTGCCCGCCTGCGGGTCCGTGGACGTGCGTTTGGCCTCGACGACGGCCAGCGGCAGACCGTCGTCGCCCCACAGCACATAGTCGACGCGGCCGTTGCCCGACCCGCCGTCGACGGTGGGCATTCCGACGACCGGGTATTCACGGTCTCGTTCGTCGGTCAGGGCCCAACCCGCTTCACGCAGGAGCAGGTCGATGAGGTCGGTGCGGGTCTGCGCTTCGTTGTAGTCGTGGGTGTCGGGCTTGGCGGCGCTTGCGTGCGCCGCGGCGACCTGTGCGCGCAGCTTGGCGATCAGTTGGTCGGTCGAGGCCTTGTCGGCGTCGAATGCCGCTTGCTGCTGGGAAATCGCGGCGTCGCGGGCGGCGACTTGGGCGGCGAGGTCGTCGCGCTCGGCGTTGGCTTTGGCAAGAGCGGCGTCTTTCGCCTCCATCTCCGCGTTGAGAGCCTGGATCTGCGCAATAGTCTTGGCGACGTTGCCGGCGCCGGGCTTGGGCAGGCGGTTGGGGTCGAACTGCGTCCGCGGGTCGGGCCGGTCTGACTGCTGCGACGCGAACTCGCGCGCGAGCCACGACATGATGTGGAACAGTTCCTCCACCAGCCGGACACCGGAGGCGACCGCGATCGGCTTTTCGTCGTGGACCGCCTCGTTGCCTCTGCGGCGGATCAGGTCCATCTTCTGCCGCAGGTTGGGCGGCACAATCGCCTGGAAGGCTGGGTCGTGGAGGCGGGCGGCGAGGTCGTTTCGGTACGGCGTGGGGATGTCGTTAGCGACGTAGAGCCACTTAACTGTCAACTCCACCGCGCGGCGGGCCTGGAAATAGGCCGTACGCGGGTCGAAGTTCACGACGCGCTCGGCGCGCACAGCACCGTCGTAGATGTGCGGCCATTCCGCGCGCAGGAACTCGAAGTTCCCCGCCGGCGAGCGGTTCGGCTGCATCGTCGGCACCTCCTCCGGTCACGATCTTTTCACAGCTCTGCCCGCACGGGAGGCGAGCCGGACACCATAGCGCGGTCGGGTGACAGTGTGAAGGTCAAACCAAAGTCAAATTTCGTTGGACTTTGACTTTGGCGATCGGCAGAGGGGCTGCCATCACCGACGACGCGCGGCAAAGTTGCAAGAGTTATTAGGGTTTATAGTCTCGCAATAAACTGCTATAACTCTTGCTATGGACCCGCTGAGGAACCCCTACACACCGAACGCTGGCGCGACGCCGGCGGTGGTAGTTGGACGCGACGACCAGGTTCAGCTCTTCGAACTACTGCTGGCCCGCCTTGAGAAGGGGCGCACCGAGCAATCGCTGATCGTCACCGGACTGCGCGGCGTAGGAAAGACCGTGCTGCTCCGCGAGTTTCAGAAGCGGGCAAGCAACCGCGGTTGGGCGATCGTGGACCTCGAGATCAGCAAGCACGACGACGCGTACTTCCGGCGCCAGATCGGCCAGACCGTCCGGCAGGCCCTCCTGAGTATCTCTCCGCGAGCGCGGTGGGGTGAAAGAGGCAAACGGGCTGCAGCGGTATTGCGATCGTTCACTCTCACCGTCGATGCCAACGGACAGTTGACTGCGGGTTGGGAGGTCTCCGACTACGACGACGAGTCGGCCCAGACTGGCGACCTCACACTCGACCTGACTGCCCTCCTGACCGCCGTTGGGGAAGCTGCTCAGGATAAGGACAAGGGCCTGGTCCTCGTCTTCGACGAAGTTCAGTTCCTCAGGAAAGAGCAGTTGGAAGCAGTCATCGCCGCTATCCACAAGTGTGTGCAGCGTGAACTGCCTGTCACCCTCGTCGCGGCTGGTCTACCTCAGATCGCCGAGCTGGCTGGCGAAGCCAAGTCGTACGCTGAACGCCTGTTCAAGTTCCCATCCATCGGCGAGTTGAGCGCTTCGGATGCGCGAACGGCACTCGACGGAGCCGCGCGCAGTGAGGATGCGAATTACGACGATGATGCTCTGGACTTTGCGCTCGAACTCACAGGCCGCTATCCGTACTTCCTGCAGGAACTCGGGTATGCCGTTTGGGGCGTCGCCGACGGACCCACGATCACACTGGCCGATGTAATCGAAGCTCAGCCGACATACGAGGCCAAGCTCGATTCCAGCTTCTTTCGCGTCCGCCTCGACCGCGCAACCGAACTCGAGCAGGCGTACATGCGCGCGATGGCGGAGCTCGGCCCCGAGCCTCAGCTCGCCGGTGACGTCGCCAAGCTGCTGGGGCGCACGTCGCAGCAGTGCGCTCCGACGCGGTCGACGCTGATCGAGAAGGGCCTCCTGTACACGCCCAGCCATGGCTACGCCGCCTTCACGGTCCCGCACTTCGATCAGTTCATGATGCGGTCCGTGCCCAACCTCAAAGTGCCGACGATCAAGCCCCGGAAGAAAAGAAGTCCCCGCTAGCCCGACAGTGGGTGATGTTCATCTGGCGATCGATGTCGGATCAGCAATGGATAGCCCCGTTCTGCCCACTTCGAGAGACAATGCGTTCCGCGGAACGCCTCATGCATCACTTTCGCCCCATCAGAATCCGGCGTTTCTGCTGGTCATCGATGTCAGACCCTCGTCGTAGAGTTGAGCAAATGGCACACCAGTTCTAGGGGGAACGATGGGAACCACCACCGACATCTTCGACGATGCGCTCGCCGCCGAACTCTCCGACGACGACTTGGAGGCGCGCGTGCTCGGGTACGCCGCCCAGATCGCTGCGCTGACCGGAAAGTTCCTGCAGTACCTGGCCGAGTTCGACCGTCGAGGCGCTTGGTTCGGGCCGGGCATGAACTCGTGCGCGCAGTGGCTGTCGTGGCGGGCCGGGATGAACCGGCGCACCGCCCAGGAACACATCCGGGTCGCCCGTGCACTGGAGGACTTGCCGAAAACCCGTGAGCATCTACTGGCCGGGGAACTGTCGTTCTCCAAAGTGCGGGCCTTGACGCGGGTCGCTACACCGGAACGTGAACCCGAGTTGCTCAACTTGGCGCTGTCGTCCACCGCGTCGCAGTTGGAACGGTTCGTCGCGGCGATGGGCCCCATCGACCGCAACCAGGACCCTGACGGCACCACGAACAAGGAGGAACCCGACGAGTTCGGCAACGTCGGGCCCAAGCCCATCGAGTCCTACGGGACGTGGCGGTGGAACGAGGACGGCTCGCTGGCGATGAGCGTGAAGTTCAACCCGGTCGACGCCGCTCACGTGCTCGCCGGCCTCGTGCGCGCCGAGTACGAGCGCACCCGAACCGCTGGTGATCCTGACCTCCCCGTTGCGCCCCAAACCGCTGACGAGCAGGCAAACGACGGCGTGATTGGCAACTGTGCAGAGGGAACCGCCACAGAGGTGGACGACACCGTAGAGGCCGGCAACTCGGGTGGCGACAAGCCCCCCAAGCCGCGCCGAGACCTGTGGCGCAGCGTGCCGTCGAACATCGCACCGGCCCTGGTGGCGATGGCTGACACGGTGTTCGACGCGATCGACATCCCGCAGGTGGCGCCCGGTGCTGAGATCCTCGTCCACGAGACGCCTGATCTGGTGACCGGCGACGGTCACGCCCATCTCGACCGTGGCCCTGCGCTCACCGACGACCAGCACGAGGAGTTGCGGTGCGGCGCCTCGACGCGGGCGGTGGGCCACGACCAATCGCGCTACAGCACAGGTCCGCAGATGGGTCCGGTGCTGTGGTGGGGCCGCAAGCAGCGCTTCCCATCGGCAGCGTTGACGCGGATGATTGCCCAACGCGACGTGACGTGCCAGGCGCCCGGCTGTGAACGCACCCACCACCTACACATCCACCACGTGAAGCCGTGGTCGCAGGGCGGCACCACCGACCCGGACAACCTGATCCTGCTCTGCGGCAATCACCACCGCGGCCTGCACGAGGGCGACTTCGTCATCATCGCCTTGGGCAAGCAGCGCTTCCGTTTCCAAACCAAGGCCGGCAGCGAACTTAAGCCCGCGCCGCCGATGACCAAGCCGCCCAGCTGGTACCCCGACGCCCGAGTCCACGGCAATGCCCTTACGCCCGAAGGCAACGGACCGATGGACCTGGGCTACGCAACCGAGGTCATCTACGCAGTGTGGGACCGCCGTGAACGCCTCCGCAACGAGGGGGCCAAGGAAGCTGAGCAGCAAGGCGAGGCAGTGAGCGTCGCGGCCTAGGCCTCTCGTCAGCGGAGAAACTCACTTCGTGGTGGGCCGCAGTCGGGGTAGATGTCCTCCCCATTCGGCCCTTTGATCGGCTCCTTGAACCACTCCGAACGCGGTGGGCTGCACACCAGCGCCGGAATATCCGCGGGGTCCCAATCGTCCGCGTTCGCCTGCTCATCTGCCGTGCTGTCGTTGGGATCATTCATCGATGTCGCCTCCATGATTCGGGTTCAATGCCCTCCTTGTGGAGAGCCGCTGAACCTATCGCGACGGTCCGACAGACGCGGCTGGGTGCGTTCCGCGGAACGCCACATGGGTCACGCGAGTCACACTGACGACCGCGTCGAGTGCGCTGGCAGAATTGCGTCGTGTCCGATGACGAGCAACCGCCGCCAGAACCACAAGTGATAGCTCTTGAACTCGAACCGACACCGCTCACCGCCTCCACCTCGGGGCTCACCCTCTCGCTAGGTGTTCGGGAGTATTTCGCCGCAACGCACCTCTGGTCTGCCGAATACACGGCGGAGCAATGCCTTCGTCGGGAGCAAGAGCTCCTGTCAATTCGACACCAGGGCGTTGACTTGAGGCAGCGCTCATTGTGCGTCGCATCGGTATTTAGCGCGGTTGCATTCCTGGAGGCTCTGGTCAACGAAGTCGGTCAGGATGCCGCCGACCACAAACACGGCTCTCAGCTTCCATCGCGACTGAGTCCACTTTCCGAGACCGAGATCCATCGGATCGGAGGGGTCTGGAAAGACGGGATCGAGAGGGTGAGCCCAATTGACAAGTTCTCCGCCGTGAGCGTCCTCGTCGACAGGCCTGCGGTTGACCGGGGCCGGGAACCCGGCCAGAGTGTCGATCTGTTGGTGAAGCTGAGGCACACGCTCGTGCACTACAAGCCCGAGACCCAATGGGACGACAAGGTACGCCGCGTCGATAAAGGACTAAGGAGTCGCATCGCTCCCAATCCGCTGATGCCGCCCGATACCCACCCTTGGTACCCGAACCTTCTCCTGTCGGCCGCGTGCGCAAGTTGGGCATGCGAAACGGTCACAGCTTTCGCAGGCGAATGGTGGAGCGCGATGGGGTTCGACTACGACTATCGGGGCGGGATCGACTACCGGGATGGGATCGACGGCTGAGTTTGTCGTCGATATGACCCCTATGCGTTCCGCGGAACGCCACAGGGGTCACGCGAGTCACACGTCGTCGAAGAAGTCCTCGTCGACCTCGACTATCTTGATGGTGTCCTTCACCTGGACACCGACGCCGTACTTGATCATCAGGCGCGTCAGGCGGTCACCGTCGACGAGGACGACACGCGCCGTCACGGAATCTGCGTACGCGCGGGCGTCGGCGCTGAACCGACTCGTCGTGATGAAGACACCCTGATGTGCCTGATTGCCGGCCAGCGCGCCGACGAATCCCTGGATCGCTGGGCGTCCGACGATGTTGTCGGCGCCGTAGCGCTTCGCCTGGACATAGATCCGCGAAAGGCCAAGGGCATCCTGGTCGACGGTCCCGTCTATGCCGCCGTCGCCTGAAGTCTGCGTCCGGACCGCGGTGCCCTCGGCGCCGCCGTAGCCCATGGCGACGAGGAGTTTGAGCACGGCGTTCTCGAAGAAGGCTGGATCCTGAGCGAGGATGCGGTCCAACAGGTCGGTCGCGACGTCGGCATTGATTCGCTTGATGCCCTGGTCGATCTGCTCTCGCGGCGCGAGCATGGCAGCGTCGTCGTCGTTTGAGTTCTGTTCGGCTGTGTTTCCGGGCGTTGTCGGGAAGAGCTTCCATGTGTGCGTTGCAGTCACTTCACCGGCGAGGGCTCGGAGGTTCTTCTCGGTGATGCCGTCGGGGTGGTCAGCGAGCAGCTTTCGGCCGACATCGGTGATCCGGTAGTGCGCACGACTGGTTCGTTCGATCGCACCCACGCGATTCAAGTACGAGATCGCCCAGTTACCGCGATTGAGCCACTGCTCTTGGCCCGAGGGAATCACGATCTCCCGCTGCTGAGCGGTCAACGCCAACCCATCGCCTGCAGCATGGACTATCTCACGCAGCCGCTTGATCTCGCCGTCCAGCAGGAATCGAAGCGCCGGGGCCATGTACTGGTCCCAAGTCGGGGCAGTCATCAGAGTTCACCTCGGAAGGCTCGGGATTGGAGGGAGGAGAAGAGGGCGTCGAGTTGGGTGAGTTCGTTCAACATTGCCCATCTGCTCGACTCGATCGCCTCGACGGCTCGTGCGTACTTATGCTGCAGTTCAAATGGCGGTCGCAGTATGCGGATCTTCTGCATCTCCTTGGCGTTGATATTGGCCATTCCGATGATGCTCTTGCACATGTTTCGGAGAACGGTCTTGCCGTGCCCGGAGTTGAGGTATCCCGCGACGTAGTGCGAGTCGACTTCGTCGTTGAAGCGGACGCGGATGAGATAACCCGCGTACGCCATCGGGACGTCGGAGCCGTACACCGCGGTCTTTCCGACCAGGTCCGGGCTGTTCGTGCGATTGAAGAGCAGGTCGCCTCGGCGAACTGTGTATCGCTCAAACTTATCGGCTGCGAGGTCAGTGAGCTTCGATCCGGTCGGGTCGATGCGCCCATCGACGGTCAGGTTTCCCATGCCCAGAACGCGGAACTCGCCGGCGTCGCCTGACTTCTCTGAGGTGCCATATTGCGTGCTGTCGACGAGATCGCCGATCGTCACAAGTGGGAACCCGAAGGCGTTCCGACTCGGGTCGTCAAACATCCGCGCGAACGTCGACCGTCGGAGTTCGTCGTACGCTTCGATCGCTGCGCGCCGCTTGGTGCGGAGGGAGTCGGCATGGTCGAGGATGGCGGCAATGCGGCGTTGCTCGGGGAGGGGTGGGAGGGGGATCTCGACCCTCTCAGCACCTGACTTCGTTAATTTTGCCCGGGTGGTTCCCGTGACGTATGGCGTGACATCTCGGTTCTCAAGCACCCTTGCGAGATAGCGAACATCGATCCGAGGCTTGGGACGGAGCACGTGTGCGTGGTTGTTGACCCAGCACTTCCCTTCGACGCCGTATGCGATTCCTCGTTGGGGATCGTCGAAGTGTCCACCATCCTCTGCAAGCAGTACCAGGGGCTCATCAAAAAGGAAGCCGTCGATGGTTCCCTGCTGCCCGTTAGCGCCAAAGTAAGGATACGGGCCAGCGGCACGGTCTGCCTCCTTCACAGGTCGTCGTCGACGATCGAGGAAGTCGCAGACTTCGCCCAATTGGACCTTCGGCCAGGTCATCTCGTGCCTTCGGCGAGCATCTGGCGTAGTTCAACCAAGCCTTGCTGGATTTCGGTTTCGAGCTGGTCAAGTTCGTCGAGGATCTCCTCGGGGGAGCGGTGTTCGACTTCTTCGTGGACGATCTCCTTGTAGCGATTGAGGGAGAGGTCGTAGTCGTTGTCGGCGATCTCCTGGCGGGGCACGGTGAAGCTCTGCTCGGTGCGGGCGCGGTCTCGCTCGATGCCGTCGCGGTGGGCCCAGCGCTCGAGGACGTCGGGAAGATCGGTCGTGTCGAGGGGTTGGCGCTTGTCGTCGAGCGAGAAGCCGTCGGAGGCGACGTCGTAGAACCAGACGTGGTCGGTGCCGCCGGAGTTGGTCTTGGTGAAGAACAGGATGGCCGTCGACACCCCGGCATAAGGCTTGAAGACACCGGAGGGGAGTTTGACGACGGCGTCGAGTTTGTGGTCGTCGACGAGCATTCGGCGTAGTTCCTTGTGTGCTCTGGTGGAGCCGAAGAGGACGCCGTCGGGGACGATGACCGCGGCTCGGCCGCCGGGTTTGAGCAGGCGCAGGAACAGGGCGACGAACAGCAGCTCGGTCTTCTTGGTTTTGACGATCGCCTGCAGGTCTTTGGCCGTGGACTCGTAGTCGAGACTGCCGGAGAAGGGCGGGTTGGCCAGGACCAAGGAGTAGGTGTCGGCGTCGCCGGTGTTGGCCTCGGCGAGGGAGTCGCGGTAGCGGATGTCGGGGTTCTCGACGCCGTGCAGCAGCATGTTCATCGAACCGATGCGCAGCATCGTGTTGTCGAAGTCGAAGCCGTGGAACATGCGGTTGTGGAAATGGTCGAATCCTGCGCCGGAGTTGATCTCGGCGCGGTGGTGCTCGCGCATGTACTCGGTCGCGGCAACGAGGAAGCCGCAAGTGCCCGACGCGGGATCGACGATCACGTCCTGCGGTGTCGGCGCCATCATGTCGACCATCAGCTTGATGATGTGGCGCGGCGTGCGGAACTGCCCGTTTTGGCCGGCGGCGGCGATCTTGGCGAGCATGTACTCGTAGATGTCGCCCTTGGTGTCGAGGTCGCGCATCTCGAGCTCATCGAGGCGGTCGACGACCCTGGCCAGCATCGCCGCATTCGGGATCGCCAGGCGCGCATCCTTCATGAAGTGGCTGAAGGTCGACTCCTCGTCGCGCATCGACTTGATAAACGGGAACACCTCCTCGTCGACGACGCGGAACATCTCTGCGGGCGCAAGGTTCTTGAACACCGACCAGCGCAACTCGTCCCGATCGACGGGGAACGGGTTGCCCTCGATCGGCCGGCCGGTCAGGTTCGCCTTGTTGAGCGCGTTGGCCTGCTCGTCGTCGAGGCCGCGGATGAACAGCAGGTAGGTGATCTGCTCCATCACCTCCAGCGGATTGGAAATTCCCCCGGTCCAGAACGCATCCCAAACCGCGTCGACCTTCCGCTTCTGCTCACCTGTGATCACCGGCCAAACGTTAGCCCACTGCCTCGTGGTCGAGCAGCCACCGCTTGATCTCGAGGCCGTAGCGGAAGCCGCCCAGCGAGCCGTCCGTGCGCAGGATGCGATGGCACGGGACGAACAGGGCTGCGGCATTGGTGGCGCAGGCGCGTGCCGCGGCGCGGACGGCCTGGGCGTTGCCGGCCATCTCGGCGAACGCGGTGTAGGTGCGAGTCTCGCCAGGGGAAACGGTTCGCAGCACCTTCCAGGCTTGCTCGATGAACGGCCCGCCGCCCTGTTCGACGGCGATCTCCTCGACGGCGCCGGGCTCACCGTCGTAGTAGGCGGTGATGGCGTCGAGGATGGCTTGGCCGGGGTGGCCACTTTGGTCGGACACGAGTTCGTCGACGGGGCGCAGGCGCGGGTTGACCAGGGCCATCAGGTAGCCGGGGTCGTCGGTCCAGCCCGACGCCAGGACTGTGCCGTCGTCGTGGATCACGGTGAACGGGCCGTTCGGGGTGGTGGTGGTCAGGCTTGCCGCGGTTGCGGTCATCGGAGGTCTCCTTCGTCGGTCTTGTCGGGCGTGGCGAGCAACGCGTGCCGCCATAGGTGCATCGACGCGTAGGAGCGCCACGGTGCGGTGTCAGCAAGTGCAGCTGCGCCGACGCCGAGCTGGGCCGCGGCGTTGCGCACGACCAAGTCGGTGTCGAGCAGGATGTCGGGATCGCCGGCCACCGTCATGGTGAGGTAGTCCGCGGTCCAAGTGCCGATTCCGGGGCGCGCCAACAAGGCGACACGTAAATCAGACGCAGCGACCCCCGCGTGCAGTTCCATCTCCCCGTCGGCGACGGCCCGCGCGATGGCGACGATCGCGTCGATTCGCCGTCGCGGTCCCCGCAGGACGTCAGCGCCGGATTCGGCGATGGCCGCCGGTGTCGGGAAGCGGCGGACGGGGTCATCTTCGCTGGTCCAGGGCGTGGGCTCGCCGAGTTCGGCAACGAGGCGGGCGAGGTGGGTCCGAGCGGCGGCGGTACTGATCTGCTGTCCGACCATCGTCGAAACGACTGACGCGAACGGGTCGCAACTACCCGGAACCCGTACACCGGGGGCGGCCCGCACGAGTGCGCCGAGCGGACCGTCGAACAGTGCCACGTCGATCGCCTCGATGTCTGCATCAAGATCGAGGAGGCGCCGCACACGGCTGACGGCGGTACCCAGGTCGCGCAGATCGAGGTGGTGCAGCGTGAGCTGCACATGGTCGTCGGCAAACGCGATCCCCGCCAGCGCGGGGCCGTGGGGCAGTTCGAGAATCCGCTGCGTCGGCGTCGAGTGGCCGGGGATGGCGTGTGCGCGCAGGTGCCATTGCAACCACTGCTGGTTCAGCGGCGCGCGGAACGGAAGGCGAAGTGACACGTGCCCGTCGGAGTGGGCGCGGGTCACAGTTGTCCGACGCAATTGCGACGGGGAGGCGTCGAACACCGATCGGATGGTGTCGTTGAACTGCCGGACGCTGGCGAACCCGGCCGCGTAGGCGATGTCGGTCATTGCCAAGTCGGTGCGGGTGATGAGCACCCGGGCGTTGGCGGCGCGTTGCGCGCGCGCCAATGCGAGCGGACCGGCGCCGAACTCGGCGGTGAGGATCCGCTCGAGTTGACGCGGTGAGTAGCCCAGCATGGCTGCCAACCCGGTGACGCCGGAGCGGTCAACGACTCCGTCGGCGATGAGGCGCATCGCACGCGCGGCGACGTCGGCGGCATGGTCCCAGCGAGGGGACCCGGGCACGGCGTCGGGGACGCATCGCCGACACGCGCGAAACCCTTGCCGTTGCGCCGCGGCGGCGGTGGGGACGAAAGCGACGTTGGCACGCTTGGGCGTGCGCGCCGGGCACGACGGCCGGCAGTAGATCCCCGTGCTGGACACGGTGACGACGAACTGGCCGTCGAATCGCGCGTCACGGGACTCCAGCGCACGGTAGCAGCGCTCGAAGTCCAGGGTCGTCGTCATGTCCTCCACTCTGACACCTGTGACGACCGTGTGGCTGGCGGAAAACCGACATCGCGGTGACCGGCACCTACGGCCGGTCGCGACGGGTGTTCTGTGTGACAATGCGCGGGTGACGAGTGATGCAACGATTTCCGACGGCGACCCGACGCCCGATCCGACGTCCGACAACGGGACGAATGCCGACAACGCGGCTTCGCGCGACCGTCTGCACGTCGCCGGCGATTGGCTGGCGAGTGCGGCCCGCGTGTCGATTCAGATCATCGCCGTCCTGGCGCTGCTGTGGGTGATCGGCATCATTCTCGGCAAGGTGTGGTCCGGGGTCATGCCGGTGGCCCTCGCCCTGCTCTTCGCGACCGTGCTGTGGCCCGGCGTCGCGTGGTTGCGGCGCCGCGGAGTCAAGGACGCGCCGTCGGCCGCCATCATGACGATCGCCGGCATCCTCGTGCTGGTCGGCGTCGTGGCCGGGATCGTGCCGTCGGTGGCGAGCCAGGCCACCACCATCGGCCAGAAGGCGGCCGAGGGCATCGTCAAGGCCAAGCATTGGCTGCAGGGCCCGCCGCTGAACATCGGCGACGACCAGATCTCCAGCACGCTCGACACCCTGCAGGACAAGATCAAGGACAGCGCCGGCTCGATCGCCCACGGTGCGGTCAACGGCGTGAGCACGGCGATGTCGACGGTGATGATGGTCTTCACCGTCCTCATCCTGTTGTTCTTCTTCCTCAAGGACGGTGAGAAGTTCTTGCCGTGGCTGCGGCGCACCAGCGGTGATCGCGCCGGCGCGCACCTGGCCGACCTGCTCGCCCGGATCTGGACCACGCTCTCGGGTTTCATCCGCACCCAGGCGATCGTGAGTTTCATCGACGCCGCCTTCATCGGCGCGGCGCTCTTCATCATCGGCGTGCCGCTGGCCGGGGCGCTCACCGTGATCACCTTCATCGCGGGCTTCGTGCCGATCGTCGGTGCCGTCGTCGCCGGTGCCCTGGCGGTGTTGTTGGCGCTCGTCGGCAAGGGGTGGGTCGCCGCAGTGATCATGCTCGTTGTGATCCTGCTGGTCCAGCAACTCGAGGGCAATGTGCTGCAGCCCTGGCTGCAGGCCAAGGTGATGGAGTTGCACGCGGCGATCGTGCTGCTGTCGGTGATGCTCGGTGGATCGATGTTCGGCATCGCCGGAGCATTCCTGGCCGTGCCGGTCGTAGCGACCGTCGCCGTGATCTTCCGCTACGCGAACGAACAGCTGTCGCGCAAGGCGGGGGAGGGTGCGCCGTCGGATACGCCGCCCGATTCTGCCGACGCGGCGTCAGCGGAGGCGTCAGTCGACGCTTAGGCCCGCGCCGACTCGATCGCCGGGCCGATGATGGCGGCCAGGTCGGCTGCCACGTCGCGGTCGCCCTCCGGCGGCATCGCCACGTAGCTCAATGCCATCCGAGTCAGCGTGCGCGCGATGCGCTCGGCGTCGTCGTAGGACATGTTCAGCCACGTCGAGTCGGCCAGAGCCTGATGCAGAATCTCCGACGCGGTGGTGATCAGCGGACCGGCATCTGTCGTGATCAGCCGGAGTAGATCGGGATTCGCGTCGCCGGCCAGCAGCGAGGCGATCATCGGATCGAGGGCGATGTCGGTGAAGAACAGCGCGAAGCCCTCATACAGTGCGCCCGGGATGTCGCCGGGGTGGGTGTCGAGCGCGGCGCCGACGATGGCGGCGAGTTGGGCGGCCAGACGTTGGGCGTACGCCTGCGCAAGGCCGTAGCGGGTGCCGAACTCGTTGTAGACCGTCTGGCGGCTCACGCCTGCGGCGGCGGCCACGTCGGACATGCGCACCGCCGACCAATCCCGCTCCAGGAGCAGCCCGCGCAGGCCGTCGAGCAGCGAGTTGCGCAGCAGCGAGCGGCTGGCCTGCGCATAGGTCTCGGTCATGCGACCACCTCGGCTGCGAGTGTTTGCTCGATCTCGGTGCGCAGCGCACGGCCGGCCGCCGGGCGGCCCAGGCACACGGCGCCGACCAGGTCATCCCCGTCGTAGCAGCGCACCGTCGCGTCGAACCCGGCGATGTCACCGTCGACCTCGATGCGGTCGGCGGCGCCCGGCCATCCGACCAGCTGCACGTTTCGGCCGTAGTGGACCGTCCAGGCCAGCGGCACGCGCGGCACGTCGGCGCGCTCGGCGTCCAGGCCGAGGTCGGCGGCGATCGTCGTCGCGACGAGTTTGCCGTGCTCGGTGGCGGTCATCCACTGCTCCGCGCGAGTCGGCTCGCCCGTCCGCGGATGCGGACGGGCGGCGACATCACCGGCCGCGTAGACGCCGGACACATCGGTCCGCAGGTCTTCGTCGACCGTTACTCCCGCGGGGCCGACCGTGGCGCCGGCCCCTTCGGCGAGTGCCGTACTGGGCACCATGCCGATAGCGGAGATGACGACTCCGGCGAACCCCGCGCCGTCGGTGGTCGTCACGGTGTCGGGCGTCGCCTGCGCGATCTCGACACTGGTGTTGATCTGCACGCCGTGCTGGCTGTGCAAGTCGATGAGCGCTGCGGCCACCTCGTCGGGCATGACGCGGGTCAGCACCGAGGGAGCGGCCTCCAACACGGTGACCGGGCTGCCCGCGGCGGCGGCCGACGCGGCGATCTCCAATCCGATCAAGCCACCGCCGATGACGACGACGGGCTGGCCGGCGAGGCGTTCCTGCAGCGTCAGGGCATCGGCATGGTGGCGCAGGGTCGGCACGGCCGGGTCGACCGCGTCGACGCTGCGCGGCCGGCCCCCGGTCGCGAGGACGAGCGCGTCGTAGGCGAACCGGCGGCCATCGCCGGCGACGGCCTCGCGGGCGTCGGCGTCGATCTGCGCGATCACGCAGTCGGTGATGATCTCGATGTCACGCTCGGCCCAGAACTCGGGCTTGCGCAAGCGGATCTTGTCGTCGGACAGGTCCGCGGCCAGCAGGTCCTTGGACAGCGCGGTGCGGCGGTAGGGCAGTGCCGGTTCCTCGCCGATGACGGTGACCGGCCCGGTGAACCCGGCCGCGCGCAGGCTCTCCGCCGCCGTGATGCCGGCGATACCGCTGCCGACGATCACGACTCGGGCGGTGCTCACGAGCGGGCCACCTCGACCATGTCGAAGTCACTCTTGGCGGCACCGCAGTCGGGGCAGCTCCAGTCGTCGGGGATGTCGTCCCAGCGGGTGCCCGGCTCGATGCCGTCTTCGGGCCAGCCGAGCTCCTCGTCGTACTCGAATCCGCACTGTGCGCACTGGTAGAGCTTGAAGTCCATCGTCATACTCCTTCGAAGTCGATCTTTTCGCGGACGCCGCAGTCGGGGCATGCCCAGTCATCAGGGATGTCGGCCCACAGCGTCCCGGGGGGGAAGCCTTCGCGGGGGGCGCCGGTCGTCTCGTCGTAGACGTATTCGCAGACCGGGCAGCGGTATGAGCTCACGCGCTCACCTCGTACTTGGCGAGGATCTTCTCCCGCTTGCTGGGCTGGATGCTGACCTTGGTGATGTCACCGTCGTAGTGGTCGAGCACGCGGTGGTCCATCACCTTGCGCCACACCGGCGGGAAGTAGGCCAGCGTGATCATGCTGGCGTAGCCGCTGGGCAGGTTCGGCGCCTCGTCGAAGCTGCGCAGGACCTGGTAGCGCCGCGTCGGGTTGGCGTGGTGGTCGCTGTGTCGCTGCAGGTGGTACAGGAAGATGTTCGTGCAGATGTGGTCGGAGTTCCAGCTGTGCTGCGGGGTGCAGCGCTCGTAGCGGCCGCTGGCCGTCTTCTGCCGGAGCAGACCGTAGTGCTCGAGGTAGTTCACCGTCTCCAGCAGCGAGAATCCGTAGATGCCCTGGATCAGCAGGAACGGCAGGATGCCGATGCCGAAGATGGCCAGCAGGGCGCCCCACAGGACGATCGAGAAGGCCCAGGCGTTGAGCACATCGTTGCTGGGGTGCCAGAAGGACTTGCCAGCGCGCTTGAGGCGGGTGCGCTCGAGTTCGATCGACGACTTCAGGCTGCCCCACACGCTGCGCGGCAGGAACGCCCAGAACGTCTCGCCGAAGCGCGAGCTGGCCGGATCTTCGGGGGTGGCGACGCGGACGTGGTGGCCGCGGTTGTGCTCGATGAAGAAGTGGCCGTAGAAGGTTTGCGCGAGCGCGGCCTTCGACGCCCAGCGTTCGAAGCTCTCCTTCTTGTGGCCGAGCTCGTGGGCGGTGTTGATGCCGATGCCACCCATAGCACCGACCGAGAAGGCGAGACCGATCTTCGAGATCAGGCTCAGACCGCCGTCGAAGCCCAGCCAGCTGAGATCACTGGCCGACCAGAGGTAACCGGCGATGAACAGGCTGATGATCTGGAACGGGACGTAGGCGTAGATGCAGTACCGGTAGTACTTGTCGTTCTCCAGCTGCTCCATGATCTCGTCGGGAGGGTTGGAGCCGTCGGGCCCGAAGAAGACATCCAGGATCGGCAGCAAGACGTAGACCAGGAGCGGGCCGACCCAGAACAGCACGGGCGTCAGCGCTCGGAGCACGTTGAGGATCGGGTTGTCGAAGTGTGCGGCCAGGGCGTTGGTGCCGGCGACGAGGGCGATCGCGATGAAGATGGCGGTCGACGGGATGAGGCCGAGGAGCCAGAGGTAGCGCTTCTTGTCCCGCCACGCGAGCGGGTCGGGGATGTCGTCGTGTGACGTATCCCGCCGGATTGATGACGTGGTCATATTTGGCCTCCTTGCCAAGCCGGACTGTGACTGCTGACACTAGACATTAGTACATCTGCTGTCGAGAGTCTATACATTCGGCCAAAATTGTAAAGCAACGAGCATTGTCATGGTTAGAAGCGGTGGGGAGTTCTATAGGATGGTCGGGGCTTATGCGACGAAAGGGGATCGGGTGGGACTGGCGCAGCGGATTGCCGAGCGCGACGACGGGGTGCTGCTTTTCAGCCTGACCCCGCCGCGGGCCTCGACGTCCCCGGAGGACGCCCAGCGCATCGCCGACGTCACTCTCGCCCGCCTGGAGGCCCTCGATGTCGACGGCCTGGTCCTCTACGACATCGACGACGAGAGCGACCGCAATCCCGCCGAGCGGCCCTTCCCGTACCTGCCGACGATGGACCCGGCGGTCTTCCTCGCCGAGAACCTCGTGAGCTGGCGTCGCCCCGTCGTCGTCTATCGATGCGTCGGCAAGTACGACGAGGAGTCGATGGAGCGCTGGCTGTCGGAGCAGGACGCTGCCGATGTGCTGAGCGTCTTCGTCGGGGCGTCGTCGAGCGTGAAAGAGCGCGCTCTGGAGTTGTCGGCCGCGCAGAAGCTGCGCGCCGAGGTCAATCCGGCGTTGCAGCTGGGCGGTGTCGCGATCCCCGAGCGCCACTCGCGCACGGGTTCGGAGCACCACCGCATGGTCGCCAAGCAGCAGGCCGGCGTGTCGTTCTTCGTCACGCAGGTCGTCTACGACGTATCGGCGGCCAAGTCGATGCTGTCGGACTACTTCTATGCCTGCGCCGACGCGGGGCTGGCGCCCGTTCCGGTGATCTTCACGTTGTCGGTGTGCGGGTCGATGAAGACCGTCGAATTTCTCGAGTGGCTCGGCGTCGACGTCCCGCCGTGGCTGCGCAACGACCTCGCCCACGCCGACGATCCGCTGTCGGTGTCCTTCGACCAGTGCCTGGCCACCGCCGCCGAGCTGACCGAGTTCGCCAAGCGCATCGGCACGCCGCACGGCTTCAACGTCGAGAGCGTGTCGAACCGCCGTCGCGAGATCGAGGCCTCGGTGGAGTTGGCCGCACGGATGCGCAGCTAACGCCGAAGCGCGTAGATCAGCGACCCGTATGTGGTCGCAGATCTAGGCACAAACATCCTCGCTCAGTCCTCGAGCGCGCTGATCGCGATCCCGTAGGGCAGGAAACGCACCCGACGATGCTCGTCGGTGTTGTGCTGGTTGGCGCGCAGCGCCTCGATCTCAGTGGGGAAGACCTGCTCGACGCGGGCGTTCTCACCGTCGCGCGCGATGATCGCCCAGACGCCGTTCCCGGCGTCGGCGGCGGTTTCGGGCTCCGGGCGGGGGCGGCGGCCGTCGCGGGTGGTCGTGAATGCCGAGGTGAATACAGGGCCCTGGTTCTCGACGAACTTGGCGAACATGCCGCGCAGGCTTTCACCGGCGTCGCGCGCGAAGCGGTCGAAGTCGTCGGGGTCCATGCCGAAGGGGCCGTCGTTGTAGGCCATGGGGGTCTCCTCGGTGAGATGTGTGGCTGTCTTGATCCAGTCAACGTCCGGTCCGCCCGGAATGTTCCGGCAAGCGCACCGATAGACTGACCCCCCGTGAGTCTCACCCTCGGAATCGTCGGGCTGCCCAACGTCGGCAAGTCCACCCTGTTCAACGCGCTAACGCGCAACGACGTGCTCGCCGCGAACTACCCGTTCGCCACGATCGAGCCGAATATCGGAGTCGTCGAGCTGCCGGACAAGCGCCTTGAGCGCCTCGCCGAGATCTTCGGATCCGAGCGCATCCTGCCTGCGACGGTGTCGTTCGTCGACATCGCCGGCATCGTCAAGGGCGCCTCGGAGGGGGAGGGGATGGGCAACCAATTCCTCGCCAACATCCGCGAGGCCGACGCCATCTGCCAGGTGGTGCGCGTCTTCGCCGACGACGACGTCGTGCACGTCGACGGCCGGGTGGATCCGTTCGCCGACATCGAGGTCATCGAGACCGAGCTGATCCTCGCCGACCTGCAGACGCTGGAGAAGGCGATCCCGCGCCTGGAGAAGGACGCCCGCAAGAACAAGGACCTCGCCGCGACGCTGGCCGCCGCGCAGAAGGCGCAGGAGCTCCTCAACGACGGCAAGACGCTGTTCTCACAGAAGGACTCCTTCGAGCTGTCGTCGGTGCGGGAACTGCACCTGATGACGGCCAAGCCGTTCCTCTACGTCTTCAACGCCGACGAGGCGGTTCTCACCGACGACGCCCGCAAGCAGGAACTGCGCGCCAAGGTGGCGCCGGCCGACGCGGTGTTCCTCGACGCGAAGGTCGAGAGCGAGTTGCTCGAGCTCGACGAGGACGACGCGCAGGAACTGCTCGATTCCATCGGTCAGGACGAGCCGGGGTTGCGGTCGCTGGCGCGCGCGGGTTTCCACACGCTGGGGCTGCAGACGTATCTGACGGCCGGGCCCAAGGAGTCGCGCGCCTGGACGATTCATCAGGGCGACACCGCCCCCAAGGCCGCCGGGGTCATCCACACCGACTTCGAGAAGGGCTTCATCAAGGCCGAGGTCGTGTCGTTCGAGCACCTCGACGAGCACGGCTCGATGAGTGCCGCCAAGGCTGCCGGCAAGGTCCGTATGGAGGGCAAGGATTACGTCATGCACGACGGCGACGTCGTCGAGTTCCGGTTCAACGTCTAGGCATACGAAGAAGCTCGCGGGACGCTTTGCGATCGAGGTCAGCCGCGGTTCTGCGGCCGCTCGTTGAACTGGAGTTTGTCCCCGTCCGGGGCGTCGACTGTCGCGAAGGTGCCCCACGGTTCCCGTGTCACGTCGGAAGTCGTCGCTCCTCGTGCACGCAACTGCAGCACCGTGGCGTCGACGTCATCTGCGGCGAAGGTCAGAAAAGCGCCTTCGCCGGGCTCTCGCCCGAACGCCGCGGCCGCGGACAAGACAATCGATGTCTGCGCTCCTGTCGGCTTCACTTCCAGCCAGCGTCCACCCTCACCCATGTCGGCGTCCATGACGACGTCGAAACCAAGGGTGTCGCGATAGAACTCGAGGGCGGTGTCTTGGTCGCTGACGTAGAGGACACACGACGCTACGGCGGTGATCATCTCTTGCAACCCTACCGAGGCCCGTCGATCGCGGCGGGTCATATGAGTGGTCCTCGAGGGGCAGCTCAGCGCACGATCTGACGATGACCGGAATCGATCCGCCTCGTCCAGCCGCGTGCATCGAGATGTTCCAACAGCGGGATCGCTACCCGCCGCGATGTGCCCAGCGCCTGCCGGGCTTGCGAGGTGGTGAACGGCTGAGGCAATCGCGCGAGTTCGCGCATCGCCAGCGCCGGGGTTCGGGGGAGAACCATGACACCGTCGCCGAGGTGGAGTAGCCGACCTGCACGTTGAGCGGCAGCGAGTTCCTTTGTGCCCAGATGCAGTTCGGCGAGTTCCTCCGCAGTCGGTGCGACGAACGGCGACTCCGCCAAGCGTCGTTCCACTTCGGAGACCGCCGATTCGGCAGGGCCCATGTCACCACGATGATCGGGCAGGAACAGCCAGCCGCCCTCGGCCCGCACTCCCGCGCCCGCGATCACCGCGGGCAGCAGCGCCACGTCGGGAAGGGCCAGCAGATCCCGGGCCGCCCCGTCACTCAGCCCGGCCGTGAGCGGGTCGCGCTCGTGCAATGCCACCACGGCGCCGCGCAGGCGGGCCTGCCAGTCGTCGAGTTGCTGATGCGACACCCACCAGCGGCCGACCTCCTCGACTCCGTCGGGCAGTGCTTCGACGGCGAATCCCGACCCCGCCAACCGGCTGCGCTCGACGGCGCCGCGGCGCGCCACTTCCTGACCCACGGCCGAGTCATCGTCGCGAAAGGCCAGATCCTCGCCTCGCCGCACGCCGTCCCCGCGGCGGCGCAGGGGCGGCGGATCCAGGTCGAGCACCCGGGCGCCGCCGACGATCCGGCCTGCCCCGGGATCGCGCAGCACCAACTGGTCGCCGACATGCAACGGAAGCGGCGAGGCAAGCGTCAGACGATGGTGGTCATCGTCGAACGAGCGTGACCGCGCCGGAACGGCCGCCGACCCGGCATGCACGGTGAGCAATTCGGGAACGGAACCGCCGCCCGACGTTCTCCGCACGTCGATCAACGACACACGCACGACCGTCCCCGGTGTCACCAGCGCGTCCCCGCGGTGCACATCGACGGCACTCACACCCCGGACATTCACGGCGACACGGCTGACCGGTCCGGCCACGTCGCAGTCGCGTCCGTGAGTCTGCAGACCGCGCACCGTGACCTCGCGAGTCCGGGTTCCGCCGAGCAGTTCCAGTCGGTCGCCCGCCGTCAGCGTTCCCGCCGGCAGAGTCCCAGTGAGGACTGTGCCCGCGCCGGTGATGGTGAAGGCCCGATCTACCCAGAGTCGGACCGGCCCGTCGGCACGCGGCGCTGGGAGAGCACCCAGAACCGCGTCGAGGGTCGTTACCAACTCGACCATCCCGGTACCCGCGACAGCCGACACCACGACCACCGGCGCCTCGGCCAGCCCTGTATCCGACAGTTCACGACGGGTCTGGGCAATCACCTCCGCGACCCGTTCCGGAGCCGCCCGGTCGGCGCGACTGATCACGACCAACCCGTGTGAGATCCCCAGCGCGGCAATCGCATCCCGGTGCTCGGACGACTGTGCCATCCAGCCCTCGTCGGCTGCGACCATGAAGCAGACGACGGGAGAAGGGCCGAGTCCGGCGAGCATGTTGCCCACGAATCTTTCGTGCCCGGGCACATCCACGAAGCCGACCTCGCGTCCGGACGGCAGCGTGGTCCACACGAAACCGAGATCGATCGTCAGACCGCGGCGACGCTCCGCCTCCCACCGATCCGGTTCCATCCCGGTCAGCGCTTTCACCAGCGTCGACTTCCCGTGATCGACGTGGCCGGCGGTGGCAACGACGTACACGGGTCAGAGCCCGCGCAGTGCAGTCTGCACGGCCTGGCGGAGGAAGTGATCGTCTGCCTCCGGCACACACCGCAGATCAATCAGCGTGGCACCGTCGTGCACTCGCGGCAGCACGGCGGGTGAGCCGAGTCGCAGTGGCCGAGCCGCCGCTTCGGGCAGTCGCACCGCACACGCGCGCAGTGGAACACCCGGTGCTCCGCCGCCACCGACCCGGCCGTCGTGATCTACCACCGTTCCGCCGACGGCCGTTGCGAGCGCCTCGGTGCGTTCACGCAGCCGCGCCGGGTCGGCATGTAGATAGTCGGTGACCGGCGGCCGTGGACCGGACAGCGTTGCCTCCAGTGCTGCCAGCGCCAGTTTGTCCATCCGGACCGCGCGCGCCAGCGGATGGCGAGCCATCGACAGCACCGTCTCGGCACGGCCGAGCACGATGCCGGCCTGCGGGCCGCCGAGCAGTTTGTCGCCGCTGGCGGTGATCACGTCGGCGCCGTCGGCCAGCGTGGTGGCGGCGTCCGGCTCGTCGGGCAGCACCGGGTCGGGTGCGAGCAGTCCGCTACCGAGATCGACGACGAGGGGAACGCCACGTTCTGCGCTCAATGCGGACAACTCGCGGACCGAGACGCTGGAGGTGAAGCCGGTGACACGGAAGTTGCTGGGGTGCACCTTGAGCACACAGCCGGTGTCGGGGCCGATCGCGGTGGCATAGTCGTGCAGGTGCGTGCGGTTGGTGGTCCCGACCTCGCGCAACCGCGCCCCGGTCGAGGCGATCAGGTCCGGCAGGCGGAATCCCGCGCCGATCTCGATCAGCTCGCCGCGCGATACGACCACCTCGCGGCCCGCCGCCAGGGTCGTGGTCGCCAGCACCAGCGCCGCGGCGCCGTTGTTGACGGCGAGTGCTTCTTCGGCGGCCGGACAGGCCGCCAGTAGCGCGGCTCGCGTGCCCCGGCCACGTTTGCTGCGCGTGCCGGTGTCCAGATCCAGTTCGACGTCCACGTAGCCAGCTGCCAGGATCAGCGCCTCGACCGCAACCGGCGAGAGCGGTGCGCGCCCCAGGTTGGTGTGCACGACGACTCCGGTTGCGTTGAGAACCGGGGTCTGAGTGGAGGTCCTTGCCGCCGCCAGTTCGGCGACGACGATGGCCTCGACCTCGTCTGGCGAGATCTCCCCGGTTCGCGCGCGTTCCTGCGCCGAGCGGATCACCGACGTGATCACGTGGCCGGCCACCAGCGAGCGCGCGCGGGCCACCTCGGGTAAGGCGAGCAACGCATCGGTGCGGGGAATGTGGCGCCGTGAATCCTGTTGCTGCACAGCGTCATCCACCGCAGAACCCCTCCTGTGACCGGAAAGCTGGCGGAGACGGACGGGAATCGAACCCGCCAGACCGAGATACTCGGCCTCACTGGTTTTGAAGACCAGGGGACCCACCAGGAATCCAGACGCCTCCGCCGCCCACGATAGCCGCCTATCCTCTGGAGGTGACTGTGATACCGGGCAAACTCCAACGCCTCACCTCCTACGCACACGGCGGAGGCTGTGCGTGCAAGATTCCCGCCGGGGAACTGGAGGATGCGATCCGAGACCTCATCGGACCCGCGGACCCCGACGTTCTAGTCGGCCTGGACGACGGCGACGACGCCGCTGCGGTCCGGGTCGCTGACGGCCTCGCGGTGCTCTCGACCGCCGACTTCTTCACCCCGGTCGTCGACTCGCCCTACGACTGGGGCCGGATTGCTGCCGCCAACGCATTGTCGGATATCTACGCGATGGGCGGCCGGCCGGTCGTCGCAATCAATCTGGTCGGCTGGCCGCGCGGAGTACTGCCGATGGAGATGATGACCGAGGTGCTCCGCGGCGGTCTCGATGTCGGAGCGGAGGCCGGCTGTCCGGTGATCGGCGGCCACACCATCGACGACCCGGAGCCGAAATACGGCATGGCGGTGACCGGCATCGCTGACCCTGACCGGTTGCTGCGCAACGATGCAGCGCGGGCCGGGCTGCCTCTCACCCTGACCAAGCCGATCGGTGTCGGATTGCTCAACAATCGGCACAAGAGCACCGGTGAGAACTTTCCGCAGGCAATCGCCTCAATGACCGCACTCAACCGGGGCGCCTCCGCCGCTGCGCTCGGCGCCGGGGCCCGCGCCGCCACCGACGTGACCGGCTTCGGCCT
>DLKD01000010.1:27304-27426 GCA_002477755.1 Gordonia sp. UBA7599
CCGACGTGACCGGCTTCGGCCTTCTGGGACACCTGTACAAGATGTGCCGGGCATCCGGTGTCAGCGCAGTGATCGATGCCGCCGCCGTCCCGGTTCTCGACGGCGCGCAGGAGGCGCTGCGC
>DLKD01000070.1 GCA_002477755.1 Gordonia sp. UBA7599
CCCAGTAACGAGGTCGGGCTGGCCATCCTCGGGCCGCTGCGCGACCTCGACGAAGTGGCCTACCTGCGCTTCGCATCGGTGTACCGCTCGTTCGAATCGCTCGACGACTTCCAGCGCGAGATCGATCAATTGCAGGCCAACCGTTCCTGACATAGAGCCGCATCCATCATGCGAGCGTGCTGCCAGTCAACTGATCGCGCACGTCAGGTGAAGGTGTCGAACGCCCTCACCACACGCTTCTCGGAGACCGGATAGGCGGTTCGCAGACGCTGGGCGTAGAGCCCGACGCGCAATTCCTCGACCATCCAGTGCGCGTACTCGTTGAATGCCTCGCGCCTGGTCTCGGGCAATTGCTGGATCCGTTGATTCCACCGCTCCACGACGCGGTCGATTGCGGCGGTCGCCTCTCGGTCACGGTCGGCGGCGGTCTCGAGGACCTCGAGCCGATGTGCGGCGGCATCGAGGTACCTCGGGATCTCCACGAGGTGTGCCATCGGGGTGGCCCCGATGAATCCGTCGAAGACGAGGTCGGAGAGTTGTTCGGCGACATCGTCGGCGGCGAGCGTGCCGGTGCGGGCGTCGACTGCCGCGTGTACGTCGGGTAGGTGCGCGAATACCGCGAGTGCGGCGGCGAAGACCATCGGTGCCTGTTCGGCGATTCGGGGCGCGAATTGCTCGCGCAGGGCGGCGAAACCGGCGGGGCTCCGTAGTGCCGCGGTGTCCCTGGGGCCGACCGTGTCGCGGATGGCACGCCTGGTGCAGTCGGCCAGTAATGCTTCCAGTGACTCATACGGCTGCTGGCTGAGTGCGAGCCGTTGCGCAGGTGAGAGCCCGGCGACGATCGTCCGTCCCAGCGGCGGGATCTGCGCGGCGAGGAGGACCAACGTGGAGGAGTGCAGGGCAGCATCGCGCGCCGCGGCGGTCGCGAAGAGGCGAGTCTCGACCGTCTTCTCGTCGACCACCGCCAAGCCGGGGAACCGGGTCACCTGCTGACCCGCGATCTGTGCGGCGACGGAATCGCGCAGGTCGCCGAAAGTGTCGGTGGTCCACGTCGAGGACTGGATGGGTGCGGGCGCGTCGCGGGTGGGCGTGCTTGGACGGTCCGGGCGCTGCAGTCGGGCCAGCGACCGGCTGCTGGCCAGAATCGTGCCGCGGTCGTCGACGACGGCGAAGTTCATCTTGAGGTGGTCCTCGACGCGGTCCAGGTCAAACGAGTCGGGGAAGATGCTCGTGCGGGTCAGTGCCGAGAGCTCGCGCGCCAAACCGCTCAGCAGAGGCTCACTGCGGGGGGTGAGCCGGGCGAGGGCCGCCTGGGCGAACCGTGCGGCCGGCGATGTCAGCTTGCGGGTTTGTTTGGGCAGCGTCTTGATCAGGGCGACCGCCAGGTCTTCCCGCATCCCCGGAACCGACCAGTCGAATCCGACTGGACGCACGTGGTCGACGAGATCGCGCGGGATCTCGACGGTCACCCCGTCGTCGGGATCGCCGGGCGCGAACTTGTAGCGCAGGGCCAGGCGGAGTTCGCCCTGCGCCCACCAGCCGGGATAGTCGGTGTCGGACACGCCCGACGATGCGACGACGTCCTCGGCGCGGAGGTCGAGCAGCTCCGGATTCGACGTGGATTCGCCCTTCCACCACGAGTCGAAGTGCCGCGCGGACACGACTGTCGTCGGGACGCGTGCGTCGTAGAACCCGAAGAGTTGGTCGGCGCTGATCACGAGGTCGCGCCGTCGCGCCCGGCTCTCCACCTCGGCCGCGTCGTCGAGCAGCGCGCGGTTCCGGGCGAAGAATGCGTGTTTGCTCTGCCAATCCCCGTCGACGAGGGCGTGGCGCAGGAACATCTCGCGGCACAGTTGCGGGTCGATGGCGGTGTAGGTGACACGGCGCGAAGCCGCCAGTGTGACACCGAACAGCGTGACGCGCTCATACGCCATCGTGGCGCCGCGCCGCGACGACCAGTGCGGCTCACTGTAGGAACGCTTGCACAGGTCGCCGGCCAGGCGCTCGGCCCAGGCCGGGTCGATGCGGGCGACGGTGCTCGCGTAGGTGCGGGTCGTCTCGATCAGTTCGGCGGCCATGAGGAACGCCGGCGGCTTCTTCGCCAACGGCGAGGAGGGGAAGATCATCAGCGACGTGTTACGCGCCCCGAGGTACTCCTTGGAGTCCGACTTGCGCGCGGCGATGTTCGAGAGAAGGCCCGAGAGGATGGCCTGGTGGACCGCGTCGGCGTCACGCTCACCACTGCGTTTAGCCGACCAACCCAGATCTTTGACGGTGCGCTGCAGCTGACGGTGCAGGTCACGCCACTCCCGCAGCCGCGTCCAGTGCAGGAATTCGCGCTCGCACCGCCGCCGGAACTGGTTGCCCGACAGTTCCGCGCGCATTTCCTCGGCGTAGTCCCAGAGGTTGAGCAGGGCCAGGAAATCCGATCCGGGCTCGTCGAACCGGCGGTGCGCCTCGTCGGCGGCCTCCCGCTTGTCCGCCGGACGCAACCGCACGTCGGGGATGGATAGCGCCGCGGCGACCACCAGGACGTCGGCCGTGCACCCGAGCTCGTGCGCGGTGACGAGCATGCGCGCGGGGCGGGGGTCGATCGGCAGACGGGCCAGGGACTTCCCGACGGCGGTGAGCTTCGGCGGCCCGTCGGGGCGGGCGACGATCGCGCCCAGTTCGCCGAGTTCGGCCAGACCGTCGGCGATCGCCCGCGGCGACGGGGGCGACACGAACCCGAACTCGGCGATGTCGCCCAGGCGCAGCGACACCATTGACAGGATGACGCCCGCGAGGTTCGCGCGCAGGATCTCCGGGTCGGTGTAGGGGTCTCGGGTGTCGAAGTCGGCCTCGTCGTAGAGCCGGATGCAGATACCGGCCGCGACGCGCCCACAGCGCCCCGCCCGCTGCCGCGCGCTGGCCTGCGACACCGGTTCGATCGGCAGGCGGGTGACCTTGGTCCGCGGTGAGTACCGCGAGATGCGCGCAGTTCCGGTGTCGACGACGTAGCGGATGCCGGGCACCGTCAGCGATGTCTCGGCGACGTTCGTCGCCAATACGATGCGGCGTCCATTGGACGGGGTGAACACCCGTCGCTGCTCACCGATGGACAGCCGGGCGTACAGCGGGACGATCTCGGCGCCCGAGCCCTCCCGGTGCGCCAAGGCCTTCGCGGTGTCCCGGATATCACGCTCGGTGGGCAAAAAGACCAGGATGTCGCCGCTGGCCCCGCTCCACAGCTCGGAGACGGCCGCGTCGATCGCGGCGGTCTGCTCGGTGCCGGTCTCGGGCGGGCGGTATCGCAACTCGACCGGGTAGGTCCGACCGGACACCTCGATGATCGGCACGGTGTCCGTGGCGGTGGCGAAGTGGCGGGCGAACCGTTCGGGCTCGATGGTGGCGGAGGTGATGATCACCTTCAAGTCGGGGCGGCGGGGGAGCAGGCGTTTGAGGAAGCCGAGGATGAAGTCGATGTTGAGGCTGCGCTCGTGCGCTTCGTCGATGATGAGCGTGTCGTAGGCGCGCAGCATCGGATCGCTGGCGATCTCGCGCAACAGGATGCCGTCGGTCATCACTTTGACCAGCGTGGAGGGCGAAACGCGGTCGGAAAAGCGCACGCAGTAGCCCACGGCCTCACCGAGTTCGGTGCCGGTCTCGTCGGCGATGCGCTGCGCCACGGAGGTGGCGGCGATCCGGCGGGGCTGGGTGTGCCCGATCATTCCGTTGATACCGCGCCCGGCGGCCAGGCAGATCTTCGGCAGCTGTGTCGTCTTGCCCGAACCGGTCTCGCCGGCGACGACGACCACCTGGTGGTCGAGCAGCGCCTGGGTGATCTCGTCGCGGCATCCGCTGACCGGCAGGTCGTCGGGAAACGTGATCGTCGGCAGGTGCGCGCGCCGGGCCTCGATCAGGGCGGGATCGGCGCCGCGCGAGCGGTTGGGGCGGGACGGCGACATGATCGTCCAGACTACGTGCCACCGTCGCGCCCGAGCGCGGCCGTCGAGACCGTGGTCCGGTTGCAGCACCGTTTTCGGCGTCCTCCATCATGGAGCCATGACCTATTCGCTGTGGCACGGCTTCGCCGACATGGGCGCCGTCGTCGACAAGGGCCCCTTCGTCCTCACCCGCGGTGAGGGCGCCTACGTCTTCGACGCCGACGACAACCGGTACCTCGACGCGACGGCCGGGCTGTGGTTCGCCAACATCGGCCACGGCCGTGCCGAGGTCGGCGAGGCGGTCGCCGCTCAACTATCGCGTCTGGCCCACTTCTCCGGCTTCGGCGACCATGCCGCCGACGTGTCGATCGCACTCGCGGAGCGACTGGCGGCGCTGGCGCCGGTGCCCGACAGCAAGGTCTTCTTCACCTCGGGTGGCAGCGATTCGGTTGACACCGCGGCCAAGCTCGCGCGCCGCTACTGGCACGAGGTCGGACGACCGGGCAAGACGGTCATGGTCGGGCGGTCCAAGGCCTATCACGGCATGCACGCGGCCGGTACGTCGCTGGCGGGCATCCCGGCCAACGGCGAGGGCTATGGCGAGCTGGTGGTCGACGTCGAGACGATCAATTGGGACGACGCCAAGAGTTTGCTCGGTTTGATCGAGCGTATCGGCGAAGACCGGATCGCCGCCTTCTTCTGCGAGCCGATCATCGGTGCGGGCGGGATCTATCTGCCGCCGGACGGCTACCTGGAGGAGGTTCGCGGGATCTGCCGCGACCACGACATCCTGTTCGTCGCCGACGAGGTGGTCACCGGGTTCGGCCGCATCGGCGGTGGGGCCTGGTTCGCGTCGTCGCGCTTCGGCCTGGAGCCGGACATGGTCACCACGGCCAAGGGCTTGACCTCGGGTTATCTGCCGATGGGGGCGGTGCTCATCGCGCCGCACCTGGCCGAGCCGTTCTTCTCCGGCGGTGTGTGGTGGCGCCACGGCTACACCTATGGCAGCCACGCCGGTGCCGCCGCCGCGGCGATGGCGAACCTGGACATCCTCGAGCGGGAGAACCTGATCGAGCGGGCCGGGGCGCTGGAGGCCGAACTGGCGACTGCGTTCACGCCGCTGGCCGACCTCGACGCCGTTTCGGAGGTGCGCACCGGGCTCGGTGCCGTCACCGCCGTCCAACTCGCCGACCCGGCGCTGGCCCCGGCGGCGGTCGCGGCGTTGCGCCGCGCCGGAGTGGTGACCCGGGCCGCCGGGCAGGGTGCTCTGCAGGTCTCACCGTCGTTCGTGATGACCAGCGAGCAGGTGACCGACCTGGCCGACCACTTCGGCGGGGTGCTGGAACAGCTGTAGCTAGCTCAGCGCGCTCTTGGCGGTGAGGGCGGCAGCGACGCCGTTGACGGTCGCGGCGACCTTGACGGCCTCCCAGACCTGCTCCTTGGTGAGGCCGGCCTTGCGCACCACGTCGGCGTGCGCTGCGGTGCAGTCATGGCAGCCGTTAATGGTCGAGACGGCCAGGCTCCACAGCTCGAAGTCGACCTTCTCCACGCCGGGGTTGCCGATGATGTTCATCCGCAGGCCCATCCGGACTTGCTCGTAGTCGGCGCCGAGGAAGCTCTTGGCTCGGTAGGCGACGTTGTTCATGCCCATGATCGATGCGGCACCCAGCGCGGCGTTGTAGGCGTCGCCCGACAGGACGTCGGCGGCCTCGGCGCTGATCTCGGCGATCACCGTCGAATTACCGGTCGCGACCGCGCTGGCCAGGAAGGTGCCCCACAGCTGCTGCTCGTTCAGCTCGGTGGTGCGGCTCAGCGAGCCCAGGTTGAGTTTGAGGTCCTTGGCGTACTCGGGCAGTGCCTCTTTGAGGTTGTCGATGCTCATGGGGCTCAGACGCTCGCGCTCATCAGGTCGCCTGCGGCGATCGTCGGATCACCCTTGCGCCAGTTGCAGGCGCACAGCTCGTCGGACTGCAGGGCGTCGAGGACGCGCAGCACCTCGTCGACGTTGCGGCCGACCGACCCGGCGGTCACCGACACGAACTGGATTTCGTTGTTGGGGTCCACGATGAAGGTGGCGCGATCGGCGACACCGTCGGCGTTGAGGACACCGGTCGCCTGGGCGAGTTCACGCTTGAGGTCCGACAGCATCGGGAAGGGCAGCGTCTTGAGGTCCTCGTGCTGGGCCCGCCACTGGAAGTGGACGAACTCGTTGTCGACCGAGGCGCCGAGCACCTGGGCGTCACGATCGGCGAACTCGTCGTTGAGCTTGCCGAAGGCGGCGATCTCGGTGGGGCAGACGAAGGTGAAGTCCTTGGGCCAGAAGAACACGATGCGCCACTTGCCGGCGTAGTCCTCGCTGGAGACCTGAGTGAAGTAGTCGTCGGGTTGCTGGGCGTCGACGGCCGAGAGGTCGCCGCCGATGACCGCGGTCAGGTTGTAGGCGGGGAACTGGTCGCCAATCGTCAACAGAGCCATTGCGTGATTCCTCCTGGAGTCGTGGTGTCGGGGCCGCCTCAGCGGTGCCGATCGGGGGGTATGACTCCATTCTGGATCAAGTCCGATAAAAGGTCGACGTGATGATTGGCACTATATTGATAGCTATGTCCGATCAAAGTTATCAACCCTCCATCGCCGGCTTGCGAGCGTTCGTCACGGTGGCCGCAAAGCTGCACTTCAGTGCTGCCGCAAGCGAATTGGGCATCAGTCAGCCATCGCTCTCGCAGGCGCTGGCCGCGCTGGAGACTGGACTCGGCATGCGCTTGGTGGAGCGGACCACCCGGCGTGTCTTCTTGACATCGCAAGGGCAAGAGCTGCTCCCGCGCGCCGTCGCGGTGGTCCGCGCGGCCGACGAGTTGATGCTGGCAGCGCGCGGCGCCGAGGACCCGCTGAGGGCGGGGCTGCGCCTGGGTCTGATCCCGACCGTCGCGCCCTACGTCCTGCCCGCGATCCTCGCCGGCACCGCCGCGCAGCTTCCCGATCTGACCCTGCGGGTCGTCGAGGACCAGACGGCGCGGCTGCTGGACCAGCTGCGCGAGGGGACCATCGACCTGGCTCTGATGGCCCTGCCCGCCGACATGTCCGGCATCGCCGAGATCCCCATGTACGACGAGGACTTCGTGCTCGCACTGCCCATCGGGCACCGGCTGGCCGGGCGTAAGCGCGTCGATCCCGCGGACATGGCCGACTTGCCGCTGCTCCTCCTCGACGAGGGGCACTGCCTGCGCGATCAGGCACTGGAGGTCTGCCAGCTCGCCGGATTCCGACCCGATCTCGGGCAGACGCGGGCCGCGTCGCTGACGACGGCGGTGCAGTGCGTGGAAGGCGGCCTGGGCGTCACCCTGATCCCAGCCACCGCCATCGACGCCGAGACTGCGGGTGGCCGCCTGGCGACGGCGACCTTCGCCACCCCTCGACCGGGTCGGCGGATCGGTCTGGTCTATCGCGAATCGGCTGGACGCGCGGCGGCCTACGAGCGTTTTGCCGCAATGCTGACCGACATGATCATCGCCTCGGTCCCGACGATGGGTGTGGTGCCGGTACCGGCGGCCGGTGACCGGCGCTAGCGACACGGGGCACTAGTCAGGGCCGCGGACAGGAGTTTGCCTGCCGGGACACTGGCGGAAACAGTCTCGACACACCTGCGCCGTTGACTGGGGCTCTGCGACGAAGGGAGCCCCGATGAGCAAGGCCGATTTTCCGGTGACGCACGCCCACGGCGTCGACGAAGCACCGGAAAGCGACGATTACCTGGCGAAACGAACATTGCGGTCGGGTACGGCCGGATGGGTGCTGCTGGCCGGGCTGGGGGTCAGCTATGTCATCTCGGGCGACTACGCCGGTTGGAACAACGGACTCGCCGAGGGCGGCTGGGGCGGGCTCGCGATCGCCGGTGTCGTCATCGCCGGCATGTATTTCGCGATGGTCCTCGGCATGGCGGAGATGTCCTCGGCGCTCCCGGCGGCCGGCGGCGGGTACACCTTCGCCCGGCGTGCGCTGGGCCCCTGGGGCGGCTATGCGACGGGCATCGCGATCCTCATCGAATACGCCATCGCACCCGCCGCGATCGCCACCTTCATCGGCGCCTACGTCGAGTCGCTCGACCTCTTCGGGATCGGCGACGGGTGGTGGGTCTACCTCGTCGTCTACGCCGTCTTCATCGGCATCCACCTCACCGGCGCGGGGGAGGCACTCAAGGCGATGTTCGTGATCACCGCGATCGCCCTGGTGGGCCTGGTGATCTTCGCGGTCGCGGCGATCGGGAAATTCTCCTGGGGCAATCTCACCGACATCGCCGTTACCGACGCGGCCGGGGCCTCGTCCTTCCTGCCCTACGGGTACCTCGGGATCTGGGCCGCGGTGCCATTCGCCATCTGGTTCTTCCTGGCTGTCGAGGGGGTGCCGCTCGCCGCGGAAGAGGCGCGGGAGCCGGAGAGGAACGTGCCGCGAGGCATCATCGTGTCGATGTCGCTGCTGATCGTCACCGGCGCTGTGGTCCTATTTCTCGCACCCGGCGCCGCCGGTTCGGCGGCCATGGCCACCTCGGGTAACCCGCTCGTCGAGGCCCTGGGCGACGGCGGGATGGCCAAAACCGTCAACTACATCGGCTTGGCCGGGTTGATAGCAAGCTTCTTCTCCATCATGTACGCGTACTCGAGGCAGACGTTCGCGCTGTCTCGGGCGGGGTATCTGCCCAAGAGCCTGTCGGTCACCAACTCGCGCAAGTCGCCGATGCTCGCCCTCATCGTTCCCGGCGTGATCGGCTTTGCCCTGTCGCTGACCGGTCAGGGCGCGACCTTGCTGAACATGGCTGTGTTCGGCGCGGCGGTGAGCTATGTGTTGATGATGGTCAGCCACATCGTGCTGCGGCGCCGCGAGCCCGACATGCCGCGCCCGTACCGCACGCCCGGCGGAATCGCGACCACCTCCTTCGCCCTCGTCATCGCCTGCATCGCGGTGATCGCCACCTTCCTCGTCGACCCGGTGGCCGCCGGACTGACCCTGGCCGCGTTCGCCGCCTTCATGGCCTACTTCGGGATTTACAGCCGCCACCACCTCGTCGCGAACTCGCCCGACGAGGAGTTCGCCGCACTGGCCGAGGCGGAGCGCGACGTCACATGACCTTCAGCCACACCGTGCACGGCCACACTTACGAGTTCTCCTCGCTCGTCTCGGTGCTGGCCAAGGCGTCACCGCTGCGCAGCGGGGACGAACTGGCGGGGTGTGCGGCGCACTCGGATGCGGAGCGGTCAGCGGCCCGGTGGGTCTTGGCGGACCTGCCGCTGACGACGTTCCTCGAGCACCCGGTGGTGCCGTACGAGACCGACGAGGTGACGCGGCTGATCCTCGACACGCACGACCGCGAGGCGTTCGCACCGCTGACCGCACTCACCGTCGGCGGTCTGCGCGACCTGCTGCTGGTCACGATCACCCAACCCGGTGCTGCCGCGGCGCTGGCCGCGATCTGCGCCGGTCTCACCCCGGAGATGGTGGCGGCGGTCAGCAAGTTGATGCGCAACCAGGACCTGATCGCAGTCGCCCGGGCGATCGAGGTCTCCGCGGCGTTCCGCACGACGATCGGCACGCCGGGCACCCTTGCCACCCGGCTGCAGCCGAACCATCCGACCGACGACCCCCGCGGCATCGCGGCCGCGACGCTCGACGGCCTACTCCTGGGCTGTGGCGACGCGGTGATCGGCATCAACCCGGCGACCGATTCACCGCACGCCACGCAGGATCTGCTGAAGCTGCTCGACGATGTCCGCACGCGCTTCGACATCCCCACCCAGTCGTGCGTGCTGAGCCACGTCACGACGACGCTGGGGCTGATCGAGGCGGGTGCCCCCGTCGACCTCGTCTTCCAGTCGATCGCCGGCACCGAAGGCGCCAACCGGGCGTTCGGCGTGAACATCGGACTACTCGACGAGGCCAACGCCGCCGCGCGCGAAATGGGCCGCGGAACCGTCGGGAACAACGTGATGTACCTGGAGACGGGACAGGGTTCGGCATTGTCGTCGGGCACGCACCTGGGCACCGGGGGCGAGCCGGTCGACCAGCAGACGCTGGAGGCGCGCGCCTATGCGGTGGCCCGGCACCTGGAGCCGTTACTGGTGAATACCGTCGTCGGGTTCATCGGGCCGGAGTACCTCTACGACGGCAAGCAGATCACCCGTGCGGGCCTCGAGGATCACTTCTGCGGGAAGCTGCTGGGGCTGCCGATGGGCGTCGACGTCTGCTACACCAACCACGCCGAGGCCGACCAGGACGACATGGACGACCTGCTCACGTTGCTCGCGGTGGCCGGGGTCGCCTTCGTCATCACCGTTCCCGGCGCCGACGACATCATGTTGGGCTACCAGTCGCTGGCCTACCATGACGCGCTCTACGTCCGGCGGACGCTGGGTCTGCGGCCGGCGCCCGAGTTCGACGCCTGGTTGGCAGCCCAGGGGATGCTCGACGAGACCGGCGGCCTGCGCGACATCACCGTCGACGCGTCGCCGCTGCGGGCACTGGCCGCCGCCGGCCCGCCGGGGATGTCGTCGTCGTGAGCGCACCCGAGCAGTCCCCGCTGTGGGACGAGATGCGCACGACCACCCAGGCCCGCATCGGCCTGGGCCGCGCCGGTGACGCCTTGACCACGACGCGACTCCTCGAGTTCTCGACGGCGCACGCCGCGGCTCGTGATGCGGTGCACCAGCCTCTCGACGTCTCCGGGTTGGTCACGGCGGTGCGGGATCTGGGCCTCGGTGAGCCGATGACGGTGGCCTCGCTGGCCGTCGACCGTGCCCAGTATTTGCGCCGCCCCGACCTCGGGCGACAGCCGGCGGACCTGAGCGGACTGGTGCGCACCGATGCCGACCTGGCGATTGTGCTCGCCGATGGCTTGTCCTCGCGCGCACTGGCCGACCACGGTGCACCGTTGTTGGCCGCGATCAACGAGACTTTGCCCGCCGACGTCGTCGTCGCCCCGCCGGTCATCGCGACGCAGGCGCGTGTGGCCCTCGGCGACCATGTCGCGCATGCCTTGGGCACCCCGACCGTGCTGGTGTTGATCGGTGAGCGCCCGGGGTTGTCGGTCGCCGACAGTGTGGGCATCTACCTGACCCACCGCGCCGACGCCGACGATTTCGCCACCGGGCTGTCCGATGCCGATCGCAATTGCATCTCCAACATCCACCCGCCCGACGGGCTCGGGTATGCGGCCGCGGCCGCCGTCGTCGCCGGGTTGGTGACCGGCGCGCGCCGTCTGGGCCGCTCCGGGGTCGACCTCAAGGACACCTCGCGCGCCGCGGTGGCCGCACGCGTCGTCGACGCGCTCGAGTGAGCCGCCGAACCGTCCTCGAGTGAGTCTCAGCCCGCCGGGCTCAGCACGAACAGCGGGATGACCCGGTCGGTCTTGCGCTGGTAGTCGGCATACGGCGGATAAGCGGCGACGGCGCGCTCCCACCACGCGGCGCGCTGCGCGGGCTCGCTGACCTCGCGGGCGGTGTATTGACCAACGACGGTCTCATCGCGCAGCTGCACGCTCGGGTCGGCCCGCAGGTTGTGGTACCAGAGCGGGTTGGCCGCAGCGCCGCCCTTGGAGGCGACGGCGAGATACTCGCCGTCGTGCTCGACGCGCATCAGGGGCACCTTGCGGATCTTGCCGGTCTTGGCCCCGCGCATCGTCAGGATGACGACCGGCATGCCGGTGTCGGCCAGGGTCGTGCCATCGGTACCGCCGGAGCCCTCGTAGGCCTCCACCTGCTCGCGCACCCAGCCGCTGGGGCTGGGGCCGTAATCGTCGTCGCTGGTCAGATCGTTGCCCATACCCCGATCAACGAGACACGGGAATCCGGTATTCCCCCGATCGCTTCACGGCGCGACTGGTTCGTCTGCCGGGCCTTGCGCGAGTGCCGCCCATTCGTCGAGCAGGCTGGAATCGGTGTCGCGGATCATCGTGCGCAGGCGTTCGGTGATGGCACTGATCTCCGGGTGGTCGAGCAGCGCCCGGGGCAGGCCGCTGCGCAGCGCGCGATAGCAGTCCGACAAGTAGCGCAGCACGACGCCCTCGCTGCGAGCCAGGCCGTGGCGGGAGATCAACTCGTTGAACGTCATGTCCAGTTCGAGCACCTCCCGAAGGACAGATTTCGGCGACGGCGGTGTCGAGGCCACCCACGGATGACCGCGGCGGTAGATCGCGAAGGCCTCGTCCACGAGTTCGCGCAGGGGCTGCGGCCAGGTGATCTCCTCCAGCCGTGCCATCCGCTCCTCGTATTCCATTCCGGCCGCCTTGAATTCGGCCATCGCGGTGTCGCGGGCGGCCTTGCGCTGGGCGACCAGGACCGGTCGGGGGTCGTCGAGGGTCGCCTCGATGATGGATACGACGTCGAGCACGTAGTCCGGGGACTGCTCGTCGAGGAGGTCGAAGGCGGCGAGCGCGAACGCCGACAGCGGGTTGGTGAGCGCGAAGTTCGCCGGCACGTCGACCGAGAGCGCGATGCCCTTACCGTCGGCGTCGGGTCGGGGCAGTTTCACCACGATGCCGGTGTCGAGCAGGTCCCGGTAGAGGGCGATCGTGTGGCGCGCGTGAGTCAGTTGGCGCGCACGGGGCTCGTGGTTGTCCTCGATGAGGTGGCGTAGCGCGGCGAAGCAGTCGCCGGGGCGCGAGAGCACCTCCATCAGCATCGCGGTCGTCATGCGGAAGTGGGATCGCAACGGCTCATCGTCGGCAGTGGTCAGCGCCTCGAAAGTCTTCTCGCCCCAGGACACGAAGCCCTCCGGCGGGCGCCGGCGCACGATCTTGCGCAGCTTCTTCGGGTCGTCGCCGGCCTTGGCCACCGATCGGGCGTTCTCCACGTCGTGCTCGGGTGCCTGGGCGACGACGTAGCCGACGGTGTCGAAGCCGGCCCGTCCGGCGCGCCCGGCGATCTGGTGGAATTCGCGCGCCTGCAGGCGCCGGACCCGCCGACCGTCGTATTTGCTCAACGAGGCGAACAGCACCGTTCGGATGGGCACGTTGATGCCGACACCGAGCGTGTCGGTGCCGGCGATGACCCGCAGCAGGCCCTGTTGGGCGAGCTGCTCTACGAGTCGGCGGTAACGGGGGAGCATCCCGGCGTGATGGACGCCGATCCCGGCGCGCAGCAGTTTGGACAGCGTCTTGCCAAATCCGGTGCCGAAGCGGAAATCACCGATGGCTTCTGCGAGTGCTTCCTTGGTCGCCTTGTCGGCGATCTTGGCGCTGAGCAGGGCCTGCGCCCGCTCGACGGCAGCGGCCTGGGTGAAGTGGACGACGTAAACGGGGGCCTTGCCGTCGGCGACGAGGTTCTCGATCGTCTCGTGGATCGGGGTGAGGGTGTACTCGAACTCCAGGGGTACCGGCCGCTGGGCGTCGGTGACGGCGGCGACCTCGCGCCCTGTGCGACGGCGCAGGTCGTCGATGAAGAATCCGACGTCGCCCAGGGTCGCCGACATGAGCAAGAAGTGCGTGGAAGGCAGCTCGATCAGCGGTACCTGCCAGGCCCACCCGCGGTCGGGGTCCCCGTAGTAGTGGAATTCGTCGGCGACGAGTAGGCCGATATCGGTGTCGGCGCCGTCGCGCAGCGCGATATTGGCGACGACCTCCGCGGTGGCGCACACGATCGGTGCGTCCGGGTTGACCGTCGCGTCGCCGGTCGCCAGGCCGACCTGATCGGCCCCGAAGACCTCGCACAGCGCGAAGAACTTCTCGCTGACCAGCGCTTTGATGGGCGCGGTGTAGTAGGCGCGCTCGCCGCGGGCGCGGGCGAAGGCGATGGCCCCGGTGGCGACCAGCGACTTGCCGGAGCCGGTCGGGGTCGCCAGGATCACATGGCTGCCCGAGGCGAGCTCGAGCAGCGCCTCGGCCTGGTGTGGGTACAGCGCAACGCCACTAGCGGCGGCCCACGCCTCGAACTCGTCGTAGGCCAGCGCGGGGTCGGCACTGACCCGCAAAGCGGAGTCAGTGCCGACGGGTCCGCTCACGCGGGCGACGGACCGTCGTTGTCCGGTTCGCCGTCCCCCTCTGCCGCGCGGGCCTGCTCGGCGAGGTAACGCTGGAACTCGTCGCCGATCTCATCGGCGCTGGGCAGCGGCTCGTCGGCGGCCAGCAGGGAGGCCTGCTCCTGCGCAGCCTCGGTGTACGCGTCGTACTGGGACTCCAGCGCGGCCACCACCGAAGCGACCTCGGAGTTGTTGGCCAACTCGTTGTCGATCTGCACGCGCAGCGTGTCGGCGGCACTGTCGAGCGCCTTGAGCGGCAGATCCAGGTTGGTCAGTGACGCAAGGCTCGACAGCAGGCGCGACGCCGCCGCCGGGTAGGTGGACTGCGCCAGGTAATGGGGGACGTGCACGGAGATCCCCGACGTCCGGTAGCCGTGCTCGGACAGGCGCAGTTCCAGCATCATCGACGCGCTGGCGGGCAGCTTCATCGGTGACCCCCACCGTGGCAGGTCGCCGAGGAACTCGACGTCGCTGCCGTGCGCGGTGATCGTCGACGGCCGGGTGTGCGGGACCGCCATCGGGATGGCGTTGAGGCCGACGACGTCGCTGACGCCGAAGTGGTCGGACAGGCCGCGGACAGCCGCGGTGAACTGCTCCCACCGCAGGTCCGGCTCGGCGCCGGAGAGCAGCAGGAAAGGCTGCCCCGCGTTGTCACGGATCGCGTGCACCGTCAATGACGGCATCTCGATGCCGGTGAAGGCCTGTCCGGAGAAGTCCATCACCGGGCGGCGCGACCGGTAGTCGATCAGTTCGTCGGCGCGGAAGGTGGCGACGAGCTCGGATTCGAGGCTGTCGCGCAGGTGGCGGGCGGCGAGTGTGACGGCGTTGCCCGCGTCGGCGAAGCCGTCGAGGGCGTGCACCAGCACCGGTCCGGTGCCGGAGTCCTTGGACACGCTCGGGGCGGGGAACTCCAGCTCGTACAGAGCGCTGGAGTCGCCGGGCCGGCTGTGCTCGGCTGGCTGGGAAGCCATGCGTCCTCCTTATGAGTGTGTGAGTCGATTGTCCCAGACGTAGGCCCGGGACGGCTAACGGAATCAACGCCCCGCGCTGCGCTGGCATTCCCGAACGGTGGGTGGCAGAGTGAAGAATGTGATTGATGTGGCCCTTGAGGCTCGACGGGTGTGGCGCGCCGCCGGTGTCGGCGTCGTCGTCCTCGCGACGGGGGTGGCGACCGCAGCCTGCGCGGTCGACGGTGAGCCGCGCGATTCCTTGGTCCACCGCAGCGTTGCGGCCGCGGCGTTTCCGGTGGCACCGGGCACCGAGGTCCTCCGCGTTCCGCCGGCCCAATTGTCCGCGATCGTCGGTGATGTCTCCGGGATGCCCGTGGGCGCCCATATCGATCCGTCCGACTGTGCGCCCCAGGCGATCTCGGCGCAGCCGGCCGACACCGTCGTGGAGACCGGATTCGGTCCTTCGGGGCCCGGCGGAGACCCGCCCGCGGCGTATACGACGGTGATCACCCGCACCGGCAAGCGGTTGTCCGACGTGACGGCGACGGTGTCCCGGTGCCCGGCCTACCAACGGTCGTCGGGCCTGCCGGTGACCGTCGTGCAGCACTCCGTCGAGCTCGCGCCGCAGGTGGGCGGTGCTGACGCCGTAGGCTACGTCCGGACCGAGACTGCCGAGGGCGCGCCGCCGGTTACGACCACCCTGTTGCTGGCCCAGCGCGGGAACGTCCGCGTGTACGCCACACGGCGGGCGGTGGGTCCTCCGGAATCGGTGCAGCAGGCCGATCCTGCGCTGGTCAGGCTGTTGCAGGCCGCCGTGGAAGCGGGGCTGCGCTAGCGCTGGGGACCGGGCGATCGCCCGACGCGGTGGAACCGGGACCGGTCGGGCTGCGTCTCATCAGGCATGACGAACATCATGCCGACCGTAGCCCTGGACACCACTAACCTTCTGACCGCGATCCCCGGTCTGCTCGGTTTCCTGCCCGAGCAATCATTGGTGGTCCTCGCCTTCGACGAGGATTCGTCGATCGCGGTGACCGCCCGCCACGACCTGCTGCTCGACGCCGACGGTGAGCCCACCGCGGACATGTGGGAGACGATGGCGTCGATCGGGCTGGTGTGCGAGCGCGACGGTGCGCTGGGAGCGGTCGGCGTCGTGGTCGATAACCGGTACGGGTTGCCGTCTCCGGTGTACCGCCGGGTCCTCGCCGATCTCGACGACGCCCTCATCGCGGCCGGGGTCCCCGGCGGTGTGCGTGCGGGATTCGTCGTCGAGCGGTTCGCCGCCGGCATGCCCTGGTACACCGCACTGTGGGCGATGGCGGGCCGCGGCCCGACCGGGGCCGACCCCGATGTGCCCGGATCGCTCGGCCTTGCCGACGGCGGTTTCGGGTGCGGCCTGCTCGCCGACCCGCAGTCGTCGCCGGTCGCGTTGGAGCGGTCGTTGCGGACCGGTCGGGTCGTGATGGCGAGCCGCAGTGAGATGTACGCGTGCCTGGCCACCACCGAGCACTGCGTCGACGGCGCCTGCGGGGGCCGGCCCCGCCGGATTCGTCCCACGACGACGGCCGCGGGCCGCACCAAGCTGTTGCGGGCCGCGCTGAAGCTGCTGACCGGGCCGGCCGTACCGGAGATGACCTGCGCGAATGTCGTGCTGCTCAGCCGTGCGGTGCGCAACCTCGGTGTGCGCGACGCACTGCTGGTTCTCGGTGGCGGCGAACACCGATGGGTCGCGGAGTCGGTGTGGCGCGACTTGACCCGGCGCACGAGGGGGGAGGTGCGTGCCAGCGCGGCGACGATGCTGGCACATCTGTACTACCTGGGTGGTGAGGGCGCCTATACCGGCGTCGCGCTCGACGTGGCGCTGCAGGCGTGCCCCGACTGGCGCTTGGCCGGCCTGTTGGACACCGCGCTGACGGGCGGTGTCCACCCGTCGATGCTGTGGGAGGTATTGGGGGAGTCGTACTCCGTGGCGGCCGGTCTCGGCGTCACGCTGCCGTCGGCGTCGTCACGGCTGTGGTCGTAACCCGCTGATCAGGCGGTTTCGACGAAGATCGAGTGCGCCATTTCCTCGGACAGCTCAAGACCGTCGTGCCCCGGCGTCGTGACGACGAAGCTCCGGTCCTTGCGGGTCACGGTCACGCGCGCATTCGGCACGATGCCCACCTCGCGCAGCGTGACGATCAGATCCTGGTCGGACTGGGCGTGCTCGGAGAGCCGTCGGATGACGACGGCCTGCGAGTCCGCACCCGCGAGTTCGGCCATGCGCACCGCGTGGTCGTTGATCGGCTGGGCCGGTGCCCCGAGCAGTTCCAGGCCGGGGATCGGGTTGCCGTAGGGCGAGGTCGTGGGGTTGCCGAGGACGGCGAGGATCCGGCGTTCGACGTTCTCGCTCATCACATGCTCCCAGCGGCACGCCTCATCGTGCACCTCATCCCAGGGGAGTCCGATGACGTCGACCAGCAGTCGCTCGGCCAACCGGTGCTTGCGCATGACCGCGACCGCGAGGTCCCGGCCCTTCTGGGTCAGCTCGAGGTGGCGGTCGCCGGCGACGCGCACCAGGCCGTCGCGCTCCATCCGCGCAACGGTCTGGGAAACGGTCGGCCCGCTCTGCTCCAGCCGTTCGGCAATTCGCGCGCGCAACGGCACGATGCCCTCTTCTTCGAGGTCGTAGATCGTGCGCAGATACATCTCAGTGGTATCGACAAGATCGTTCACTGCAATCCCACGCCCTTTCGTCGACAGCCACCCTACCCCGAAACCACAACCCGTCCGCCACAAGACGCGCTCGGGTTAGCCTGATCACTGTGCCGGATACAGCAGCGGGAGCGGTGATTTGGAGCGACGGGTACGAAGCCTATCGCTGGGCGCGAGAGCACCCGATGAACCCGATCCGGCTGGCGCTGACGATGAGTCTTGCGACATCGCTCGGGGTCCTCGACGACGTCGACCCGTTGGCACCGCTCGACATTGATGACACCGCCCTCACCAGGGTGCACAGCCAGCATTACATCGACGCGGTGCGGGCGGTCGGCGGGCCCGACGGTGCGCGGAATCAGGCGCTGTTCGAACAGATCTACGGTCTCGGCGACATGGACAACCCGATTTTCCCGGGGATGCACGAGGCCGCGCGCACGCTCGTCGGCGGATCGATCGCCGCGGCGAAGGCGATCGCGTCGGGCCGGGTGCGCCGCGCGGTGAATATCGGTGGCGGCATGCACCACGCGATGGCCTCGCGCGCCGCGGGCTTCTGCATCTACAACGACTGTGCGATTGCGATCGACTGGCTTCTCGAGCACGGCTACGACCGGATCGCCTACATCGACATCGATGCCCACCACGGTGATGGTGTTGAGAAGGCGTTCGCCGACGACCCGCGGGTGTTGACGGTCTCGCTGCACCAGCACCCGGCGACACTGTGGCCGGGCACCGGATGGCCCACTGAGATCGGCGCCCAGGCCGCCGCCGGATCGGCCGCCAACATCGCCCTCATGCCGGGGATCGTCGACTCCTTGTGGTTGCGTGCATTCCACGGGGTCGTGCCGTCGCTGATCGCGCAGTTCAAACCGCAGATCATCGTCAGCCAGTGCGGGGCCGACAGCCACGCCGCCGATCCGCTGACCGACCTCGCACTGAGCGTCGAGGGCCAGCGAGCGGCGATCCTCGCCATGCGCGACCTCGCCGACAAATACTGCGAGGGCCGATGGCTGGCCGTCGGGGGCGGTGGTTACGGCGTGGTCAACGTCGTGCCCAGGATCTGGACCCACTTGATCGCCGCGGCGCTCGGGCGCGACCTCGATCCCGGCACGCGCATCCCCGACGAGTGGATGGCCTCGGCACGGGACTTGGCCGGCACCGTCGACCCGGCCTATGCCGCCGACCCGGTCGGTTTCATGGGTGACGGCGGCACCGACGAGTTCGACCCCTGGGCCGGCGACGCCGGTGTGGCACCGCCGCCGGGAATCGACGAACGGGCCTTCCGGCAGACCGACCGGACCATTCTTGCCACCCGCCGCGCAGTGTTCCCGCTGCACGGCCTCGACCCGGAGGACCCGCGTGACTGAGCCGCCGAGCACGTCGGTGACCGACGCCGCCGACCAACCCGATAAGACTGAGCCGGCCACCGCTGCGCCGGGTGCCCCGGCCGTGCCGGGTCGTGCCCGGTGGGAGTACCCGCCCGAGTGGGCCGCGGACGTGCTGGCCTCCGACGGCGGTGTGGTGCACATCCGGCCGATCGTTCCCGACGATGCCGACGACGTCGTCGAATTCCACTCGCGGCTGTCCGAACGCACGCGGTACATGCGGTACTTCGGGCCGACGCCGACGCTGCCGCCGCGCGAGGTGGCCCGGATGACCACCGTCGACTACCACGACCGCGTCGCGCTGGTCGCCCTGCTGGGCGGGAAGATCATCGCGATCGGCGTCTACGAGGGCCTCGCCGACTCGCTGAAGCCCGAATCGGCCGAGGTCGCTTTCGTCGTTGACGACGCCCACCAGGGCCGCGGGCTCGGCCCGATCCTGTTGGAGCACCTCGCCGGGGCCGCCGCGGAGAACGGGTTCACCCGTTTCGAGGCCGAGGTGTTGGCCGAGAACACCAACATGGTGACCGTTTTCCGCACCGCCGGGTACCAGCTGAGCCGCAGCTTCGACGGGTCCAACGTGCACGTGGAGTTCCTCATCGACCCCACCGAGGCGCTCTTGTCCGTCCGCAACAGCCGCGAGCGCGCGTCGGAGGCGCGCAGCGTCGCCAATCTGCTGCGGCCCGGCTCGGTCGCGGTGATCGGCGCGTCGGCCGACCGGCGCAAGGTCGGCAACGTGCTGCTCGCCAACATCATCTCCGCCGGTTTCACCGGTCCGGTGTACCCGGTCAACGGGCCCGGACACCGGACTGCCGACGGCGAGGCCGAAGGCGAAGTCGGGGGCGATGCGGAGACTACCGCGGCGGGCACCGCGCACGCCCCGTCGGTGCTGGGGATACGTGCGTATCCGACCGTTCGCGACATCCCCGACCCAGTCGACCTCGCCGTGGTCGCGGTGCGTGCGGCCATGATCGACGAGGTCCTCGACGACTGTCTCGCCAAGGGCGTCAAGACGCTCGTCGTCGTCTCCGCGGGTTTCGCCGAGACCGGCGAGGCCGGGGTGGAGAGCCAGCGCCGGCTGGCCTCGGCGGTCCGCGAGCACGGGATGCGCCTGGTCGGCCCCAACGCCTTGGGCGTGGTGAACAACGATCCGACGATCAGCCTCAACGCGACCCTCGCACCGCGGATCCCCGAGCCCGGCCGCGTCGGGTTCTTCTGCCAGTCGGGCACTCTCGGGATCGCCATCCTCGACACTGCCGCGCGTCGTCACCTGGGCCTGTCCACCTTCGTCTCCGCGGGCAACCGGGCCGATGTGTCGGGTAACGACGTGCTGCAGTACTGGGATACCGACGACTCGACCGAGGTCGTCCTGCTGTATCTGGAGAGCTTCGGCAACCCCCGGAAGTTCTCCCGGATCGCCCGGCGCGTCTCGCGGTCCAAGCCGATCGTCGCAGTGAAGTCGCAGGCGACCGGGGAGGAGCGGATCTCGCAAATGGTGCTGGAACAGGCCGGCGTCGTGCGCGTCGCGACGATCTCGGAACTGTTCGATGCCGCCTCACTTTTCGCCTACCAGCCGTTGCCGGCCGGTCCGCGCACGGTGATCGTCGGGAACTCGTCGGCGCTGGGCGCGCTCGCGTCGGCGGTCGGCGCCGACTTGGGCCTTCAGATCGTCGACAGCGTCGACGTGGGGCCCGCGGCGACGGCGCAGGAGTTCAGTGCCGCGGTTGCCGTCGCGACCGAGCGAGACGACTGTGATGCCGTCATCGCCGTGTTCGTCCCGCCGGTGGCAGTGGAGGCCGAGGAGTACGGCGCCGCACTGTTGGCGGCGACTGAGACATCGACGAAGACCGTCGTGTCGACCTTCCTCGGCGACGAAGGTGTGCTGCCGGGATTGTCGGTGACCGGTCCCGACGGTTCGCTGGCCCGCGGGTCCATCCCGAGCTACCGCAGCCCCGAGCGCGCGGCGACGGCACTCGCGCACGCGTGGCACTACCAGGCGTGGCGCCTGCGGCCCGAGTCGCCGACGACACGGCCCGAGGGCACCGACCCGGAAGCGGTGCGCGCGCAGATCCGCGAGTTGCTCGCCGAGAACGACAACCAAGTCGTGGCATTGAGTCCCGCCCTGTCGGCAGAGCTCCTCGCGCGCTACGGGATCGAGGTCGTCCCGTTCACCCCGGTCCACACGATTCACGAGGCTTCCTCGGCGGCGCGCGAGATCGGGTTCCCGGTCGTGGTCAAGGCCAGCTCGCCGGAGTGGCGCGGACGGCCCGATCGCGAGGGCGCCCGCCTGGATCTGCCCGACGCGACGGCGGTCGTGACCGCGTACGCCGAGTTGACCGAACTGACCGGCGACGAGGTGCTGCATGTGCAGCGGATGGCGCCCAAGGGCGTGGCCACCATGATCCGGGCTTTCAACCACCCGAAGTTCGGCGCCGTGGCGTCCTTCGGCCTGGCCGGGCACACATTCGAACTTCTCGACGATGCCGCCTACCGCGCACTACCCCTGACCGACGATGACGCGCGCGACCTGGTGGCCGCCCCGCGGTCGGCGGCGCTGCTCACCGGCTATCACGGCCAGCCTCTCGTCGACACCGACTCGCTCGCCGAGCTCCTAATGCGGGTGTCCTTCCTCGTTGACGACATCCCCGAGGTGCGCGAGGTTCTGTTCGACCAGGTTCTCGCAGCACCGGACTGCGCGTCCGTCGTCGACGCCCGGATCACGATCGGCCCGGTGTCCAAGCGGATGGACACCGGACCGCGTCGACTCGGTGATTCGGTCGCCGGTGAAGAGGCATGACCCCGTCTAGCCGTCAGAGGCACAGAATGACCATCAGGTTCCGTGCGGCCGTCGGTGGCTTCGGCGTGACCCTCGCCGCACTCCTGACGGTCCTCGCCCCGGTGTCCCCGCACGCGCCCGCGTCGGCGGATGTACCTCCGGCAGGGCAACTCGAGCTGGGTTACCAGGGTCAAGTCCTGATGATGTCCGGTCCGTTCAGTGGGGTACGAGTCATGATCTACGTTGACCAGTGGAGTGGTTCGGTGGCAGTCACGAGGACGGTCGTACCGCGGCAACGAGATCTGGTCATCGCCAACCGGTCGGGCCACGTCGTGGGCGCGGTGCTGCGGTGCCCGGGTAAACAGCCTGTCAACGAAATCATCCGCAATGGCGTCGTCGCACGACTCGGGACGTGCCAGCCACGCCTGGGGTCGGGGTCCCTGCAATCATGACCGCCACTGTGCTGATCGCCCTCGAGGAGCACTACGCGTGGAATCCCGCGAGCGACGACAACGTGGTCGCGCAGTGGCTGCTGTCGAACAACAAGGCCGGCTACGACCGGTTGTACGACCGCGGACCGCTGCGCCTGGAACAGATGGACGCCGCCGGGATCGACTTCCAGATTCTGTCGCTGTTCGACCCCGGGGTACAGGCGATGACGGACACCGCACTCGCGGTCGACTACGCGCGACGCGCGAACGACAACCTGGCCGAGACGGTACGGGAGTACCCCCGGCGGTTCGGGGGCTTCGCCACCCTGGCCACCCAGGACCCCGCCGCCGCCGCGGCCGAGTTGGAGCGCGCGGTCACCGAACTGGGACTGGTCGGGGCGCTAATCAACGGGCACGTCCACGGGCGCTACCTGGACGACCCCGCCTACGAGCTGCTGTTCGAGGTCGCCCAGGACCTGAACGCACCGATCTACCTGCACCCGACGACGCCGCACCCGGCGGTGATGGACGCCTGGCTCGCCCCGTACGCGCGCGACGGCCTGCACCTGGCGTCGTGGGGTTTCGCCGTCGAGACCGGCACCCACGTGCTGCGCCTGATCTACTCGGGCCTGTTCGACAAGTTCCCGCGCCTGCAGATGATCATCGGGCACCTCGGAGAGCTCCTGCCATACACCGCCTACCGCACGGACCGCTACTACGGTCTGGGCGGTGACGGCGTCAAGCGGATCGAGAAGCTGCCGTCGGACTACCTGCGGCGCAATTTTCACATCACCACCAGCGGGAACTTCGACCCGAAGGCCTTTGCCTGCGCGCTGGATGTGATGGGTTCTGATCGCCTGATGTTCTCCGTCGACTACCCGATGGACGACAGCCTGACCGGTGCGGAGTTCCTCGCGCAGTACCCGATGGACGAGCGGACGCGCCGCATGGTCGCCTCGGAGAATGCGGCCCGTCTGTTCGGGGACCGGATACCCGAGCTGTGAGCCGGGGCCCGACGGGACTTGGCGCTCAGATCTCGAAGACCTGACCATCCTTGGCGATCGTGATCGTGCCCTTGTAGTGCTGGGCGATCTTCTCGATCCACTGCGCGTCGGTCAGTTCCCCGCCGGGAATCCGGTTCGCGTAGTGGCTCAGGATCACCTGTTTGGCGCCGGCGGCCGCGGCGACCTCGCCGACCTGCTCGGCCGACGTGTGTGAATTCACCAGGTAATCCGGCGGGAACCGGTTGCTGAAGAACGCGTTGTCCAAGCTGTACTCGGCCTCGTGCACGAGGTAGTCGGTGTCCTTGGCGAGCTCGATCAGGTTGTCCGACTTCGTGGTGTCGCCGGAGAAGGTGATCGACTTGCCGGCCTTCTTCAGGTCGAACCGGAACGCGAAGGCCGGGAAGACGTCGTAGTGGGAGACCAGCGTCGCGGTGACCTTCACGTTGTCGTCCTCGGTCACCGGGAACGGGGCAACGCGGGGGGAGCGGTTGCGAAAGTCCGAGCCCGGCGGTGTCGCGATCTCGTGCACCTGGACCAGGTCCGCGATGTCGCGCACGCCCATGTCGCGGATGAAGATATTGCTGGTGTAGGCGAAGGCGTTCAGCAACTGGTCGGTGGTGTATGTCAAGCCGCGATCGGGGTTCGCCGCATTCACCGTCGGGGGATCATCGTTGCCGACCCGGCTCGCCGGCAGGCCGCCCGCCGCGCCGGGGCCGTACACCCGCACGGCGGCTTTACCGGGCCTGGCGGTGTACCCGCCGGACAGGAAGAAGCTGAAGTAGTCCACCGTGTGATCGGTGTGCATGTGGGTGATGAACATGGATTTGAGGTTGTCGAAGACCAGCCCGGCGTTGGTGAAGGCGTTGAACGACCCCAAGCCGCAATCGATCTGGTAGACGTCCGAACCGATTTTCACCGCCGACGAGATGCCCACCTTGCCGGGGATCGGCGGCGGTCCGGCCTGCACCCCAAGGGTGATCAGCGCCGTGTCGGGAAGCGCCGGCGTTGCCCCGGGCGAGGGGGACTTGGCCGGCGCGGTGGTGGGTGAGGCGCCCGTCTCGGCCGATTCTGTGCCGCACGCGGTTGCCGAGAACAGCGCGCCGCCCACTGCGGCCGCGATGGTTCCGGCGAGGGCAGACCGACGGGACACACCGGCGTGGGGACCGTGCCCACTGCAGCATTCGCTCACGGCATGAGGCTATGTCCCCAGTGGTGCACGCCGCCGGGAAAAACGCCGAGTCCGGTCCAACCGCTGGGGCGGTGGACCGGACTCGGCTTGGTGTGGCGCGGCTAGACCGCGTAGGCGCGCAGGCGGTCGGCGCGGTCGCCGGCGCGGAGCTTGACCATCACTTCGCGCTCGATCTGGCGGACCCGCTCGCGGGACAGGCCGAAGGCACGTCCGATTTGGTCGAGTGTGCGCGGCTGACCGTCGTCGAGGCCGAAACGCATCCGGATCACCTGCTGCTCGCGGTCGTCGAGGGTCGCGAGGACGCTGCGGATATCGGAGTGCAGCAGGCCCGCGATGACGACGTTCTCCGCCGAGGTGGCCTCGGTGTCCTCGATGAAGTCGCCCAGCGGCGCCTCCTCGTCGGAACCGACCGGCATGTCGAGGCTGACCGGATCGCGGCTGTGGTCGAGCAGGTCGGCGATCTTCTCCGCCGGGATGCCCGACTCGGCGGCCAGCTCGTCGTCGGTGGCCTCGCGCCCGAGCTGCTGGTGCAGCTCGCGCTTGATGCGGGCGAGCTTGTTGACCTGTTCGACCAGGTGCACGGGCAGGCGGATGGTTCGGCTCTGATCGGCCATGCCGCGCGTGATGGCCTGACGGATCCACC
>DLKD01000128.1:0-18254 GCA_002477755.1 Gordonia sp. UBA7599
ACTTTTCGACCGGAGCCGACAGTCGGTGACCGAACTGGAGTTCGGGTTCGGGATGTTGTGGGATTCGGCACCTGACGGTGAGCACTTGGTGGTGTTCCGGGATCTGGTCGGTCTGGTGCCGGACGGATGGGCGGATCCAGACTCAGATCGGGTGATGGCGTTTCGCAACGAAGTGGTGGTGAGGGCTGCAGTCAAGCGCGTGACGGCGCGGCGCTACACGGCCGCCGTCGCCGAAGGAGCACAAACCGTTGACCTCGAATCGGTAGTCGCCGAGAACGAGCGGGTTTCGTTCGAGGATTTGATGGTCACCGCGCTGACGGCTCCAGTGCGTCGTCGTGCGGAGGAGGTGATCGTCGCTTCCGGAGCTGGCCGCGAAGGCGTGGAACGCTTGTTCCGGGACGACCACACCGTGGCGGTTGGCCGTGAGGCTCTGGTCGGCGATCTCACCGCTCGACTGATTGCTGGTGATCGGGTGGTGCTGGTCGGCGAGTCGGGGACGGGGAAGTCGACGATCCTGTGCGCGGTCGAGGAGAGTCTTCATGGCACCGAGAGTGTGACGGTGGTGTCCGTGCTGTTGGGGGCGTCGGGGACGGGGGTGTCGGGTAGAGATGTGGTGTTGCGGCTGGTCGAGCAGTTGCAGCCGTTGATCGGCCACGAACTGAGCGCACCAACCGATGCGGATGAGGATGCGTTCATCCAGTGGTGGCGAGATGTGTTGACCGAGGCGCAGACGGTCATCGGGGGTCGGTTGGTCGTGGTGGTCGATGCGTTGGATGCGTTGGCCGATGATCGCGCCCGGTCCGATGTGTGGCCGGCGCGGGTGGTGCCGCCGTCGATCGGGTTGTTGTGTTCGACGACGAGCCCCGATCAGGCGGCGGTCTTGGAAGGTGTCGGCGGCGACCGTATCGACGTCGGCGAACTGTCACCGGCGACGGCGGTGGAGGCTGCGCGGTCGTGGGCGGGTCAGACCGGTCGGGCGCTGCCGGCATCGGTGTTGGCAATCATTGGAACCGCCCCCAGGTCACCGTTGTGGGTGCGGTTAGCGGTGGATTTGTTGGCCGACTTGGACGCGGGGGACTTCACGTCGATCGCCGCAGCGCCCGATCAGGCCTCTGCGATTGAAGGGTTGCTGCTTCAGGGGGCTCGGAGACTGCCGTCCGACGCGGCCGATCTCGCGGGTGTGTTCCTGGATCGTGTCGCGGATCGGATAGGCGAGGGGCCAGCCGAGTTGCTGCTGGGAGCCTTGGCTACGGCGCGGTCAGGATTGGCTCCCGTCGATCTGGCGGTCTTGTTGCCGGATGACCCGGATTCCAGCCTCAAGGTCGCTGTTCTGCAGCGTGTGTTGGGCGACCAACTGCGCAGCACCGACGCCGCGGGTCGGCTGACCTTCGCCCACACGATCGTGCAGCAGCACGCCGCAAGCAGGGTCGGGACCGACGTGCACACCCGCATCGTCGATGTCCTCGCCGGTGACACCGTATGGGATGACACCAATGCCCTGGATGTCATCTGGCACACGGTTTCGGCCAGCACGGAAACCGGGGAACCAGCTTCCGGGAGTCTCGTCGGAGTCCTTGCCCGTGCTGCCAATCACCGTCCACACGGTGGGGATCTCGTCCTCATGCGCGCCCTGGACGCATATCCCGGGCCGGGAATCGCACTCATCGATCGCCTGGACCGTTCAATGCTGAGTGATGAGGGGATGGCGTTCTTTCTCGAGGCGCCCCGTGCAGTCGATCGGCGGTACTTGCGGCCAGCGGCCCGCGTGGATCTGAGTCTTGCCGTGCTCGACCTGGCACTTGCCGGTGAGACCGGGACACGAGATCGCCAGGCTGCCGCGGCGTGCAACAACCTGGGCGCCGACAATCTCGTCGTCGGTGATCTCGACGGTGCCGGTGGGGCGTTCGATCGGGCGCTGAAGTTTGCCCGGAGATTGATGACGGAGCAGCCGGGATCGGAGCAGGCCAAGAGCGACCTGGGCGTCGCGCTCAATGGGATCGGTGACGTCCGAGAGGCTCGGGGTGATCTTGAGGGTGCGCAAGCCGCATTCGAGGAGACGCTCGAACTGCGTCGCGGGTTGGTGCGCGCGGAGCCTGACCTGGCACAGGCCCGACGTGAGCTGAGTGTGGCATTGAACCGGGTCGGGGCAGTGCGGCGAGTGCGTGGTGATGCCGACGGTGCGCTCTCGGCCTATCAAGAGTCGCTCGAGCTGGCGCGTGGGTTGGCGTTGGCGCAGCCGGCCTCGGTGCAGGCGCAAAGCGATCTCGTCGTCGCGCTGAATCGGATTGGTGGCGTACGGCAAGCGAGCGGTGATCTCGATGGCGCACAGGCCGCGTTTGAAGAGATGTTGGTACTGGATCGCGCGCTGGTGAGTGTGCAGCCGGGGTCGGTCAGGGCTCGACACGATCTGGGTGTTGCGTTGGGCTGGATCGGTAGCGTGCGACGGTCGCGGGGTGATCTCGAGGGCGCGCTGGCCGCGTTCGAGGAGGCGCTGGAACTGTTCCGGGAACTGGCCCAAGCACAACCGGGGTCGGTCGGCGCGGTGGAGGCGGTCGTCAGCGCGCTGACGAATATTGCCATCGTCCAACGAGAGCGCGGTGACTCGGCAGCTGCGCGGGCGATGATCGAGGAGGCGGTCTTACTCGCCGGGGACTCGTACGCGGCGCATCCCGATGTCGCGGTCGCGAAGTCGGATCTGGCGTCGGCGATGAGCATCCTCGCCGAGATCCTCGACGGTCTCGGTGATGTTGACGGTGCGGAGCGGGTGCGCGCCGAGGCCGCGGCCTTGGAGGGCCCGTAACGTTTCGCCCGGCGCAGCCGACAACCGTTTGCACCCACCGAAAGGAAACCCGCCTTGCACACCACCTGACCTGACAATTCCCCGCCCTAAGGACGTCTCACAGGAGACGTGTACCCACAGGGAGATGGAGGAAACAGAAAATGGTGAGCAACGGCAAAATGCGGTTCGCGGTGGCGATCGTGGCGGCCCGCACGGCGGGCCACAAGGCGCGCGGCGACAAGCGGTGCGGGTGCGGACTCTGCCGCCACTGGGTCCACATGGCGGCCCACTGGGCAGGGGTTCCCCGCACGGACCTCGAGGCGGCGCTGCCGGAGCCGGCCAAGCCGCGCCAACGGGAGCGACGCCCGAACCCGCGGGGGATGCGGGCGCAGATCTGCGAGAACGGAACCATCCGGCCGCGCGGTGGTGACCTCGGCGAGGCCGCCGGGTTGGCCGTCCTCCTGGACCGGTTGCACCGGGAGGAGTGACGGGCGGGGCCGGGTCAGACCAGTTTCTCGCCCGGCCCCTCACCCGGGGCGTCGGGAATGGCGCTCGCTTCACGGAATGCGGCTTGCAGGCCCTTCACGCCGTCGCGGATGGGGGTGGCGTGCAGACCGAGGTCGCCACGAGCGGCGTCGAAGAGGCCGGCCAGAGCGGTGATCAGTTTGCGCGCCTCGTCGAGATCCACGTCGTCGTCGGTGGCCCCCTCGGCCAAGCCGAGCTTCTCGGCGGCCGAGCTCATCAGCATGACGACGGCTCGGGTGATGACCTCGATCGCGGGGATGTCGCCCAGCTCGCGGACCTGCGCGTCCGCGTCGTCGGAGGGGCCCGGCGTCGAATAGGTGTTCTCGGACATGACTGTTAGACTGTCACAGTGCGACCGCTCCGGGTTACCGGGGCAGGCAAGTGGAGTTCCGCTCCCACCGTGCGACGCGACAGCAGCAATGCGCAGCAGTTTCACGGTCCGACACGCGCCCTCGACGGGAATCTTCTCGTCGTGCTGTGCGCTTGTTGGTCGGCATCGGAGCCCCTCGGGCATTGGTTTCGCAGCCAATACCCGGCGGGGCTTTCTTGTTGGGGCAGCGCTTCCTGCTTTCCGTCCCCGCGTTCCACACGGCGGTCGACCCGGAGAACAACCTACTGAGGAGGCCCCATCAGCACTGAGACTCGCATCAACGAGCGCATCCGCGTCCCCGAGGTCCGACTTGTCGGCCCGAACGGTGAGCAGGTGGGCATCGTGCGTGTTGAGAATGCGCTCCGTCTGGCCGAGGAAGCCGATCTCGATCTAGTGGAGGTGGCGCCGGATGCCCGGCCGCCGGTCTGCAAGATCATGGACTACGGCAAATTCAAGTACGAGGCCGCGCAGAAACAGCGTGAGTCGCGTCGTAACCAGCAGATGACCGTCATCAAGGAGCAGAAGCTCCGCCCGAAGATCGACGACCACGACTACGAGACCAAGAAGGGTCACGTCATCCGCTTCCTGGAAGCCGGATCGAAGGTCAAGGTCACGATCATGTTCCGCGGACGCGAGCAGTCGCGTCCCGAACTCGGTTACCGGCTGTTGCAGCGACTCGGCACCGATGTCGCCGAGTACGGCTTCGTCGAGACCTCGGCGAAGCAGGACGGACGCAACATGACGATGGTCCTGGCCCCGCACAAGGGAGCCAAGACCCGCGCCAAGGCTGCACAGGACTCGGGCCGCGGCGCGAAGGCGGAGCCCAAGCCCGCCGAGTCGGAATAGCCGCCGAACACAGACCATTTCCCGGTTCCGTCACACCGACGGGGCCGACGATTCCGGGCCCAGGCCCGGTTGGATGAACAGGAAGTACCCATGCCAAAGGCAAAGACCCACAAGGGCACCGCGAAGCGATTCAAGGTGACCGGCAGCGGCAAGATCATGCGCCAGAAGGCCAACAAGCGCCACCTCCTGGAGCACAAGTCGTCGCACCGCAAGCGCCGCCTCGACGGAACCACCGTCGTCTCCGAAAACGATGCCCCGCGCATCAAGCGCCTGCTCAACGGCAACGGCTAATCGCAGCCCGCTCAACGATCAACCAGACTGAAGTAGAAGAGGACCAGACATGGCACGCGTGAAGAGGGCGGTAAACGCCCAGAAGAAGCGTCGGACGACCCTGGAGGCGTCGAAGGGCTACCGCGGGCAGCGCTCGCGCCTGTACCGCAAGGCCAAGGAGCAGCAGCTCCACTCGATGACCTACGCCTACCGCGATCGTCGTGCGCGCAAGGGCGAGTTCCGCAAGCTGTGGATCTCGCGCATCAACGCTGCGGCGCGTCTCAACGACATCACCTACAACCGCTTCATCCAGGGCCTCAAGGCCGCTGGTGTCGAGGTGGACCGCAAGGTGCTCGCCGAGATCGCCGTGAGCGACCCGCAGGCCTTCACCGGCCTCGTCGAGGTGGCCCGCAAGGCGCTCCCGGACGACGTCAACGCGCCTGCCGCCTGACCGCGGCCGCATAAACGCCGACGCAACCCGCGATGGAAGTTCTCACCGAACGCTCATCGCGGGTTGTTTCGTTTGCCAAGCTTCACCGCGCCTCGGCTCGACGTGACCAGGGGCAGTTCCTCGTCGAGGGGCCCAATGCGGTGGAGGCTGCGCTGGACGCCGGCCAAGCTCAGGTGGTGTTGGTCGGGGAGGACGACGTCGATCGGCATCGCGACGTTCTCGCCGTCGCCGCCGATCGGGGAGTCGGCGTCCTCGAAGTGACCGCACGCGCTGTGGCCAAACTTGCTGACGCGACGACGCCGCCGGGCATCTTCGCCGTGTGCGGCTTACTCGACGTCGCTCTCGACGAGGTGCTGACAAGCGCGCCGCAGCTGCTGGCCGTCGCCGTCGAACCGCGTGAGCCGGGGAACCTCGGCACGATAATCCGCTGCGCCGACGCGATGGGTGCCGACGGCGTCGTGGTCCTCGGTGACGCCGTCGACCCACACAACGGCAAATGTGTTCGTGCGAGTGCCGGCAGCGTCTTCCACCTGCCGATCGTGCGGGAGCGTTCGGTCGACGAGGGTCTGGCAGCTCTGCGTTCAGCGGGGCTCACCATCCTGGCCACGACCGCCGACGGTGAGACGCCGCTGATCACCGCCGGTGAGATACTCGCCCGGCCGACGGCGTGGTTGTTCGGTAACGAGGCCCACGGCCTGACCGACGACCTGGCGGCCGCCGCGGACCATCGGGTGTCAATCCCCATCAAGGGGCGCGCGGAGAGCCTGAACCTCGCCACCGCCGCCGCGATTTGTCTGTACGAGAGCGCGCGTGCACAGGGCTGAGGCGTCGACCCCACCCCGTTTCGTCAATCCAGCAACGACTGACGCTGGTTTGACGAAACCGTGCGGGGTTAGTCGTAGCACCGGGAAACCGCATGGGATCGACCAGGGCGGATCGACTAGTCTTGTCCCTCGTGGCCAAGCAGAACGACAACACCGAGATCGACACGTCAGCGCTGGAATCCGAGGCGCTCGACGCCGCGGCGGAAGCCGCTGTGAAAGCGTTCGCCGCTGTTTCCGACCTGGAGTCCCTGGCGTCGGCCAAGGTCGAGCATCTCGGCGAGAAGGCTGCCATCTCCCTGGCCCGACGTTCGCTGGGCGGTCTGCCCGGCGAGCAGCGCGCCGCCGCCGGCAAGGCCGTCAACGCCGCGCGGACCCGCGTGTCCGAGGCGTTGGAAACCCGCATCGCCGAGCTCGAGGCGCAGCGCGACGCCCTGGTCCTGGAGGCCGAGACCATCGACGTGACGCTGCCCAGTGGTCGCCGCCGAGTCGGTGCCCGCCACCCGATCACCGTGATCGGCGAGCAGATCGCCGACGTGTTCGTCGGCATGGGCTGGGAGATCGCCGAGGGCCCCGAGGTCGAGACCGAGCACTACAACTTCGACGCCCTCAACTTCCTGCCCGATCACCCGGCACGCTCCATGCAGGACACCTTTTACGTCGCGCCGGAGGGCTCGCGGCAGGTGCTGCGCACCCACACCTCGCCGGTGCAGGTCCGCACCATGCTGAACCGTGAGCTGCCGATCTACGTCGCCTGCCCGGGGCGTACCTTCCGCACCGACGAACTCGACGCCACGCACACGCCGGTCTTCCACCAGATCGAGGGCTTGGCCATCGACAGGAGCCTCACCATGGCAAACCTGCGCGGTGCGCTCGAAACGCTGGCGCATGCCCTGTTCGGCCCCGACACGACGACGCGGATGCGGCCGTCGTACTTCCCGTTCACCGAGCCGTCGGCCGAGGTCGACGTTTGGTTCCCCGCCAAGAAGGGCGGCGCCGGATGGGTGGAGTGGGGTGGCTGCGGCATGGTCAACCCCAATGTGTTGCGCGCCAGCGGCATCGATCCCGACGTCTACAGCGGCTTCGCCTTCGGCATGGGCCTGGAACGCACCCTGCAGTTCCGCAACGACCTGCCCGATATGCGCGACATGGTGGAGGGCGACATCCGCTTCACCGTGCCCTTCGGACCCGCCGCCTGACACACTGCCGCACCCGGCCACCGACCCCGATTCGAAAGCAGCAACTACCGTGCGTCTCCCACAGTCCTGGTTGACCGACGTTCTCGATCTCGCCGACGGCGAGGCCGCCCCGACCGCAGAGCAGATCGACGCGGCGTTCGTCCGCGTCGGGTTCGAGATCGAGGACGTCGAGCCCTTCGGCGATGTCGAGGGCCCCTTTGTCGTTGGCCGGGTCGAGAGCATTGAGGAGCTGACCGACTTCAAGAAGCCGATCCGCTTCTGCCTCGTCGCCGTCGGCAAGGACGCACCGCAGGAAATCGTCTGCGGCGCCCGCAACTTCACCGAGGGCGACCTCGTCGTCGTCGCGCTGCCCGGGACCACCCTGCCCGGTGGATTCCAAATCGCGTCGCGCAAGACCTACGGCAAGACGTCGGACGGCATGATCTGCTCGGTCGCCGAACTCGGCGTCGGTGACGACCACACCGGCATCCTCGTCCTTCCCGAAGGGTCCGCCGAGCCCGGTGACGATGCCAACGAGCTGCTCGGCCTGCCCGACACCGCGATCGACGTGAACGTCACCCCCGACCGCGGCTATGCGTTCTCCATGCGCGGCCTGGGTCGCGAACTGGCCGGCGCCCTGGACGCACAATTCATCGAGCCAGGTGCCGATGTCGACCCGGGCACCCCGGGTGACGGCTGGCCGGTCTCGATCGCCGCCGCGACAGGTGCGACGCGCTACACCGCGCGGGTCATCGAGGGCGTCGACCCGACGGCAGTCTCGCCGTGGTGGTTGCGCAAGCGCCTGCTGGTGGCGGGCATCCGGCCGATCTCGGCCGTCGTCGACGTCACCAACTACGTCATGATCGAGCTCGGCCAACCGCTGCACGCCTTCGATGCCGACCGGGTTAGGGGCACCGTCGCGGTGCGCAATGCCGAGGCGGGGGAGAAGCTGCTGACCCTCGACGGTGTCGAGCGCACCCTCGACGCGGAGGACGTCGTCATTGCCGACGAGTCCGGTGCCATCGCCATGGCCGGTGTCATGGGCGGTGCGACGACCGAGGTCAGCGCGGAGACGACGCGCGTTCTGCTCGAGTCGGCGACGTTCGATCCGGTGCGAGTCTTCCGGACCGGCAAGCGCCACAAGCTGTCCTCAGAGGCCGCCAAGCGGTTCGAGCGGACCGTCGACCCGGAGATCACCGCGATCGCTTCGGCGCGTGCGGCTCAGCTCATCGTCGAGATCGCCGGCGGCACCCAGGCCGACGCGTGGACCGACGTGCGGATCGCGACCGACCCGGTGCCGGCCATCAAGTTCGCGCCCAATGCGCCCGATGACACCGCCGGCGTCTACTACCCGGCGGGGACGTCGGGGCGGCGCCTGCGCGAGGTTGGCTGCACCGTCGACGAGCACATCGACGGACTTACGGTCCGGCCGCCGTCATGGCGCCCCGATCTGCGCGAGTCGGCCGACCTCGTCGAAGAGGTCCTGCGACTGGAAGGTCTGGAGGCCATCCCCGCCGTCGTGCCCCGCGCACCCGGCGGGCAGGGACTCACCCCGGTGCAGCGCCGGCGTCGCAGCATCGGGCGGACGCTGGCCCTCGACGGTTACGTCGAGGTCCTGCCGTACCCGTTCATGCCTGCAGGCGTCTTCGACGTGTGGGGGCTTCCCGACGACGATCCGCGGCGCACGACGGTCAGCGTCCTCAACCCGCTGGAGTCCGACCGTCCTGAGCTCAACACGACGTTGCTGCCCGGCCTGCTGGAGATGGTCGTGCGCAACCTGGCCCGCGGCCAGCGCGACCTGTCGCTGTTCACCATCGGCCAGGTGGTTCTCGGTGGTACTGGCAGCGGCGAGGACATCACCGCACTCGACGTCACCCGACGGCCCTCCGACGAAGAGCTGGCGCGCCTGGACGCCAGCCTCCCCGACCAGCCGGTGCACGTCGCCGCCGTGCTGACGGGGCTGTTCGAGCCGGCCGGGCCGTGGGGTCGCGGTCGGCCCGCCGACGCGACGGACGCCTTCGAGGCCGCCCGGTCCATCGGCCGCGCCGCGGGTATCGACGTCGAGCTTGTCGCCGACGACAAGCTGCCGTGGCACCCGGGCCGCTGTGCCCGGGTCGTCGCCATCGACGAGGCGGGCGAGCCGGTTACCATCGGCTGGGCCGGCGAGCTGCACCCCGCCGTGTGTGCGCGCGCCGACCTCCCCAAGCGCACGTGCGTCCTGGAACTCTCGATCGACGCGTTGCCGCTGGGCGCCAACTACCCCACGCCGACCCTCTCGGCCTATCCCGCCGTCCTGCAGGACGTCGCAGTGGTCGTCGAGGCTTCGGTGCCCGCGACCGACGTCGCAGCCGCGCTGCGCCACGGTGCCGGTGAGCTACTCGAGTCGCTGGAGCTGTTCGACGTCTACACCGGCGACCAGGTCGGGGAGGGCAACAAGTCGCTGGCATTCGCGCTGCGGTTCCGCGCCCCCGACCGCACCCTCACCGAGGACGAAGCGAGCGCCGCGAAGATGGCGGCGGTCGCGCATGCGGGAAGCACCGTCGGCGCGCGCCTGCGCTGATCGGGAGTTAACGCCACCCACCAAGCGTTAGGCTTCGCCGATGACCGGGAGATCGTCAGTACTCGCGTTGCTGTTCGCCACGGCCGCAGCCATGGTTCCCGCAGGGGCATCGGCGGTACCGCCAGCGGTCGGTTCGCTCGAGGTGCGTGCCGTTACGGGGCCGTCCGCCCGTGAAGTCGGTTCGTTCGCCGGGGTACGGGTGTCGGTGACCAACCAGAACGGGCGGCTGGTACTTACGCGGGCACCGTGGCCCAACAGCGAACGAATGGCCATCGTGAACCTCGCGGGCCAGGTTGTCGTGGCGACGACGCGTTGTCAGGGGCGGGTCCTCTTGCGCGCGACGGTCATCCCGGGTGCACGATTGGAAACGGCGGCACCCTGCGCCGGTCAATCGGATTAGTCTGACTCAACGGGGTCGGACTGAATAGGTTTGCATTGGTGTGCATAATGATCCTATGACGATTTCCGTTGCGGTCGCCGGTGCCTCCGGGTACGCGGGCGGCGAGATCCTGCGCCTGCTTCTCGGTCACCCCCGCGTGCAATCAGGGGAGGTGGTGATCGGTGCGCTCACCGCTGGCGGCAACGCCGGGACGACGCTGGGCGGGCACCATCCGAATTTGCTGCCGCTTGCCGACCGCATCCTGGACGAGACGACACCGGAGATCCTCGCAGGGCACGACGTCGTGTTCCTCGGCCTGCCGCACGGCACGTCGGCGCAAATCGCCGACGCTCTGCCCCCGACGACCCTGATCATCGACTGCGGTGCCGACTTCCGCCTCACCGACTCCCACGACTGGGAGATCTACTACGGCGGCGAGCACGCGGGTACCTGGCCCTACGGCCTGCCCGAGCTGCCCGGCAACCGGGAGAAGCTCGCCGACGCCAGCCGGATCGCCGTCCCTGGCTGCTACCCGACGGTGTCGATCCTCTCGCTGCTGCCCGCCCTGGCCAGCGGCCTCGTGGACCCGCACGTGACCATCGTCGCCGTCAGCGGCACGTCGGGCGCGGGACGCTCCCTCAAGGTCGACCTACTCGCCTCGGAGGTCATCGGCTCCGCGCGCGCCTACGGCGTCGGCGGCACCCATCGGCACACCCCGGAGATCTCGCAGGCACTCTCCGAAGCCGCACAATCGCCCGTGGCGGTGTCGTTCACCCCGGTCCTCGCGCCGATGTCGCGGGGCATCCTCGCCACCTGTACGGCGCGGACCTCAGCGTCGGAATCGGAAATACGGGCCGTGTATGAGAAGGCCTACGACGATGAGCCGTTCATCCACCTGTTGCCCGCGGGACAATTGCCGGCGACCTCGTCGGTAATCGGTTCCAACGCCGTCCAGATCGCGGTCACCGTCGACGAGCGTGCGGGCACCCTTGTCGCGGTCGGTGCCGTGGACAACCTGACCAAAGGCACCGGTGGTGCCGCCGTCCAATCGATGAACCTTGCCCTCGGCTTCGCCGAAACCGAGGGCCTGACCACCGTGGGAGTCGCACCGTGACCGACCAGCCCGTGACCACTGGCAATGCCGAACACCGGTTGATGCGCACGCAGGGGGTGACCGCCCCGCTGGGCTTTCGTGCGGCGGGCCTCGCGGCCGGCATCAAGGCCAGCGGCAACCTCGACCTGGCACTCGTTTTCAACGAGGGTCCCGAGTACGCGGCGGCCGCCGTGTTCACCCGCAATAAGGTCAAGGCAGCGCCGGTCCTGTGGAGCCAGAAGGTCCTCGAGTCGCACCACCTGCGCGCGGTCGTCCTCAACTCCGGCGGCGCCAATGCGTGCACCGGCCCCGGCGGTTTCGCCGACACCCACGCGACCGCCGAGGCAGTGGCGGAAGCGCTGTCTAACTGGGGGACCGAGACGGGGGCGATCGAGGTGGCCGTCTGCTCGACCGGCCTCATCGGTGACCGCCTACCGATGGATAAACTGTTGCCCGGCGTCACCGAGATCGTCCACGACATGGCCGGGGGCCTGTCCGGCGGCACCGACGCGGCGTGGGCGATCATGACCACCGACACCGTCCCCAAGCAGATCGCGGTGCACCACCGCGACGGCTGGAACGTCGGCGGCATGGCGAAGGGCGCCGGCATGCTGGCACCGTCGTTGGCCACCATGCTCGTCGTCCTCACCACTGACGCCCTCGTCGACGCCGAGCAGCTCGATCTGGCGCTGCGACGGGCCACCGCGCTGACCTTCGACCGGCTCGACGTCGACGGCGCCACGTCGACCAACGACACCGTCCTACTGCTGTCCTCGGGTGCCAGCCAGCTCCGCGTCGACCAGGCAGACCTTGACGCCGCTGTCTTCGCCGCGTGCGACGACCTCGCCGCCCAACTGCTGGCCGACGCCGAGGGCGTCACCAAGCGCGTCCTCGTCGAGGTCACCGGGGCCGTCGACGATGATCAGGCCCTCGCAGGCGCGCGCACGATCGCCCGGGACTCGCTGGTCAAGACCGCGTTGTTCGGCTCCGATCCCAACTGGGGCCGGATCCTGGCGGCAGTCGGCATCGCCCCGATCGAGCTCGACCCCGACAAGATCGCCGTGTCCTTCAACGGCAACGAGGTCTGCCGCGACGGTGTGGGAGTCGCGGGTGCGCGTGAGGTCGACCTGTCTGGGCAGGACATCCACCTGCTCGTCGACTTGGGCATCGGCACCGGCGGGGCGTCGATCCGAACGTCGGACCTGTCGCACGCCTACGTCGAAGAGAACTCGGCCTATTCATCATGAGCGCTGCGCCCGATAGCACGGCATTCGAGCGGGCCCGGCTGCTCGCCGAGTCCCTGCCCGCCCTGCAGGAGCTGCACGGGCGGACCGTCGTCGTGAAGTACGGCGGCAACGCCATGGTCGACGACGCCCTCAAGGCCGCGTTCGCCGACGACATGGTGCTGCTGCGCGCCTGCGGTATCCACCCCGTCGTCGTGCATGGCGGCGGTCCGCAGATCTCGGCGATGCTGAAGCGCGTCGGCTTGGAAGGCGAGTTCCGCGGCGGGTTCCGTGTCACCACCCCCGAGGTGATGGACGTCGTGCGGATGGTCCTGTTCGGCCAGGTCGGGCGTGAACTCGTCGGCCTCATCAACAGCCACGGTCCCTACGCGGTGGGCATCACCGGGGAGGACGCGCACCTGTTCACCGCCACCCGGCGGACGGTCGTCGTCGACGGCGAGGAGACCGACATCGGCCTGGTCGGCGACATCACGTCGGTGAACACCTCGGCCGTCGACGACCTCATCGCGGCCGGACGGATCCCCGTCGTCTCCACGATCGCCCCTGACCGCGACGGCGTCGCCCACAACATCAACGCCGACACCGCCGCCGGTGCACTGGCCGAGGCACTCGGCGCGGCCCGGCTGGTGATGCTCACCGACGTGCCGGGCCTCTACACCGCCTGGCCGGACCGCTCGTCGCTGGCGACGCGCATCAGCACCGACGAAGTCGCGGCACTATTGCCGTCGCTGGACGCCGGGATGATCCCCAAGATGGAGGCCTGCCTGCGCGCGGTCCGCGGTGGGGTCTCCGCCGCCCATGTGATCGACGGCCGTGAGCCGCACGCCGTGCTGGCCCGGCTGCTGTCGCCGGGCGAGCACGAGTCGCTCGGCACCACCGTCGAACCCGGTGAGGAGCTCTGATGACCGACAATTCCGCCCACAGCACCGCCGACTGGCAGGCGCGCTGGGCCGCGTCGATGACCAACAACTACGGCACCCCGGCGGTCGCGCTGACCGGCGGGTCGGGCGCGGTCGTCACCGATGCCGACGGCCGTGAGTACCTCGACCTGCTCGGCGGCATCGCCGTGAACGCCCTCGGCCACGGCCACCCGGCGATCACGGCCGCGGTGACCGAGCAGCTGGCAACGCTGGGCCACACGTCGAATCTCTACATCTCTCCGCCCGCGGTGGAACTGGCCGAGAAACTGCTCGCCCGTTTCGGCGTCGACGGCTCGCGGGTGTTCTTCTGCAACTCGGGTACCGAGGCCAACGAGGCGGCGTTCAAACTCGCCCGACTCACCGGCCGCCCGGAGATCGTCGCGGCCGAGAAGGCCTTCCACGGCCGGACGATGGGCTCGCTCGCCATGACCGGTCAACCGGCCAAGCGGGCACCGTTCGAACCGATGCCGGAGGGAGTGCGCTTCGTGCCCTACGGCGACGCCGATGCGCTCGACGCTGCCGTCGACGAGAACACCGCCGCGGTCATCCTGGAACCGATCATGGGGGAGAGCGGCGTCATCGTGCCGCCCGCCGACTACCTCGCCCGCGCCCGGGCGATCACCGCCGAACGCGGTGCGCTGCTCATCTTCGACGAGGTGCAGACCGGGATCGCCCGGACCGGCACGTTCTTCGCCCACCAGGCCGCCGGTGTCGTGCCGGATGTGATGACGCTGGCCAAGGGGCTCGGCGGCGGCTTCCCGATCGGAGCAGTGATCACCGGCCCACGGGCCGCGGACCTGTTCGGCCCGGGCATGCATGGAACGACTTTCGGCGGCAATCCCTACAGTGCGGCCGCCGCGCTGGCAGTGCTCACGACGATCGACGACGAGGGGCTCGTCGAGCGCGTCGCCACCCTCGGCAAATCCCTGGCCGCCGGTATCGAGGACCTCGACCATCCGCTGATCGACCACGTGCGTGGCTCCGGCCTGCTCTTGGGCGTGGTGCTGCGCGCCGACGTCGCCAAGGCAGCCGAGGCCGCCGCCCGCGACGCCGGTTTCCTCGTCAACGCCCCCGACACGAACATCCTGCGGCTGGCACCCCCGCTGGTCCTCACCGACGAACAGGCACAGTCCTTCATCGACGCCCTGCCCGCCATCCTCGACACCGCGCAAGGAGAACAACCATGACGCGCCACTTCCTTCGCGACGACGACCTGACCCCCGATGAGCAGGCCCAAGTGCTGGCCTTGGCTGCGGAGCTCAAGGCTGCGCCGTTCTCGCAGCAGCCGCTCGCCGGCCCACGCGGCGTCGCCGTGCTGTTCGACAAGAACTCCACACGCACCCGCTTCTCCTTCGATGTGGGGGTCGCCCAACTCGGCGGGCATGCCGTCGTCGTCGACACCGGGTCGACGCAGATGGGCCGCGACGAGACGCTCGCCGACACCGCGCGAGTCCTCTCGCGCTTCGTCGACGCCATCGTGTGGCGGACCTACGGGCAGGAGCGCCTCGACGAGCTGGCCGCCTTCTCGTCGGTGCCGGTCGTGAACGCGCTCTCCGACGGGTTCCACCCGTGCCAGGTGCTCGCGGACTTGCAGACGATCATCGAACACAAGGGCACTGCGGCGGGCCTGACCATGGCCTACCTCGGCGACGGCGCCAACAACATGGCGCACTCGTTGATGCTCGGCGGGGTTACCGCGGGCATGCACGTGCGCGTCAGCGGTCCCGACGGCTTCACCCCGGATCCCTCGGTGCTGGCCGCCAGCGTGGAGCGGGCGCGACTCACCGGCGGGTCGGCGACGGTGATCTCCGATCCGGTCGAAGCGGTGCGCGGCGCCGACGTGCTCGTCACCGACACCTGGGTCTCGATGGGCCAGGAGGACGACGGGAAGGACCGCGTCGCACCGTTTAGGCCCTACCAGATCAACGACGAGCTGCTCGCCCACGCGGCCGAAGGCGCCATCGTGCTGCACTGCCTGCCCGCACATCGTGGGGAGGAGATCACCGACGAGGTGATGGACGGCCCGGCCAGCGTCGTGTTCGACGAAGCGGAGAACCGGCTGCACGCGCAGAAGGCGCTACTCGTGTGGCTGCTGGCCAATCAGGACGGGCAGTGAGCACGTCGCACTCCGACGCCCGGGTGACGACGCGGGCGGGCCGCCACGCGCGCATCGTCGAGATCCTCTCCAATCGTGTGGTCGGCTCCCAGACCGACCTGGCTGCGATCCTCGCCGACGAGGGCGTCGAGGTCACCCAGGCGACACTGTCGCGCGACCTCGAGGAACTGGGTGCGGTCAAGCTGCGCGGCGCCGACGGGGGACCGTGGGCCTACGTCGTGCCCGAGGACGGATCGCCGGTGCGCGGCGTCGTCGGCGGCACCGACCGCCTGGTGCGCATGCTCGGCGAACTCCTCGTCGGCACCGATGCGTCGGGCAACACCGCCGTCCTGCGCACCCCTCCCGGTGCCGCGGGCTACCTGGCCAGCGCTTTGGACCGCGCGAGCCTGCCCGAGGTCGCTGGCACCATCGCGGGTGATGACACGATCTTCGTCCTCGCCAGGGAGCCGATGACCGGCGCCGACCTGGCGAAACACTTGGAGAACCTGGTCTGACGACCCGGGTGCCGCGCAGCGGCGGCGCCCAGCAAGAATAGAACCGACATCAAGACACATCGAGGAGCACACACAGCCATGGCCGAACGCGTCATCCTGGCATATTCCGGGGGTCTCGACACCTCCGTCGCTATCAGTTGGATCGGTAAGGAGACCGGCAAAGAGGTCGTCGCCGTCGCCATCGACCTCGGCCAGGGCGGCGAGGACATGGAGGTCGTGCGCCAGCGCGCGATCGACTGCGGCGCCGTCGAAGCCGTCGTCGTCGACGCGCGCGACGAGTTCGCCGATGAGTACTGCCTCCCGACCATCACCGCCAACGGGCTCTACATGGACCGCTACCCGCTGGTCTCGGCGATCAGCCGTCCGCTCATCGTCAAGCATCTGGTGACCGCGGCACGCAACCACGGCGGCACCGTCGTCGCCCACGGCTGCACCGGTAAGGGCAACGACCAGGTCCGCTTCGAGGTCGGCTTCAACACCCTTGCACCGGAGCTGGAGGTCCTCGCCCCGGTCCGCGACTACGCGTGGACCCGGGAAAAGGCGATCGCCTTTGCCGAGGAAAACGCAATCCCGATCAACGTCACCAAGCGCTCCCCGTTCTCGATCGATCAGAACGTGTGGGGCCGTGCCGTCGAGACCGGCTTCCTCGAGGATCTGTGGAACGCCCCGACCAAGGACGTCTACGACTACACAGAGGACCCGACGATCAACTTCAACGCTCCCGACGAGCTGATCATCAGCTTTGACAAGGGGCGTCCGGTCGCCATCGACGGCAAGCCGGTGACGGTGCTCGGGGCCATCGAGGAGCTCAACCGCCGCGCCGGTGCGCAGGGCGTGGGCCGGCTGGACGTCGTGGAGGACCGGCTCGTCGGGATCAAGAGCCGCGAGATCTACGAGGCGCCCGGCGCGATGGTCCTGATCACCGCCCACGAAGAGCTCGAGCACGTGACGCTGGAGCGCGAGTTGGGTCGCTACAAGCGCCACATCGACCAGAAGTGGGCCGAGCTGGTCTACGACGGCCTCTGGTTCTCCCCGCTCAAGACCGCGCTGGACACCTTCATCGACCACACGAACGAGCACGTGTCCGGCGACATCCGGTTGGTGCTGAACGGTGGGGCGATCATCGTCAACGGCCGCCGGTCCTCGGAGTCGCTCTACGACTTCAACCTGGCCACCTACGACGAGGGCGACACCTTCGATCAGTCCAACGCGAAGGGCTTCGTGCAGTTGCACGGGCTCTCGTCGAAGATCGCCGCGCGGCGCGACCTGGGCAACATCGGCCAGCAGCGCGACGCCGCGCAGTGACCGGTGGCGGGGATTCGAAGTGACCACGGGTAAGGACGAGGCCACCAACTCCGGTGCCCTGTGGGGCGGTCGGTTCGCCGACGGCCCCGCCGAGGCGATGGCCGCGCTGAGCCGGTCCACCCACTTCGACTGGGTCCTGGCGCCCTACGACATCGAGGCGTCGCGGGCGCACGCGCGCGTGCTCAACCGCGCGGGGTTGTTGACCGACGCCGACCTCGCTGCGATGCTCGAGGGCCTCGATCGGCTCGACGCCGACGTCGCCGACGGTTCGTTCGCGCCGGCGGAGTCCGACGAGGACGTGCACGGCGCGCTCGAACGCGGGCTGATCGACCGTGTCGGCCCAGAGTTGGGCGGGCGGCTGCGGGCCGGGCGCTCGCGCAACGATCAGGTCGCCACGCTTTTCCGCATGTGGCTGCGCGGGGCGTTCCGGCGTGTGGCTGCCGGTGTTGCCGACGTCGCGCAGGCCCTCGTCGACCAGGCCGCCGCCAATTCCGACGTCGTCATGCCGGGCAAGACGCACCTGCAGGCCGCCCAGCCGGTGCTGTTGAGCCACCAACTGCTCGCCCATGTGCACCCGTTGCTGCGTGACTTGGACCGGCTCGCCGACGCCGATCGGCGCACGGCCGTCTCGCCCTACGGCTCCGGCGCACTCGCCGGCTCGTCGCTCGGACTCGATCCGGCGGCGATTGCCGCTGATCTCGGATTCGACGGCCCGATGGCCAATTCGATCGACGCCACCTCCTCGCGGGATTTCGCCGCCGAGGCGGCATGGGTGTTCGCCATGATCGCCGTCGACCTGTCCCGGCTGGCCGAGGAGGTCATCGCCTGGAGCACTCCCGAGTTCGGTTACGTCACCCTGGCCGATGCCTGGTCGACGGGCAGCTCGATCATGCCGCAGAAGAA
>DLKD01000128.1:18375-23790 GCA_002477755.1 Gordonia sp. UBA7599
AGAAGAAGAACCCCGACGTTGCGGAGCTGACCCGCGGCAAGAGCGGCCGATTGATCGGGAACCTGACCGGCCTGCTGGCGACACTCAAGGCACAGCCGCTGGCCTACAACCGCGACCTGCAAGAGGACAAGGAACCGGTCTTCGACTCCGTGGCACAGCTGGAGATGCTGTTGCCGGCGATCGCCGGGATGGTCGGCACGCTGACCTTCCACGCCGATCGGATGGCGGAGCTGGCTCCTGCAGGTTTCACGCTGGCCACCGACATCGCCGAGTGGCTGGTGCGTCGTGGCGTGCCGTTCCGCGTCGCCCACGAGGCGGCCGGTGCGTGCGTGCGCGCAGCCGAGGAGGCCGGCACCGATCTGGCCGGTCTCGACGATGCGACGCTGGCCGCGATCAACCCGGATCTCACCGGTGAGGTCCGTGAAGTCCTCACCGTGCGCGGCTCGATCGAGTCGCGCAACGCGCACGGCGGCACTGCGTCGTCGGCGGTTGCCGTCCAACTGGATGGCGTCCGTCGCGATCTGACCACCCGCGCGCAACGGTGGCAATAGAGTTCAGACCGAAGGGTTCGCGCGCCTCGCACCGCGTGCCCATACCTGTGATCAGTGAAGGATGGGAATTCTCAGATGGGAATCGGTGGAGCGGTTAACCGCGTGCTGGCGACGGCGCAAAACGGGCTGGAAGTCCTGCGTTTCGGTGGGTTGGACACGGGCACCCAGCCGGCGCCCTACCAGGTCGTTGAGACCGAGAAGATGTTCCGGCTGCGCCGGTACTTCCCCGACACCGAGGGCACCGGCCCCGATGTGATCCTCGTGCACCCGATGATGGTGTCGGCGAACATCTACGACGTCACCGAGGACAAGGGTGCGGTGACGATCCTGCACAACCACGGCATCACCCCGTGGGTGGTCGACTTCGGATCGCCCGACCGTGAGGAAGGCGGGATGGAGCGGACCCTCGCCGACCACATCGTCGCCCTCTCGCGCGTCATCGACATCGTCATCGAGACCACCGGGCGCGACGTCCACCTGGCCGGCTACTCCCAGGGCGGGATGTGGGTCTACCAGACCGCCGCGCTGCGCCGCTCCAAAGGCATCGCCAGCGTCATCACCTACGGCTCGCCGGTCGACGTGCTCGCCGCGCTGCCCCTCGGGCTGCCCGCGGGTATCGCCGCGCCCGGCGCGGAGTTCCTCGCCGACAAGGTCATCCCGCACATCTACATCCCCGGCTGGCTGGCGCGGACCGGCTTCCAGATGCTCGACCCGGTCAAGACCGCACGTAGCCGCCTTGACTTCCTGATGCAGCTCCACGACCGCGACCGGCTCCTCAAGCGCGAGGACCAGCGCCGCTTCCTCGAGGATGACGGCTGGGTCGCGTGGTCGGGCCCGGCGATCGCCGAACTTCTGCGGCAGTTCGTCTCGCACAACCGCATGATGTCGGGCGGCTTCGTCATCAACGGTGACCTCGTGACCCTCGCCGAGATCACGTGTCCGGTCCTGGCGTTCGTCGGCACCGCCGACGACATCGGGCAGCCCGCCGCGGTGCGCGGCATTCTGCGTGCCGCGCCGAAGGCCGACGTCTACGAGTCCAGGCTCGCTGCGGGCCACTTCGGCCTCGTCGTCGGCTCGACGTCGGCCGCGCACACCTGGCCGACCACCTCGGAGTGGATCCGCTGGCAGGCCGGGCTGGGGGACAAGCCGGAGGAGATCGAGCCGATGGCCGACGGCCCGATCGGGACGGGTACCGGTGTGACGCTCGCGTCGCGGGTGCAGCACGGGGTGAACGCCGTCGCCGAGGCGAGCGTGTCCGCCGGTAAGGACATCGTCGACTCCGCGGTTGCCGTACAGCGCACGGGCCGCGCGATCGCCGCCGAATCGGTGCGCACCGTACCGCGCCTGCTGCGCCTCGGTCAGATCCAGCCGAGCACCCGTATCTCGCTGGGCAAACTGATGTCGGAGAACAACCGACGTGCGCGCAAGAAGGAACTCTTCCTCTTCGAGGACCGCGTGCTGACCCACGAGCAGGTCAACACCCGTATCGACAACGTCGTTGCCGGTCTGATCCAGTGCGGCGTCCGACCCGGTCAGCGCGTCGGCGTCCTGATGGACACCCGCCCCAGTGCGCTGGTCGTCGTCGCGGCGCTGTCGCGCCTCGGAGCCGTCGGCGTTCTGCTGACCACCGACCTCGACATCTCCGCGGGGGTCCAGCTCACCGACGCCCGCGTCGTCGTCACCGACCCCAACCACCTCGATCTGGCCCGTCAACACTCCAACCGGGTCCTGGTCCTCGGCGGCGGTAGTGGCGACAAGCGCGTGATCGAGGCGGCCGACGGCGAGACCGTGATCGACATGGAGAAGATCGACCCTGCCGCGGTCGACCTGCCGGCCTGGTACCGGCCCGACCCGGGGCTGGCCGGCGATCTCGCCTTCATCCTGTTCACCCGTGGGGCCACCTTTGACCTGACGCCGTGGCCGGTCACCAACCACCGCTTCGCCATCTCGGCCTTCGGCGCGGCCTCGGCGGCGGGCCTGAGCAACAACGACACGGTGTACTGCCTGCCGCCGCTGGCGCACCCGTCGGGCCTGGTGACGACACTGGGCGCCACCGTGGTGGGCCGGTCGCGCATCGCGCTGTCCAATGGCGTGGACGCCGAGACGTTCAGCGCCGAGGTCCTCCGCTATGGCGTCACCGTCGTGTCCTACACGTGGACGATGATGCGCGAGGTGGTCCGCGCGCCGGGCTTCGAGATCAACGAGCACAATCCGATCCGCCTGTTCATGGGGTCGGGCATGCCGACGGGGCTGTGGTCGGAGGTTCTGGACTCCTTCCCGCACGCCAGCGTGTTGGAGTTCTTCGCGACCGCGGACGGCTCGGCCATCCTGTCGAACGTGTCCGGCGCCAAGCTGGGCGCCATGGGCCGGCCGCTTCCCGAGACCTCCGAGGTGAAGATCGCCGGGATCGACAGGGACAAGGAGGCCCTGCGAGAGGGCCCGGGCGGGTTCATCGTCGAGGCGGGCGTCGAGGACGTGGGCGTGCTGCTGTCGAGTGCGCGCCAGCGCTTCGCCACGAACGGTCCGGTCCTGACCAACGTGTTCAGCCCCCACGACCGTTGGGAGTTGTCCAACCACCTGTTCCGCACCGACTCCGACGGCGACCTCTGGTACATGGGTTCCATCCCGTCGGTCATCGGTTCCGCCGACGGGATGATCTTCCGCCCGCCGATCGAGGAGGCGCTGTCGCTCGCCCGCGGCGTCGACCAGGTCGTGGTGTACCGGGTCCAGGTGGGCGGCGGCCGCGAAGCCGGCGGTGACGATTTGGCCGTGGCGGCCATCACCACCCGTCCCGATGCCGCCGATGCGATCACTGTGACGACGCTGCGTGCCGCCCTGGGCGGATTGCCTGCGGCACAGCGTCCGCACCTCATCCAGATCGTCGACGAGATCCAGCTCAGCGAGGCCTACCGCCCGCTGAGCGGCGACCTCGCGGCCGCGGGGGTACCGAAGCCGGGTGCCCGCGTCTGGTACCGGGATCCCGAGGGGCGCTACCGGCGGTTCACCAAGGCCGTCGCGGTGGATCGGCGCTGGGAGTAGGTAGTAGGGTTCCACCCATGTCTCGAGCTGCTGAAATCGATCCGATCGTCCGTGAGCGGCTCGTCTGCCCGACCGACCACGGACCGCTCCTCGACGCCGGGGACGAGCTGTACAACCCGCGACTGCGTGTCGCGTACCGCATCGACGCCGACGGCATCCCGGTGATGCTCGCCGACGAGGCGCGCGCAGTCGACGAGGCACAGCACAAGGCGATCCTCGCCGGTGCGGAGCGGTGACCCGGATCGACATCGTCGACGAGCTCGAGTGGCGAGGACTGATCGCCGCGTCGACCGACCTCGACGAGCTTCGCAAGCACCTCGACGCGGGCATGGTGACCCTTTACGCCGGGTTTGACCCGACGGCGGCGAGCCTGCACGCGGGTCACCTCGTGCCGCTGCTGACGCTGCGTCGCTTCCAAGAGGCGGGGCACCGGCCGATCGTCCTCGCCGGCGGGGCCACCGGACTCATCGGCGATCCACGCGACGTCGGCGAGCGGACGATGAACGCGCAGGACACAGTCGCCGCCTGGGCCGATCGGATCGGCGGACAGCTGAGTAGGTTCGTCCGCCTGAACCCCGAGGGCGGCGACGCTGGTGACATCGGCGGGAACAACGGTGCGATCGTCGTCAACAACATTGAGTGGACCGGCGAGCTGAGCGCGCTGGACTTCCTGCGCGACATCGGCAAGCACTTCTCGGTGAACGTGATGCTCGCCCGCGAGACCGTGAAGCGGCGTCTGGAGAGCGACGGCATCAGCTACACGGAGTTCAGTTACCTGCTCCTGCAGTCCAACGACTTCGTTGAGTTGAACCGCCGCCACGGCGCCACGCTGCAAATCGGTGGTTCGGATCAGTGGGGCAACATCATCGGCGGCGTGGATCTCGCGCGCCGACTCGACGGGACGTCGCTCCACGCGCTGACCGTCCCACTCGTCACCTCGGCCGACGGTAAGAAGTTCGGCAAGTCGACCGGGGGCGGAAGTCTCTGGCTTGACCCAGAGATGACGCCGCCATACGCCTGGTACCAGTACTTCGTGAACACTGCCGACGCCGACGTGGTGCGCTACCTCAAGTGGTTCACCTTCCTGAGCGCCGAGGAGATCGACGAACTCGCCGTCGCCACCGAGGAGAAGCCGCACCTGCGGTTGGCCCAAAAGCGGTTGGCGGCCGAGATGACGACAATGATCCACGGCGAGGAGCAGACGCGCGCGGTGCAGGAGGCCAGCGGCGCGCTGTTCGGGCGAGGCGAACTCGCCGGCCTCGACGAACCCACGTTGGCTGCGGCATTGGGGGAGACCACGATCGCCGCATACGCAGAAGGCGCAGGACCGACCATCGTGGAACTGCTCGTGGACAGCGGCCTGGTGGACTCCAACAAGGCTGCTCGACGTGCCATCGGCGAAGGCGGCGCGTACGTCAACAACGCCAAGATCGACGATGAAACCTGGGTCCCGGGCGTCGGAGACCTGTTGCATGGGCGATGGTTGGTGCTGCGACGCGGCAAGAAGACATTCGCCGGCGCACGCTTCGGCCCGCAGCAACACGCCGCTGACCAGCCGATTTGACCTCCGCGCTGACGGGTGTGTAACTTACGTATCGCACCGCAGCGAGCAACAATCTCCAAGCCGCACAAGCGATTTGGAGAGAGTCACCGCGCCTGGTACAGTCGGTATTCCGAGTCGCTGAGACCGGTACCGGCAACGGGAAACGGATCAAGCGGCGCAAACCCCGAGAACAAGGTCGTGGTCCTTGACTGCGCCCTGGGGAAGCTTCGTGAAACGAACCGCACTGCGGTTACGCCACGGGGTGTGTGTTCTTTGAGAACT
>DLKD01000117.1 GCA_002477755.1 Gordonia sp. UBA7599
CAGCCTGCGCCGGCGCAGGCTGCGCCCAACGTCCTGCCACCGACGCCGACGAGCGACGGCGGCGCGCCGGGGCCAAATCCGCGGCGGACCGCACAGTGACGGCAATGATGGGCAAATCATGATGCGTGCCCTGCTCGATACGGACAGCCCCCGACCGGGGGCACTTGGCGCCGGTTTGCGCTCGCGCGTGCGGAAGTCCGCCACCTCGCGCAAGGGTGCGAAGCCCGCGACTTCGCGCGGCACCACCTCGGGCGGCTCCGACGGTTCGGGCGGGGATCGCCCGGACCGGTTCACCATCCGCACGCGATGGGCGGTCGTGTTCGTCGTCCTCGCGGTCCTGGCCATCGCCGCGCGTCTGGTCGTGGTCCACACCGTTGAGTCCAAGACGCTTGCTGCACAAGCCGCCGCGCAGCGGGAGTTCACCCAGGTCCTCACCGCCAAGCGCGGCGCGATCCTCGACCGCAACGGCCGTCCCCTGGCCTATACCGACGAGGCGCGCGCACTGACCTTCCTGCCGCAGGCGGTTCGTGCCGCCACCGAGGCCGCGCACCAGCGCGATCCGAAACTCCCCGATGCGGCCACCCGGTTCGCGGCGATCGCCAAGGGGGTGTCGAGTGCACTGGGAGGGTCGATCTCGGAGGCCGACCTGTTGGCCAAGCTGAACGGTCAGGACAAGTTCGTGTACCTGGCGCGTTCGGTGGCCACCGACGTCGCTGCCCGCATCGTCGCCGATTACCCCGAGGTGGGTGCCGATCCGGAGGACCTGCGGGTCTACCCGGGCGGTTCACTGGCCGCCAACGTCGTCGGTGATGTCAATTACGACGGCAACGGTCTGATCGGCCTCGAGTCGTCGATGGACTCGGTGCTCGGAGGTACCAACGGCTCGAAGACGTTCGACCGCGGCTCTGACGGCGCCGTCATTCCGGGCAGTGCGCGCAACGTCGCCCCCGCGATCAACGGAGCCACGCTGCGCTTGACGCTCGACTCCGACATCCAGTGGTTCGTCCAGAGTCAGGTCTACGCCGCCAAGGCCGCTTCCGGGGCCAAGCGGGTCGCGGCGGTCGTCCTCGACGCCAAGACGGGTGAGGTGCTGGCGATGGCCAACGACTCGACCTTCGACGCGTCGCGGCCGCTTTCCCAGCAGCGCGACGCCAGTCTCGACAACCCTGCGGTGACCACCCCGTTCGAGCCGGGGTCGGTGAACAAGATCATCACCGCGGCGGCAGCGATCGAGTACGGCGTGACCCGGCCCGAGACCACACACCTGGTGCCCGGCTACATCCGGATGGCCGGTGTGACCGTGAAGGACGCGTGGGCGCACGGCACGGAGCGGTACACCACGGCCGGAATCTTCGGCAAATCGTCGAACGTCGGCACCCTGATGCTGGCGCGCAAGGTCGGTGATAAGCGGTTTGCCGACATGGTCGCGGCGTTCGGGCTGGGGCAGCGCACCGGTGTGAGCCTGCCCGGCGAGAGCCCGGGGCAGGTTCCGGCGCTGTCGCAGTGGTCGGGCGGTTCGTTCGCCAACCTGCCGATCGGGCAGGGCCTGTCGATGACCCTGCTGCAGATGACGTCGGCCTACCAAGCGATCGCCAACGACGGCGTTCGCATCCCGCCGCGGATCATCGCCGCCGAGACGCGTGACGGACACCGCGAGTCGCCGATGCCCACCCCCGACGGGATCACCGTCGTATCCCCGCAGACCGCCCGCACGGTGCGCGACATGTTCCGCGCCGTCGTCCAAGACGATCCGACCGGGCGCCAGCGCGGGACCGGTCCGGCAGCTGCCGTGCCGGGCTACCAGGTGTCGGGGAAGACCGGCACGGCCCAGCAGGTCGATCCGCACTGCAACTGCTACTCGGACTCGCGCTACAACATCACCTTCGCCGGAATCGCTCCCGCCGACGATCCGCGCTACGTGATCGGTCTCATCATGGACAACCCGCGGCGCAGTTCCGACGGCAGTGGCGGGCAGTCGGCGGCACCGCTGTTCGGCACGATCGCCGGATGGTTGTTGCAACGTGCCCGGGTCCCGTATTCGCCGCCGGCCCCCCGCCTAACCCTCGAGGCGGGCTGAGTCGGTCGCTGCGGCCGGTAGATTGACACCCCATGGGAACCGACTCCATCCGTCCCGAACGCGTTGCACCGACGTCCGTCGCCGAGCTGGCGTTGATGATCGGAGCCGACGGCCCGGGCAGTGGGACCGGCACCGTGGTGACCGGCGTGACGCTGCGCGCGCAGTCCGTGCGTCCCGGCGACCTGTTCGCTGCGCTTCCCGGCGCGCGGGTGCACGGCGCCTCGTACGCGGCGGAGGCGCTGAGCCGCGGCGCGACCGCCATCCTGACCGACCCGGACGGCGCCGTCATCGTCGACGCCGAGTGCAACGCACCGGACGGGGTCGCGGTCCTGGTCCACCCGGACCCGCGTGCCGTGCTCGGTGCGCTCGCCGCGGCGGTCTACCGCGATCCGAGCCGCTCGTTGACGGTTATCGGGATCACCGGCACCTCGGGGAAGACGACGACCGCGTTCATGGTCGAGGCCGCCATGATCGCCGCCGGCCACTCGGTGGGCGTGATCGGCACGGTGGGCACCCGCATCAACGGCGCGGCCGTGCCCAGTTCGCTGACCACCCCGGAAGCGCCGGACCTGCAGGCACTGCTGGCGACGATGCTCGAGCGCGGAGTCGACACGGTGGTCATGGAGGTGTCCAGCCATGCGCTGCGGCTGGGTCGGGTCGCCGGAGTCTCGTTCGCCGTCGGTGGGTTCACCAATCTGTCCCAGGACCACCTGGACTTCCATCCGACGATGGAGGACTACTTCGACGCCAAGTCGGCGCTGTTCGACCCGGCATCGCCGATGGCGGCGGCTACCGCGGTGATCTGCGTCGACGACGAGTGGGGTGCGAAGATGGCCGCGATTGTCGCCGATCCGACGACCGTCGCGACGGTCGACCACGCCGACCGGGTGGATCCTGCGGCCCGCCGGTGGACGGCGGTGGTGGCCACCGACGGGCCGTCGGCGCTGCTCGACCCCGACGGCGGTGTGCATCGACTCCCGGTACCGCTGCCGGGACGCTTCAACGTGACCAATGCCGCGCTCGCCGTCGCACTGTGCGCGGCGGCCGGGGCAGACGTCGACCGGGCGTGTGCCGGCATCGCCGACGTTGCCGTCCCGGGGCGGCTGGAGCCGGTGCGGGCGGGGCAGGATTTCCTCGCCGTCGTCGACTACGCCCATAAACCCGCCGCTGTCGAAGCCGTGCTGGGCACACTCGCCGCGGATTGCCCTGGGCGGATCGCGGTGGTGCTGGGCGCCGGTGGCGATCGGGACACCGGCAAGCGCCCGCAAATGGGGGCGGCCGCGGCGCGTGGCGCCGACCTGGTGATCATCACCGACGACAACCCGCGCTCTGAGGAACCCGCCGCCATCCGCGCCGCCGTGCTGGCCGGCGCCCTCGCCGTAGCGGCTGAGCAGCGCCGCGCCACCGACATCCGGGAAGTGGGCGATCGGGCCGCGGCGATCGCCGATGCTGTCGCGTGGGCGCAGTCCGGGGACGTCGTCTTGATCGCCGGCAAGGGCCACGAGACGGGGCAGGAGATCAACGGGGTCAAGCACGATTTCGACGATCGCGTGGTGCTTCGTCAGGCGTTGATGGCATCGGCGCCGGGTCGCCGGCAGATCACCGTGATCGACGACGGAGCGAGTGCGACGATCGCCGACGGCAAGTCGCTGCTGCGACGGTTGGTGGAGGTCGCCGCCGATAGTGGGGCCGGTAGCGCGCACCGCGGCGCACCGGGGGAGCCGGGGGCACCGCGCACCTGGCTCGTCCTGGGCGAGTTGGCCGACGACGGCGATATGGCGCGCAGCGTCGTCGATCACGATCTGCTCGGCCGGTCGGCCGTGCGGCTGGCGGTGGACAAAGTCGTCTGCGTCGGCGACTCCCGGGCCGTGCGCGCCGCTCACCAGGGTGCGGTGATGGAGGGGTCGTGGGGCGACGAAGCGGCCCTGCTGGCCACCTCCGAAGAGCTTGCGCAGACGTGGGTTGCGCCCGGTGCGGGGGCTCCGGCGGCCGGTGATGTGATCGCGATGGTCGGCGATTGGGACCGGGGCCCGGTGCTGGCCGCGCTGGCACAACGGGACCTGGTCGTCGAGTGGATTTGACGGCGGGGTTGGATGGTGGGGTTGCACGCGGACCGAACGAGCAGGAGGAGCAGTCGTGACGCATGACGTTACGCAGATTCTGGTGGCGGGGTCGGTTGGCCTCATCGTGTCGATCGGTTTGACGCCGGTACTGATCCGGGTGTTCTCCAAGCAGGGGTTCGGCCAGGAGATACGCGTCGAGGGTCCGGAGAGCCACCAGACCAAGCGCGGCACGCCCTCGATGGGCGGCGTGGCCATCGTCACCGCCATCGTCGCCGCCTACTTCAGCGCGCACATCGTCGGTTATATCCTCGACGATTCAGGTCCGACCGCATCGGGCATGCTGGTGCTGGGCCTCACGGTCATGCTGGCGCTGGTCGGGTTCCTCGATGACATCATCAAGGTGCGCAAACAGCGCAACCTCGGCCTGAACAAGACGGCCAAATCGGTGGGTCAGGCAGTTGCCGCGATTTTGTTCGGCGTGCTTGTGCTGCGGTTCCGCAACTCATACGGCTACACCCCGGCCAGCGAACATCTGTCCTACGCCCGTGACATCAGCGCGATCTCGCTGGCCGGGCTCGGCGGCGTCGTCTTCGTCCTCTTCGTCTGGTTCGTCGTCGCGGCGTGGTCCAACGCCGTCAACTTCACCGATGGGCTCGACGGCCTGGCAGCCGGGTCGATGGCGATGGTCATGGGCTCCTATGTGCTCATCACCTACTGGCAGTACCGCAACGCGTGTCAGGGCGGCGCGGCCGGGATCCCGTCGGCGCCGGGCTGTTACCCGGTGCGCGACCCGTTGGATCTCACCATCCTCGCCACGGCCGGTGGTGCCGCCTGCCTCGGCTTCCTCTGGTGGAACGCCGCGCCCGCGAAGATCTTCATGGGCGACACGGGGTCGCTCGCCCTCGGCGGATTGCTGGCGGGGCTGTCCATCGTCAGTCACACCGAGCTGGTCGCGGTCGTCCTGGGCGCGCTGTTCGTCACGGAGATGATCTCGGTGGTGCTGCAGATCCTGGTCTTCCGGACATCGGGGCGCCGACTGTTCCGAATGGCGCCATTCCACCACCACTTCGAACTCGGCGGCTGGGCTGAGACGACGGTCATCATCCGGTTCTGGTTGTTGACGGCCATCTCCATCGGCCTTGGCCTCTCGCTGTTCTACAGCGAGTTCAAGAACTTCGGTGGCTGAGTTCGACGCAGCACGGGCCGCCGAACTCGTCGCCGGGTTGGGCGGCGCAGACGTGGTGGTCGCCGGGTTCGGGACGGCGGGGCGCTCGGCGGCGTCGTACCTGAAGTCCGCGGGGGCCCACGTCATCGTGGTCGACGATGCGTTCGGCACCCATGAAGAGGTCGATGGCCTGCACCGGCTCGGCGTCGAGAATGCCGCCGCCGACGAGGCGCTCTGGGCGTGCGCCCGGTTGCTCGTCGTGTCGCCGGGATTCGCCCCGGACCACTCGTTGGTCGCCGTCGCCCACGCCGCTGGCGTCCCGGTGTGGGGCGAGGTGGAGCTGGCGTGGTGGGTCGACCGGTGCGGCGCGACCGGCCCGCCGCGCACCTGGCTGGTGGTGACTGGCACGAACGGCAAGACGACGACGACGGCGATGGTCGAGCAGATCGTGGCCGCGGCCGGGCGGTCGGTCGCAGCGTGCGGGAACTATGGGACCCCGGTGCTCGACATCCTGACGCGGGCCGAGCGCACCGATGTGCTGTGTGTCGAGGCGTCCTCGTTCCAGCTTCACTGGGCGCCGTCGTTGCGGCCGGCGGCCGGGGTCGTGCTCAACGTCGCGGAGGACCACCTCGACTGGCACGGCGGGATGGCGGCCTACGCCGGGGCGAAAGCCGGCGCATTGCGCGGGCGGGTCGCCGTCGTGGGCAGCGATGACTCGATTGCCGCGACCCTGCCGGTGGGGATGGACTCGCGGCGCGTGCCGTTCACACTGGGTGAGCCCGTTGAAGGACAACTCGGGATTGTCCACGGGATGCTCGTCGACCGGGCTTTCAGCGATGGCGCAGAGCTGATCGGCGTCGATCGCATCCACCCGCCCGGGCCGTCGGGGTGCGCAGATGCACTGGCCGCCGCTGCGCTCACGCTGGCGATCGGAGTCCCGGTCGCGGCTATCACCGCCGGACTGGCGGACTTCGCCCCGGCCCGGCATCGCGGCGAAGAGGTGATCCGCCTCGCGCGGGCGTCGGGCGCGCCGGTGGCGTTCATCGACGACTCCAAGGCCACCAACCCGCATGCGGCGGCGGCGGCGATTGCTGCGCGGCAACGGGTGGTGCTGGTGGCGGGTGGATTGCTCAAGGGGGCATCCGTCGACGAATTGATCAGCGATGCACGCGACCGGTTGGCCGGGGTGGTGGCGATCGGGCGCGATCGGGGCGAGATTGTGCGCGCGATTGCGCGACACGCCCCAGAAGTCCCAACAGTCACAGTATTCACAGGGGACGATGGGCGGGTGATCGTTGAGACGCACGTGCCCGATCCGGGCTTCACGACGGATCCGGCCGCCGCCGACCGTTCCCGCTCGGTCGAAGTGATGACTGCCGCTGTGGCCCGGGCCTGGGAGATCGCCCGTGCCGACGACCGCGTTGACGCGGTCCTGCTCGCCCCAGCCGCGGCCTCCCTCGACATGTTCGACAGCTACTCCGCCCGCGGCGACGCCTTCGCCGGGGCCGCGACCGCGCTGGCCGGGGCGCAGCGATGACCGTCGCCGACCGCGAGTCCACGACGGCCGCGGACGAGACGGCGGACACTGCGGCGACCACGACGGCGGCTAAGACCACGACCGCGGCAAAGACGAAGACGGCCGCCAAGACGAAGACGGCCGCCAAGACGGAGACCACCACCCCCGAGCCGTCGGAGTCGCTGCTCGCCTGGCCCAAGGTGATCGTCGAGGCCGTGCGCAACCTGCTCGCGCGTCCGACGGCGTCGTTCCACCTCGTCGTCGGGCTCGCGCTGGTGTTGACCGTCCTTGGCCTGGTGATGGTGCTCTCGGCGTCGTCGGTCGAGGGGTACTCGAAAGACGGTTCCGCCTACAGCATGTTCACCACGCAGGTGATCTTCGCAATGCTGGGCCTTGCGGTGTTCTACGTGACCGTGCGCCTGCCCGTCCGTTTGCTGCGCCGAGCCGCGGGGCCGATGATCGTGCTCACGACAATCCTGCTGGCATTGGTGCTGGTGCCTGGCATCGGCACTCTCAGCCAGGGCGCGCGGCGGTGGTTCGTCGTCTACGGGCTGTCGGTGCAGCCGTCGGAACTGGTGAAGGTGGCGCTGTGCGTGTGGGGGGCCCATCTGCTGGCCTCGCGCCGCCGTGACGGCGTCAACCTGACCGAGCTGCTGGTGCCGCTGATCCCGGTCGCGGCCCTGATCTGCCTGTTGATCCTGTTGGAGCCAAACCTCTCGACGACCATCACCATCGCGATCATCGTCGGCGCGCTGCTGTGGTTCGCGGGGCTGCCGTGGAAGGTGTTCGCGAGTTTCGTGGTGTGCGGCGTGCTGCTCGCCGTGGGTTTGGCCCTGGTCGAGGGATATCGCTCCGAGCGCGTCCGCAGCTTCATCGGCGCGATCAACGATCCGCAGGGTGCCGGGTACCAGGCGCGCCAGGCCCTGTACGCGCTGGCCAACGGTGGTGTCGTGGGTGTCGGCCTCGGACAGAGCCGAGCCAAGTGGAACTACCTGCCGAACGCGCACAACGACTTCATCTTCGCCATCGTCGGCGAGGAGCTCGGCTTCGTCGGC
>DLKD01000053.1 GCA_002477755.1 Gordonia sp. UBA7599
GCCCATGACCTCGCCCGTCGACTTCATCTCCGGGCTCAGCAGCGAATCGACACCGGTGCCGTCGGCGCGCCGGAACCGGTGGAACGGCAGCACCGCCTCCTTGACTGCGATGGGCGCGTTGATCGGCGCGTTACCGCCGTCGCCGGTGGCCGGGAGTACCTGCGCGGCGCGCAGCTCGGCGATGGACTCGCCCAGCATGACCCGCGCGCACGCCTTGGCCAGCGGGACCGCGGTCGCCTTCGAGACGAACGGCACCGTGCGGCTGGCGCGCGGGTTGGCCTCCAGTACATAGAGGATGTCGTCCTTGAGCGCGTACTGGACGTTGATCAGGCCGCGCACGCCGATGCCGTGCGCAAGCGCCTCGGTGGCCTTGCGCACCGCCTCGAGGTCGGACCGGCCCAGGGTGACCGGCGGGAGGGCGCACGCTGAGTCGCCGGAGTGGATCCCGGCCTCCTCGATGTGCTCCATGATCCCGCCGAGGTAGACCTCGGTACCGTCGCACAGGGCGTCGACGTCGATCTCCACCGCGTCCTCGAGGAAGCGGTCCACCAGCACCGGATGGTCGGGGGTGAGCTCGGTGGCGCGGGAGATGTAGTCGCGTAGCGACGCCTCGTCGTAAACGATCTCCATGCCGCGCCCGCCCAGCACGTACGACGGCCGGACCAGCACCGGGTAGCCGATGCGGTCGGCGACCTCTTTGGCCTGGTCGAGCGTCGTCGCCGTGCCGAATGCCGGGGCGGGCAGACCCGCCTCGGTCAGCACCCGGCCGAATTCGCCGCGGTCCTCGGCCAGGTCGATCGCGTCGGGCCCGGTGCCGACGATGGGCACGCCGGCGTCGGCCAGTCGGTGCGCCAGGCCGAGCGGCGTCTGGCCGCCGAGCTGGACGATGACACCGGCGACGGTGCCCGACTGCGATTCGGCGCGGTAGACCTCCAGGACGTCCTCGAAGGTCAACGGTTCGAAGTACAGGCGGTCGGCCGTGTCGTAGTCGGTGGACACCGTCTCCGGATTGCAGTTGACCATGACCGTCTCGTATCCGGCCAGCGAGAGCGTCATCGCGGCGTGCACGCACGAATAGTCGAACTCGATGCCCTGACCGATTCGGTTGGGCCCCGACCCGAGGATGAGAACCTTGGGACGGTCGGGTTGCGGCGCCACCTCGCTGGTGGCGGCAGGGTCCATCTCGTAGGTCGAGTAGTGGTACGGCGTGCGTGCTTCGAACTCGGCGGCACAGGTGTCGACAGTCTTGTACACGGGGTGCACGTCGAGTCGTTCGCGCAGCGCGGCAACGGTTACCTCGGTGCCCAGTGAGTCGTCGCCGCCAGCGGCCCGCAGCACCGCGATCTGCCGGTCGGACAAGCCGGTCGACTTCGCCAGGCGCAGCAGGTGCTCGTCAAGTTCGTCGGCGTCGCGGACTTGCGCCCCGACCTCACCGATCCAGGCGATCTCGGCGAGGAACCACGGGTCGATGGCGGTGGCCTCGTACAGGTCCTCGATGCTCGCACCGGCCTCCATTGCCAGCATGACGTCGTAGAAGCGGCCGTCCTTGGGGGTGCGCACCTTCTCCAGCAGGGCCGGCAGGTCCACCTGCGCGGGATCGGGCCGGTCGGGTTCGGTCCAGAACCCGGCAGCCTTGGTCTCCAGCGACCGCAGCACCTTGCCGAACGCCTCGGCGAAGCTGCGGCCCAGGCTCATCGCCTCGCCGACCGACTTCATCGTCGTGGTCAGTGTGTCGTCGGCACCAGGGAACTTCTCGAAGGCAAAGCGCGGCGCCTTGACCACGACGTAGTCCAGCGTCGGCTCGAAGCAGGCCGGCGTCTCCTTGGTGATGTCGTTGACGATCTCGTCGAGGCTGTAGCCGATGGCCAGCTTCGCGGCGATCTTGGCAATCGGGAACCCGGTGGCCTTCGATGCCAGGGCCGAGGACCGCGACACCCGCGGGTTCATCTCGATGACGACCAGGCGCCCGTCGCGCGGATCTTGGGCGAACTGGATGTTGCAGCCGCCGGTATCGACGCCGACCTCCCGCAGGATCGCGATCGACAGGTCGCGCATCCGCTGGTATTCGCGGTCGGTCAGCGTCATGGCCGGCGCGACGGTGACCGAGTCGCCGGTGTGCACGCCGACCGGGTCCACGTTCTCGATGGAGCAGACCACGACGACGTTGTCGCGGTGGTCGCGCATCAGCTCGAGTTCGTACTCCTTCCACCCGAGGATCGACTCCTCGATGAGCACGTTGGCCGTCGGCGAGGCCGCCAGGCCCCCACCGGCGATCCGTTCCAGGTCGGCCTCGTCGTAGGCCATGCCGGAGCCGAGGCCGCCCATGGTGAACGACGGCCGCACGACGACCGGATAGCCGAGTTCGGCGACGGTCTCGCGGACCTCGTCCATGGTGTGGCACACGCGTGAACGCGCACTCTCACCGCCGACCGAGGCGACGATGTCCTTGAACATCTGTCGGTCCTCACCGCGCTGGATGGCGTCGAAATCGGCGCCGATCAACTCGATGTCGTATTTCTCCAGTGAACCCCGGTCGTGCAGCGCGACAGCGGTGTTGAGGGCGGTCTGGCCGCCCAGCGTTGCCAGCACCGCGTCGATCGGGTGCCCGGCGTCACGCTCAGCCTCGATGACCTTCTCGACGAACTCGGCGGTGATCGGCTCGACGTAGGTCGCGTCGGCGAACTCCGGGTCCGTCATGATGGTCGCCGGATTCGAGTTGATCAGCGAGACGCGCAGACCCTCGGCTTTCAGGACGCGGCACGCCTGGGTGCCCGAGTAGTCGAACTCGCAGGCCTGACCGATGACGATCGGGCCGGACCCGATGACGAGGACGTGGTTGAGGTCTGTGCGGCGTGGCATCAGTGCTTCTCCATCGCGGTGGCGAACTTGTCGAAGAGGTAGGCGGCATCGTGTGGGCCGGCCGCGGCCTCCGGGTGGTATTGGACCGAGAACGCCCGGCCGTCGAGGAGCTCCACACCTTCGACGACACCGTCGTTGGCGCAGACGTGGCTGACGCGGGCGTGGCCGAAGTCCGTGTCGAACTCCTCGCCGGCCTCGCCTTCCAGCGCGAACCCATGGTTCTGACTCGTGATGGCTGCGCGACCGGTCGCGACATCGATGACCGGGATGTTGATGCCTCGGTGCCCGAAGCGCATCTTGTAGGTCTCGCGACCCAGGGCCCGGCCCAGGATCTGGTTGCCGAAGCAGATGCCGAACAGCGGATAGCCGACCTCGAGCACCTCGCGAGTCAGGCCGACGGCGGCGTCGGCGGTGGCCGGGTCGCCCGGCCCGTTGGACAGGAATACCCCGTCGGGTGCGAGGTCGGTGATCGCGTCGAGGCCCGATGCCACCGGCAGCACGTGTACCTCGATCCCCCGCTGCGCCAGCATCCGCGGCGTGTTCGCCTTGATACCGAGGTCCAGCGCGGCGACACGGAAGCGTACCGGGCCGACGGCGGGGACGACGTAGGCCGCCGCCGTACTGACCTGTGCCGACAGGTTCGCCCCGGCCATCGGCGGAGCCGCGGTGACGCGGGCCAGCAACTCGTCGTCGGCGGCGAGCGCCGCGCCGGAGAACACGCCCGCGCGCATCGAGCCGTGCTCGCGCAGGACTCGGGTGATCGCGCGCGTGTCGATGCCGGCGATGCCGACGACGCCCTGCTGTACGAGCTGATCGTCGAGGCTGCCGGTGGCGCGCCAGTTCGAGACGCGTCGAGTGGGGTTGCGCACCGCGAACCCGGCGACCCAGATCCGGCCGGGGTCGGGCGCGTCACCGCCCTGCAGGCGGCTTTCGCCGTCCTCGTCGTTCCACCCGGTGTTCCCGATCTGCGGCGCGGTCGCAACCAGGATTTGGCGGTGGTAGCTGGGGTCGG
>DLKD01000038.1 GCA_002477755.1 Gordonia sp. UBA7599
TACGGGGACTCTCGCATATCGGGCAGCCGGGGAGCCGATCGTCGGTGTGCCGGGCATCAGGCTTACCCTGACGGGGTGGGGAAGCGATACCGGATAGGCGCGGGCTCGGTGACGGGCTCCGCGTTTTCGAGCTTGGTTGCCGCTGTCCTCGTCGTCGTATCCACAGTGTTGGCGCCGACCGCGTCGGCTGATGTGAACGTGGTCCTGCCGCCGCAGAAGCAGACCATGAAAATGGGCGACGGCACCGTCGTCACCATTTCGCGCACCGGCGAGCGGGCCACGATCAACCCGTCGATGGGCGGCACGCCGCTGCACCGCAACGCCTGGGTATCGGCCAAATACCGGGTGGACATCTCCAAGCCGACCCGCTATCTCCTGGTGCGGCCGGGCTATCTCGTGGGGTGCCAGGTCAACCTCGGTGGCGGCCGCGTGGGCGGCCGTGACGGTTCGCTTCGACTGAGCGACGGGACCATCGACGACTATGACCTCTACGGTGGCGCCCGCAACACGCTGTCGCTGGGCCCGGGCGAGGTGGCCCGGTTCTTCGTCTACGACGAGGAGATGCCCGACCTCTTCGGTGCCGATAGCCATCAGCGGGGTCTCATCTCCGCCGGCGAGAAGTCGGTTCGCGCGAGCTACGTGAACTCGCAGATCGGCCTGCGGGGTTGTGCCGGATATGCGCAGGCGCGTTCGTGGCTGCTCGTTATCGTCGAGACGGAGTTCGCGCAGGAGTCGTTCAACTTCTATGGCCGGCCGTTCTCCCTGGGCTGACCGTTAGCCGCTGGGTGCGCGGCGGGTACCTGGTGCCTGGCCGGGCATCCGATTCGGCGGCACCGGGAACGGGGCGCCCATCTCTACGGTGCCCAACGCCATGTTGGGCCCGCACTGGGCGATCGCCGCCTCCATCTTGGGGCGCGGATCGGGCAGTTTCGGCCAGCCCGCCCGCGGCCGTCGGGCAAAGTCGAAGGTCGATGTCATGTCACCCGTCGTCGCACGCCGCCAAGCAGTCAGGTTCGGTACCTCCACGCCGAAGCGTCGCTCGATGAGTTGCAACTGCGAGGTGTGGTCGAAGACCTCCGACGCGACAAGGCCGCCGCGGCTGTACGGCGAGATCACCAACCCCGGAACCCGGTATCCCAGGCCGATGGGCCCACGAATGCCCTTCGCCTCTTTGACCTTCGACAGATGCGGCGCGTCCACGTATTCGCCCGGGGTACCCGGCGGCGGGGTCGGCGGCACGACGTGGTCGAAGAAGCCGCCGTTCTCGTCGTAGCTGACGATGAGGGCTGTGCGTTCCCAGACCGCCCGATTCGACGTCAAGATGCGGAGCAGGTCGATCAGGCCTGCAGCGCCGAATGCAGCGGGCAGTGCCGGGTGTTCGCATTGCACCAGTGGCGGGATCACCCACGACACACTCGGCAGCCGACCGGCGCGCACATCGGCGGCCAGATCCTGCGGATAGGTCGGCGCCATGCCGCGCCGGGCGAGCTGCGAGTCCGGATCCTGCGACTGCTTGAAGCAGCCGATCATCCCGTCGAGCAGCGCCGTGGAGATCGGTCCGGCGTCGCGGTTGTTGTACACCTTCCACGAGACGCCCGCCTCGGTGAGGTTCTCCGGCATCGTGCGCCACGAATAGACGTGGCGGGGCAGGATCGTCGGGGTGTGCAGGTTCGGGCCGCCGCGGACTCCCGACGGATCGAGGTGCGCACTGATCCAGTACAGCCGGTTGGGGCTGGTCGGGCCCAGCACCGAGCAGTGGTAGTTGTCGCACACGGTGAACGCGTCGGCGAGCGCCCGGTGGACGGGGATGTCTGCCTGCTCGTAGTAGCCCATCAGCGCGGGGGCGTTCGCCGCACCGACCGAACTGATCGACATCGGCAGCCAGCCGTCGTTGCGGCCGCCGTTCCACGCATGGTGCATCCCCGCCCACGAATGGTCGGGGTCGTTGATGCACTCACCGTCGAGCGTCGGCCCCCGCGTCGTATCGAGGCGGAACGGCATTGTGTAACCGTGGCGGGTGGGCCCCACGCCGGGTGCCCAGCCGTACTGTTTCCACGCCGACGACGGTTCGCCGAAGCCTCGAACCCCCGACATGGTGCCGAAGTAGTGGTCGAAGGAACGGTTCTCCTGCATGAAGAACACGAAGTGATCGATGTCGGACAGCGATCCGGTCCCTGCCGGATCGGCTGCGTACGCCTCCTCGATCACTGGGCCGGCGAGCGACGTCAATGCCGCGGCGCTGCCGACGGCTGACGCGGCGGCGAACAGTTCGCGCCGCGTCAGCCCGGAAAAGCTACTCAGATGCACCAACCGGTGCTGAGCGATCCAATGCTGGGTCCGCGGATGCAGAAGTAGAACCCGGTGGTCTGCGCGTCGGCCGGCTTCTGGGGTGTCGCTGCCAATGCCGGGGCGACGGCCAGCGTGCCGAGGGTCAAACCGGCGGCCGTCGTGACGAATGCGATCGAGAGTCGTCGCTTCATCGAACTCCTCCTAAGAACGGGGGCGAATCGGTTGATCTGCCACCACACCACGACTGTAGCCCCGCGCGAGCGGCCCTGTGGCGCACTCGGACGGGTCCTCAGCTAACGCGGAGGTTCGGCCGGCCTATGTGACGGTCAGACCGCCGTCGACGGCGATCGTTTGCCCGGTGACGTATCCGGCGGCGGCCGATGCCAACCAGATCGCGGTCGCGGCCAGCTCGGCCGGATCGCCCGTTCGCCCGACGATCATCCGGTGGGCCTGCGAGTCGAGGTACCCCTCCGGGTACTCGTCGGTCATCTCTGACTTGAAGAACCCGGGCGCGAGCGCATTGACGCGGATGCCCTTGCGGCCGGTCCACTGCTGCGCGAGGTCGCGGGTCATGCCGATGATGCCGGCCTTGCTGGCCGAGTACGCGGCCTGGGGGAGGAAAGCCGTCGTGATCCCGAGGATCGACGCGATGTTGATGACCGCACTGCCCGGCTTCATCACGCGACCGCACGCCTGCGCCATCCAGTACGAGCCGTTGAGGTTGATGTCGATGACCTGCCGGAACTGTTCGGGAGTTTCGTGGGTGGCCGGAACGGCGGTCCCGATACCGGCGTTGTTGATCAGCACGTCTACGCGGCCGAACTTCGCCATCGCCTCGTCGACGACGTTCTGACATGCGGCCGGGTCGGCGACGTCACACGCGACGGCGAGCGTGGCGCGCCCGGTCGGCGCGATCGCTTCGGCCGTCTGCGCGAGCCGGTCGACGCGGCGGGCGGCGAGAACCACGTCGGCGCCCGCCTCGGCGAAAGCGGTGGCGAACGCGACGCCCAATCCTGACGAGGCGCCGGTGACGATGACGACCTTGTCTTCAACAGAGAACAAATCGGTGATGGTCATGCGTCGCCTTTCGGGAGAGGAGGTTTACGAGGCTCACTCTACGACGCCGAGCGTCCGCTCGGTCGCTACTCTTTGAGCATGAACAGCGATCCCGTCATCCGCGTGGTCATCGCTGGCGTGGTGGGCGCCGCCGGGATCATCGTCGCGGCCGTGTCGGGCAATCCGGCGGTTCGGATCCTGGCCATCGTGGTGGCCGTCGTCATCGTGTTCGCGTGCCTGTTGTCGCTGCGCAAGGACCACCGTTCGGAGACTCTCGCGGCATTGGTCGCTGTGCCGATCCTCGCAGTCGGTCTCGGCATTCCCGCCGTCGTTTTCTTCGAGGCGATGGATGCGACGATCGCACCCGGCGTCGGCGATGCCGGATTCAAGCCGGGCCCCCGACTGGATTCGAGTGGCAACGAGCTGCGCAATTCCGACGAACTCATGCGCGCGGCATTCGACCATGCCGACAAGATCGTGACCAACGGGTCGGCCACCGTTTTGCGGATGTCGATTCGGGAGAACTCCGTCTCGCTCGGCGTCTTCGATCCGAGCAACGGCGACGACGTGTCGTCGAACTACTCCTCCGGCAAGTGGTACGACGCGAATCGCCGCCGTGCTTCCGATCGTCGGACCTTTGCGCGTGCACAGGTGGCCGGGCTGAACCTGCAGAAGGCCGGCGCGGACGCCCTGGCGGTGGCGAAGAAGCTCAAGGTCGACATGACCCACGCCTACGCGTCAGACGGCATCACCATTGCGCGGCGCCACCCGGATGAGAAGCTGCTCGCCACCTTCTCGTTCTCCGGACAGGACATCCAGGTCGACGAGAACGGGCACCTCCCAGACACCGTGGGTGCCGGTTCGGTCGAGACGGTGATGCCGGTGGCACAGCGCGTAATGGTGGAGAGCGGACTCGACCCGGGTGCGCCGATCGTCGGCCGACTCGACTTCCGTGCATTCGGCGACGGGGTGGCGCCGCTCTCGGCGTCGTCGATCCAGAACTCCGGTGGCATCGCGATCCGCTTCGGCGGTGGGCCGATCAGCGACATCGTCGTCGTTCCGGGTCAGTTCCCGGTGGTCCGACGGTTCGAACGGTCTTATCCCGCCTCGGGGTTTCCGCTGACCGCGGTGACCACGGCCGCACTGGTCAAGGTCCGCGACGACATCATGGCCCGCGCCAAGTCGCCGGCCTACGACGCCGATCTGGTCGCGTTCCAAGTGGGCGAGGCATCTGGTCACCGAGTCGACGGTGTCGTGATCCGGATGAGGGTCGGCCCGGTGTCGGAGCGTCCCGGCGGCACGTACAGCCTCGACGGGAAGCGGATCGGCGAGGTGTAGTGACCGCGGTTATTGCTCGATGGCCTTGCGGACCTGCGTGGAGAGCTCGTCGTGGATGCGCGCGGGCGGGGCGATGACACCGCGGTCGCCGAGCGATTCGACTGTCGTCAGGACCTGCTCCAAGTAGGCCGCGCGCTCCTTGCCCTGCGTGCCATTGGCGTGGCGCAGCAGTTTGAGCGCTTTGTCGCAGGCGGCGGCGTCGGTATCGGGAAGGTTCCCCGTGCCCGTCGAACGGGCGTAGCGGTCGGCCTTGGCCCAGGCGGTGCGCAGCATCGCGACGGCGTCGATGTACTCCGGAGCGATCTTCTCGCCCGGGAAGTCGTCGGTCGCCACGCTGTTGGTCAGTTCGAGGGTGTCCTGGAAGTCGATGACATCGGGGGCGGTCAGGTCCCACATCGCCGGATAGCGCAGCAACATCTCCGGATCCAGCTCGTATGCGGCATAGGCGCTGAGCACGTTCTTGTGCTGCTCGACGGCCCGCTCCCACTGGCGCCGGATGACCTCGCCCTGGGGGACGCGCGGCGCCTCGGGCATGGCGGCACGTGGGGCGATCGACGCCGACGCCTCGACGGGCACCGTCGCCATCAACAGCCCCAGCATCGCGCCGGTGAACAGCGCGGTACCGGCGATCAGCGTCGGGATGGCACCCCAGGGGCGCCAGCCGAACAGGGCGACGAGCAGCACGAGGTCGACGACCATCGCGATGCGTCCCGCAGACTTCATGCGCTCAGTTCTACCCGCCCGGGCCCCGGTCGGTGAAGTGGGAGGGGGCCAGTGATCAGAACCAGGCCGGGTCGGTCTCCGCGGTGGTCTGGTCCAACGACTTGCACAGCGCCAACTGCGGCCCGACGGTCGGCAGTTCGAACCGGAAGAAATAGCGCGCCGCCGCCCGCTTCCCGTCGTAGAAGTCGCCGGTCTTGTCCCCGACGGCCAGCAGCTGGTCCAGCCACATCCACGCGAGCACGATATGACCGGCCGCCTGCAAGTACACCGACGAATTGGTCAGTGCGACAGCGGGATTCGCGTCGGCCCACAGCGTCGCGGTGGTGGCGACCAGGTCGTCGAGGGCGGCGCGCAACGCTGCCGCGTAGTCGGCGGTCTCGCCGTCGGAGGGTGCCCGGTCGATCGTCGCGACGATGGTTTCGTACAACAGCGTCAGGCCGGCGCCGCCGTCCATGACCACCTTGCGGCCTAGCAGGTCGATGCCCTGGATCCCGTTGGTGCCCTCGTGGATGGGGTTGAGTCGGTTGTCGCGGTAGCACTGCTCCACGTCGAACTCGGTGGTGTAGCCGTATCCGCCGTGCACCTGGATGGCCAGGTTGTTGGCCTCCGGGCACCACTGCGACGGCCACGCCTTCGCGATCGGGGTGAGTACTTCGAGCAGCAGGTGCGCCTGATCGCGTTCTGCGCGATCGGAGGTGGCCTCGATGTCGACGAGCCGCGAACAGTACAGCCCCAGCGCCAACGCTCCCTCGACGTAGGACTTCTGCGCCAGCAGCATCCGCTTCACGTCGGCGTGCTCGATGATCGGGACCGGTGCCGACGCCGCGTCCTTCGACCAGGGCGGCCGCCCCTGCGTCCGGACCTTGGCGTAGTCCAGTGAGGCGAGATAGCCGGCGTAGCCGATGGCCGTCGCGAGGAAGCCGACACCGATCCGTGCCTCATTCATCATGTGGAACATGTAGAACAGGCCGCGATGCTCCTGCCCGACCAGGTAGCCGACGGCACCGGATCCGCCGGGGACGGGATGGCTGCCGTCGCCGAAGTTGAGCAGGGTGTTGGTGGTGCCGCGGTTGCCCATCTTGTGGTTGAGGCCGACCAGCGCCACGTCGTTGCGTGTCCCGTCGGGCAGGAACTTCGGCACGATGAACAGCGAGATCCCTTTGACGCCTGGGCCGCCGCCGGGTGCCTTGGCAAGTACCAGGTGGACGATGTTCTCGGTCAGCTCGTGCTCGCCGCCGGAGATCCACATCTTGGTGCCGCTGACCCGGTAGGTCCCGTCACCGGCGGGGACGGCCTTGGTGGTGATGTCGGCCAGCGACGACCCGGCCTGGGGTTCGGACAGGCACATGGTGCCCGAATACCGGCCGGCCAGCATGGGGCGCACCCACGTGTCGATCTGCTCCGGCGAACCGTGCGCGACGAGGAGGTTGGCATTGGCCGTGGTCAGCAGCGCGTACGACGAGGTGCCGGGGTTGGCCGCCTGGAACCACGCCATCGAGGCGCGGCTGATCGTCGAGGGCAGGTCCATCCCACCGAGAGCCTCGGGGAAGGGCGCGGCGATCAGGTCGGCGTCAGCGTAAGCGTCCGTGGCGGTCTTCACGTCGTCGATGAGCACGACCTTGCCGTCGTCGCCGACGTAGGGCGGATTCTGGTCGCCGGCCTTGTTGTGGGGTGCGAACAGCTTCTCGGCGAGGTCGGCCGACAGGTCGAGGACGCCGTCGAAGGTCTCGCGTGAATGTGCCGAGAACTTCTCCCGCTCGGTCAACGACGTGATGTCGAGCCATTCGTAGAGGAGGAAGTCGAGGTCGCGTCGGGAAAGGAGATGGGCCACGCAGTCACTCTATCGCCGGTGGACGCGCCCGATCAGCGGGAACGACTGCCTCTACATGGGGAAAGAAGGCCCTCAAAGGGGGTCGTCGGCCAGGCGCGGCGTGACGATTGCACTCGGTTTGAGCCCGATATCGCGAAGCTCGACGGCAGCGAGTGCACGGATCACCGGGAGGTTCCCGCTGCGCCAGTCGCCGGCCGGGTCGTCGGTGATGTCGTCGAGCACGGTGAGGGGTTGCCCGGTGATGGCGCGAAGCGCGAGCAGGTCGATACCTGCCTCGGTGTCGCGCAGGCGCGCGTGGGTGCTGGCCCGGCGGATGAACCGCATGCGCAGCGGGATGTACATCGACAGCACCATCACGATGGGGACGATCGCGACCGCGATGGCCAGCCACCACGCGAAGGTATGCACAGCCTCGGCCTGCGAGCGCCCGGCATCGGCGAGCGAGTCCGCGGCCCCGCCCGCACCGGAGATCGGCTTGGCGAGCTTGTCGCCGACCATGGGCACGTTGTCGACGCTGTTGCCGGCGTCGCGCAGCTTCTCGCCCATCGTCGTCGCAGCACTTTCCATTTTGCGTCCCGGCACGGCGAGTTTCATCGTCACGTCGAAGACCATGGTGGCCAGCCACACCGAGAAGACCGCCCAGGCGACGACCCAGAGGTCGCCGAATATTTGGCGCGAGCGTCGGGCTGGGGTGTCAGCGTAGAGCTTCATTCGGCCATGATGCCCCGGCCGCTCGGGCGGCACCGATGAAGGCGCGGATCGCGTCGTGGTCCTTGATGCCCGGCGCCGACTCGACACCGCTGGAGGTGTCCACACCCCACGGGTTGGCCGCGGCGATGGCCTCGCCGACGTTGTCCGGGGTCAGCCCACCGGCAAGGATCCACCGGTCGCCCGGAGCCAGGCGCGACACGACGGCGTCGGTGTCCCAACGGCGGCCCGAGCCCGGGACTGCGGCATCGAGGAGCAGTGCCTCCTCGCCATATGCGCCGACGGTGAGGTCCGGGTCGTGCGCCAGCGACGTCGCGCGCCACACGCGGGGAATGCCCACGAGTGCCGTGGCGAAGTCGTCGGGGGAGTAGCGGCCGTGCAGTTGGAGGACGTCGACGCCGAGGTCGCCGGCAAGCGCGGCGGCCTCGGTGGCGGTCTTGTCGTTGACGACGAGCACCGTGTCTGCGTCGTCGCCGACGGCCGTGATGATCGCCGCGGCGGTGGCGGCGTCGATCGCACGCGGGGAGGTCTTGTTCATCACGACGCCGATCGCGTCGGCACCCGCGTCGACGGCGACGCGCGCCGCGTCGACGGTCGTCAGTCCGCACACCTTCACGTACACGAGTCGCTAGCGTAATCGTGTTGTGGGGACAGGCGGTGCCCCGGCGCGTGATAATCCACTTCATGGCAGATCGTGAAACCGGCAAAGAAGCGCCGCGGACGGGTCGGGAACGGCTGCGCAAGCTGACCCAGGCGGCGCTGACGGCTGACGAGACCGTCGATCAGGTGCAGGAGATCCTCGCCGACATGGGGCAGACAATGGCGTCGATGGACACGACGCTTGGATCCTTCGACTACTCGCTGGGCCGCGTCACTCAGGCGATGGACCGCGTAGATGGCATGGCTGATCAGCTCGAGAGTCTGATGGCCCGGCTCGAGGGGGTCGTCTCCCGTGTCGAGAAGCTGGTCGGGATAGCCGAAACCGCGCTCGCACCGGTCAACGCCGTCGAATCAGTCGGCCGCAACGTTGCTGGGATGCTCGGGCTGCGCCGGGACTGAACGTCACGGGTCCACGCTAGCGCTGGAGCCGCTTGATGCTGTCCCACAGAACTGCCCGTGGAGTGTCATTCATTTATAGTGCGCGCATGCAATCGCTGAGGCGGTGTGGGCTGCAAGCCCAGCGCCTCGGCGGCGTTCATGAGCGCCCCGACGGTTACCGCCGGGGATCCGGCCTCGATGCGGTGCAGCGCGACGCGTGACATTCCGGCCGCTTCAGCTGTGGTCACAGCACTGATTCCGAGCGCGCGTCGACGATTGCGGAGGGTCTGGCCGATACCGATCAGAGCCTCCTGAGCGTAGATGCTGATCGCAGGATTCCGCGCAGGCATGTATCTCATTTACAGAACGAAACGGACAAGCGCCGTTCGCCGGGGGTTCACCTTGCCGAAGGGGACCGGCCACCCTCGGCCCATACCGTCGCCGTTGACGAGCCCGAAGTGGGGCCAACACGACGAAGGATCGATGGTGACGATCGAGCGAAACAGTGTCCGTGCCGCGACGGCAGTGACCGGAATGGCCGCCCTGCTGGCGGTCGCAGGATGTAGTGGATCGGGGTCGGCGACGATCACCGGCGAGGGATCGACGGCACAGCAGAAGGCGATGGCGCACTTCAGTGAGGTGCTCACCGAGGCCGGCGGCGCGGTCCTCGACTACACCGGCAGCGGATCGGGCGACGGGATCAAGAAATTCCTTGCGGGCGACGTCGACTTCGCCGGTACCGATTCGCCGCTCAAGGACGACGAGGCGGCCAAGGCCAACGCGCGCTGCAACGGCAACGACGCCTGGCACATCCCGCTCGTCGCCGGGCCGGTCGCGCTGGCCTACAACCTCCCCGGTGTCGAGAAGCTGACGCTCTCGCCGACGGTCCTCGCGAAGATCTTCGACTCGAAGATCACCACGTGGAACGACAAGGAGATCGCCGCGTTGAACCCGGGCGTCACGCTGCCGTCGACGAGGATCGTGCCCGTCCACCGCAGCGACAGCTCCGGCACCACCGACAATTTCCAGAAGTTCCTGCAGCTCAGTGCCCCGCAGGCCTGGCCGTACGAGCACTCCAAGGAGTTCAAGGGCACGGGCGGGTCGGCCGCGGCCAAGTCGACCGGCGTCGGCGACACCGTCAAGAAGACCGCCGGATCCATCACCTATGTCGAGTGGGGCTTCGCCACCGAGAACGACCTCGGTGTGGCCGCCATCGACTTCGGAGCGGGCCCCGTCGCGCTCACCGCGGAGTCGGCAGCCAAGGCCTTGGACGCGGTCACCTTCACCGAGCCCGACTCGAAGAACCTCGTCGTCGACGCCGACGTCCTCTTCTCGTCGAAAGCTCCCGGTGCGTACCCGCTGATCCTCACGCCATACTCGGTCGTCTGCAGTGCCGGCTACCCCGACGCGCAGACCGCGCCAGCGCTGCGCGAGGCGTTCACGACGATCCTCGCCGACGGTCAGAAGGGCCTCGCCGACATCGGCTACGTGCCGCTCCCGGCGGGCTACCGCGCGCGGCTATCGCCGACGATCGACGCCCTGAAGTAGATCGTGGCAGCGACGAATCAGATGACACCGGAGACGGGGAGCCACGCCGTTCCCGATGACGCCGACACGGCACCGTCGTCGTCGGGAGGACTCTCGACGCGGGTGCCGACACCAGGATCGTCGGGGGCATCGACGTTGGCCGGCTCGACCGCGAGCCGCCTCGGCGATGTGGTCTTCCGCCGCCTCGCCACCGGCTCGGGGATCCTGGTGACCGTCGTCATCGCGCTAATCGCGGCCTTTCTGGTAATCACTGCCGCACCTTCGCTGATCGACAATGAGGCCAACTTCTTCACCTACTCCGGCGACTGGGTCGTCGATGGCGGGGCCCTGAAGTTCGGTATCCCCAAGCTCGCCTACGCAACGCTGCTGGTGTCGCTCATCGCGTTGTTGATCGCCATGCCGATAGCCCTGGGGATCGCGGTCTTCCTCACCGAGTACGCGTCCAAGCGGGTCGTCGGGCCGGTGACCTACCTCGTCGACCTGCTCGCTGCCGTGCCGTCGATCGTCTACGGCCTGTGGGGGATCCTGGTGCTCGGCCCGGCGATGGTGCCGGTCAACAACTGGCTCGTGGCCAACGCCGGCTTCCTCCCGTTCTTCGCCGAACCGGCCGACAACGTGACCAACATGTCGACCGGCGGCACGCTGCTCACCGCGGGGATCGTGCTGGCGGTGATGATCCTGCCGATCATCACCGCCGTCACCCGGGAGGTGTTCGTCCAGACGCCCGTCGCCCACCGCGAGGCGGCGCTGGCGCTGGGCGCCACCAAGTGGGAGGTCGTGCGGACCGCGGTCCTGCCGTTCGGGTTCTCCGGCTACATCAGCGGCTCGATGCTCGGTCTGGGCCGCGCGCTCGGCGAGACGATGGCGCTCTACCTCATCATCTCCAACACCGGGCCGATGAACTTCAACCTCATGGAGAGCGGCGAGACCTTCGCGACGAAGATCGCGAACAACGCCGCCGAATTCGATTCGCCCGCCAAGACCGGGGCGTTCATCTCCGCCGGACTGGCCCTGTTCGTGCTGACGTTCCTCGTCAACGCGGCCGCTCGGGGCATCGTCGGCAGAAGGCAGGCCTGACATGACGCTTGGTATCGACACACCCGCCTCGCCCAGCGGCTCGTCGGGCACCCAACCACCGACGTCGAGCTTCAAACAACTGGCGGCCCGACGCCGGATGGTGAATTCCGGCGCCCGCGCAGCCGTGGTACTCGCCGTCGGCATCGCCATGATCCCGCTGGTGTGGCTGCTCGCCACCCTGGTCGTCAAGGGGATCGGGCCGATCACCGACCCAGATTGGTGGCTGCGCTCGGAGCGGTATGGCGGCGCGGCCAACGCCGTCGTCGGCACCCTGGTCCAGACGGCGCTCGCGACGGTGATCTCGGTGCCCCTGGGCATCCTCGTCGCGGTCTACCTCGTCGAGTACTCCGACGGACGCTCGGTCCTCTCCCGTGCGACGACGTTCATGGTCGACATCCTCTCCGGCGTCCCGTCGATCGTCGCGGCACTGTTCGTCTACGCGGTGTGGCGCACGACGCTGGGCCTACCGCGGATGGGGTTCCTCGTCGCAGTCGCGCTGGTGCTGTTGATGATGCCGCTGGTGGTCCGCAGCACCGAGGAGATGTTGAAGATCGTGCCGCAGGACCTGCGTGAGGCGTCCTACGCCTTGGGTGTGCCGAAGTGGAAGACGATCCTGCGGGTCGTGTTGCCGACGGCCCTGTCGGGCATCGTGACCGGCGTGATGTTGGCGATCGCCCGCGTCATGGGGGAGTCCGCGCCGGTCCTGATCCTCGTCGGCTCCACCAAGGCCATGAACTGGAATCCGTTCGACGGCAACCAGGAATCGCTGCCGCTGATGATGGTGCAGCAGTACGGCCAGGGGCCCAGTGGCTTCGACCGGGTGTGGGGCGCTGCCCTTTCGCTGGTCATCCTCGTTGCCATCGCCTACGTCGGTGCTCGGGTCGTCTCGACCGTTTTCGCGCCCAAGAAGAGCTAGTACAGAAGAGCTAAGGACTCGTTTCACCATGGCCAAGCGCCTCGATATCACTGACCTGAACGTCTACTACAGCAAGTTCCTCGCCGTGAAGGACGTGTCGTTGAAGGTGCCGCCGCGCAGCGTCACCGCCTTCATCGGCCCGTCCGGCTGCGGCAAGTCGACGGTACTGCGCACCCTCAACCGCATGCACGAGGTCACCCCGGGCGCTTACGCCACCGGGCGGGTGCTGCTCGACGGGGAGGACATCTACGGCAAGGCGGTCGACCCGGTGAGCGTGCGCTCCACCATCGGCATGGTCTTCCAGCGGCCCAACCCGTTTCCGACGATGTCGATCCGCGACAACGTCGTCGCCGGCCTCAAACTGCAGGGTGAGCGCAACGGCCGCGAGCTCGACGAGGTCGCCGAAGCAAGTCTGCGCGGGGCCAACCTGTGGGACGAGGTGAAGGACCGCCTCGACAAGCCGGGCGGCGGACTGTCGGGTGGACAGCAGCAGCGGCTGTGCATCGCCCGCGCGATCGCCGTGCAACCCGATGTGCTGCTCATGGACGAGCCCTGCTCGGCGCTCGATCCCATTTCCACGTTGGCGATCGAGGAGTTGATCACCGAGCTCAAGAAGGACTTCACCATCGTCATCGTCACGCACAACATGCAGCAGGCCGCGCGGGTCAGCGACCAGACCGCGTTCTTCAACCTCGAGGGCGTGGGACAGCCGGGTCAGCTGGTGGAGTTCAACGACACCGCGACCATCTTCTCCAACCCGGACAGGCGCGAGACCGAGGACTACATCTCCGGTCGGTTCGGCTGACCGTGCCCACTCGACTCCCAGGAAGGCATCACCCCATGCGCACCGCGTATCACGACGAATTGGCAGAGCTGAGGGCGGCGCTCGGCGCCATGTGCGAGCTCTCCGGCGTCACCATGGAACACGCGACGAGAGCTCTACTGCAGGCCGACGTCGACGTTGCCGACCGACTCCTCGAGGACCGTCGGCAGATGGAGCACTACTCGGCCGAGGCCGAGGAGAAGGCGTTCAAACTGCTCGCGCTGCAGGCTCCCGTCGCCGGCGAACTCCGCGAGGTCCTCACCGGACTGCAGATCGTCGCCGACATCGACCGCATGTACGCGCTCGCGCTGCACGTCGCCAAGGTCGCCCGGTTGCGCCATCCGGCCCCGGCACTGCCCGAGGAGGTCCGCGGCTACTTCGCGGAGATGGGCCGGCTCGCCGTCCGCCTCGCCGACGGTGCACGCGAGGTGCTCCAGACCCTCGACCCGCAGGCTGCGTTGGAACTCGACGCCGACGACGACGCGATGGACGACCTGCACCGCCACCTGTTCAGCGTGTTGATGGACCGCGAGTGGCCGCACGGCGTCGCCGCTGCCGTCGACGTCACACTGCTGGGCCGCTACTACGAGCGGTTCGCCGACCATGCTGTCGCCGTCGGGCGCCGCGTCGTGTTCCAGGCGACGGGCAAGACGCCCGAGCAGTTCGCCGAGTAGGCCGAGGCGTCAGCTCGTGTAAGCCGGTGCAAGCGCGACGACAGCGCCCACGTGCAGAGTCGTCGCCATGACAACATTCATCGATGCGGCACCCGCCGCACACACTGCGCCACCCAGTGGCGAACTGGCCATCGACGCCCGAGGTCTGGTGAAACGGTTCGGCGACACCCTGGCGGTCGACGGCGTCGACCTGGCCGTACCCATCGGATCGGTGTACGGCGTGCTCGGACCCAACGGCGCGGGCAAGACGACGACGGTCAGCATGCTGGCCACCCTGCTGCGCCCCGACGGTGGCGAGGGGAAGGTCTTCGGTTACGACGTCGTGCGCGACGCCGTAGCGGTCCGCTCGCTGGTCGGCGTGACCGGACAGTACGCCTCGGTCGACGAGGATCTGACGGCGAGCCAGAACCTGATGCTGTTCGCGCGACTGCTGGGCAAGTCCCGCGCCGCCGCACGCAACCGCACCGAGGAACTGCTGAACGACTTTGGCCTCGCCGAAGCGGCGAACCGCCCGCTCAAGCAATTCTCCGGTGGCATGCGTCGCCGTCTCGATCTGGCCGCCAGCCTGATCGACACCCCGCCGCTGCTGTTCCTCGACGAGCCGACGACCGGCCTCGACCCGCGCACCCGGGCCCAGATGTGGGAGACCATCCGCAAGCTGATCGCGGGCGGATCGACGGTGCTGCTCACCACGCAATACCTCGACGAGGCCGACCAGTTGGCCGACCGCATCGCGGTCATCGATCACGGCCGCGTGATCGCCGACGGCACGGCCGACGAGCTGAAGCAGTCCGTCGGTCTGTCCACCCTTCAGCTCACCCCGGCCGACCGTGCCGAGGCGCCGCGGGTGGCGCACATCGTGGAGTCCGTGTTGGGCGAGCCGGCTGCACTGAGCCCGGAGGCCGCGCGGATCACCGCGAGCCTGCACCGGCCGTCGCTGGTGCCCGACGTGCTGATCGCACTGCGGGAGAACGGGATCGAGATCGAGGAGATTTCGGTGCAAAAGCCCAGCCTCGACGAGGTGTTCTTCACCCTGACCGGCCGTCCCGAGGCCGATGAAACCACTGGTCCGGACGAGCCTGAATCCTGAGGAGACAACTAATGACAACCACAATCACCGGTGCGATGCCTGCGTCGTCGATCTCGACCGCGGCCGTGCGCACCAATGCCAAGACTTCGGTCAGCCTGGCCGAGACGATCCGTCAATCATTCACCATGGGCTACCGCGGACTGCTGAAGATCCGCCACAACCCGGAGCAGCTGTTCGACGTCGTGCTGCAGCCGATCATCTTCACCGTGATGTTCACCTACATCTTCGGCGGGGCGATCAGCGGCAACGTGCACGCCTACCTGCCGGTCATCATTCCCGGCATCCTCGTGCAGACGGTCATCGTCACTTCGGTGGTGACCGGTACCCAGTTGCGCGAGGACATGGACAAGGGGGTATTCGACCGGTTCCGATCACTGCCCATCGCTCGTATCTCACCGCTCGCCGGCGCGTTGCTGGCCGACGTCGTGCGCTACTTGCTGGCGACGCTGATCACCTTCGCCGTGGGCATTGCGATGGGATGGCGGCCCGATCCGGTCGGCGTCATCGGATCCACGTTGCTGGTGTTGGTCTGCAGCTTCGCCGTGTCGTGGATCTTCGCGCTGATGGGCTGCCTGATGAGTAAGGCCTCGACGGTGCAGGGCGTGTCGATGCTCATCATGTTCCCGCTGACGTTCATGTCGAACGCCTTCGTGCCGGTGGACACGATGCCCGGTTGGCTCCAGGGGTTCGTCAAAGTGAACCCGATCAGCCACCTGGTGACGGCGGTCCGCGAACTCTGCACCAACGGCCACGTCGGCGTGCACGTCGTGTGGAGCCTGGTCGGCGCGGCAATCATCACCGCCGTGTTCGCACCGTTGGCCGTGGGGGCCTATATCCGCAATGCGAAGTAGTCCGGTTCATCGCGCAGTAGGCGCGTGAACTCGGCTATGGCGTCGCGTCGAGACATCGACGCGACGCCATCGGCCTCCTCGGTCCAGTTCGGTACGGCGGCGGCGCCGACGTCGTCGATGCTGTGCAACACCTCGTCGACGAGCGGGAAGTCGCGTCGGGTGCCGATCCGCCGGGCTAGCGACATGAGGCGGCCGCCGGTGCGGCGAGCCGTCGCATCGGCGTCGGGATGGGTGGCCAGTGCGATCCCGGCGGCCAGCGCCATGGTCCCCGCCTGTGCCGCGTCGTGCCATCCGCGGGTGCCGAACATCTCGACCATGCCGCTGGCCAAGTTGTGCAGTATCCGCGCGGCGCGGTCGAAGTCACGGTGCAGGACCAGGCCCAGCGTGGCGACGCTGAGGATCATCGCCGCGCCCGGATCCCGCGTGACCCCGGGGTGCTCGCGGATCAACAGATCGCCGGCCCGGGCGTAGAGGTCGGCGGTATCGCGGCCGCGGGCCCGGGCGATTGCCGCGGCGGACAACAGCGTTGCGGCGACGACTTCCGGGTTGCCCTGCGGATCAGGATCGGCCGGGGTCCACCCGCCGGCGATAATCGCGAATTGCTCATCGGCTTCGTCGAGGCGCCCGAGTGCGACGAGGGTGATCAGCAGGTAGCTGCGCGCTTGCAGTTCGTCCTCGTCTGCGCCGATGGCCTGCAGGGTCTCGATCCCGCTCCGGTAGTGCTCGACCGCGAGCTCCCATTCGCCGAGCTGACCGTGGATGCTGCCGGTGGTGATGTTGATCGCCGATGACGCCCACAGGTCTCCCGGGCTGGTCCGGTCGCGGACCGCCGTGGCGTCGGCAAGTGCGCCGTGGAAGTTGCCCGCGTTCTCCCTCAGGTTCGCCCTCATCGTCAGTGAGGCGCGGGCGATCTCCGGGTTCGACGACCGGGTGCCAGCCAACGCCCGACGCACGCCGACGCGCGCCGCCGGCGCCAGCAGCAGCGAACTTCCGAACTCCATGGGCAGGTCGTCGGCGAGGTTGGGTCGGCGCAGAGCCCGCAAATCGGCACGGGCACGCGCAAGTTCCCGCAGATCGGGATTGATGTACTGGTGCACGGCGCAGATCAGCAGCGTCGCCTGCCAGAGCTCACGGGTATCGTCGTCGAGGGATGTGCCATCGATCCCGTCGGATACACGGGGCAACGCGGCGAGAATGCGGGGCGACCAGGCCAACACTTCGGCATGGAGGCCGCGCATCGACCAGAATGCGGCGACCGCTGGGAAGACGGTGATAATCGTCGGTGCGTCACCACGGCCGATGGCCCGGCGCAACACCCACACCAGGTTTTCCACCTCGACGCTGATCGACGCGACGATGGTGCGATCTGCGTTCGTCTCATAGTCGCGGCGCAGCTGGATCGCAAACCCCCTAGCCCACGCGGCCATCGCCGCGTCGACCCCGGCCTCCTCGCCCGAACCGACGAGGCGTTCCTCACCGAATTCGCGGACCATCTCCAACATGCGGTAGCGCGTGACGCCGGCGACTTCGGCGACCGTCAACAGTGACTGGTTCGCCAGTGCGTCGAGCACGTCGTCGCAAGCAGTTCCGGAGCGCCCCAGGACGGTGGCGGCCGCGGTGGAGGAGAAACCCGCGGGAAACCGGCAGAGCCGCCGCAGAGCCTGGCGGGCCTCGTCGTCGAGCAGGTCCCAACTCCAATCGATGACCGCGCGCAGGGTCCGGTGGCGGTCGGGCGCGGTGCGCGACGCGGAGCGCAAGAACTCGAACCGCTGCGCGAGGCGTGCGGAGATCTCGTCGATACTCATCGTCCGCATCCGCGCGGCCGCCAACTCGATGGCCAGCGGTAGCCCGTCGAGGTCGTGGCACAGCCGCGCGACCTTCTCGAGGGGCAGGTCGGCGTCGGGCCGTACCGCCCGCGCGCGCACGGTGAACAACTCGACCGCGGGCGGCGCCTCACCGTCGGAGTCCAGCACCGGCAACGGGTAGACCTGCTCGGCGGCGATCTGCAACGGTGCGCGGCTGGTGGTGATCACCCGCAAGCGCGGCTCGGCAGCGATCAGGTTGTCGACGATCCGGGCGCACGCGTCGATCACCTGCTCGCAGTTGTCCAGGATCAACACCGACTCGCGACCGCGCACCGCGTCGGCCAGGCGATCGGCGAGGTCGCCGACGGTCAGGCGGGGACGGCCCGCGGCGTTGAGGTCGGCTTCACCGACCTCCAGTGCTTGGGCCAGCGCGGCCACGACGTCGTCGTTGTCGCGCACCGAAGCGAGCGGTACGAAGAACACCGGGAGACCCCGCTGGGCAAGGACGTTCCCGACGGCGTTGGCGACCCGGGTCTTACCGACGCCTCCCGGTCCGAGAATCGTGACCAGACGGTGGGCCTCGACGCCCGAAGCGATGGCGGCCAAGTCGTCCTCGCGGCCGATGAGTGGTGTCGGGTCGGCGCGGAGGCCGACCGTCTTCGGTGACGACCGCCGCGCAGTGTCGTTGGGGGTGGGCGCATCCTCGAGGAGTAGTTCGGCGTTGACCGCGGTCGCCTCTCCGCCGGGCGCGACGCCGAGGTCGGACGCCAGACGTCGGCGCAACCGTGCGAAGACGGCCAGCGCATCGGCGCGGCGCCCCTCGCCGGTCAAGGCGCGCATCAGCAGGACGTGGGCGGACTCGTCGAGCGGATCGGTCGCGCACCGTACCTGGGCGAGATCGCGGGCGGTTGCGAAGTCGCCGGTGGCCAAGGCGTGGGCGGCGTGTGCATCGTCGAGTTGTCGCCGCACCGCGTTGGCACGCCGAGCCACGTCGGTGGCCAACGGGGATCCCGCGCCGAGGTCGTCACCGGGTTCGCCGCGCCACAGCGCGATTGCGTCGGCGATGCTCGTCGGCGTGCCTTCGGAGCCGAGTCGTTGCGCAACGGCGATGTCGGTGTGGACTCCGGTAAGGCGGTAAGCGGTGCCGACCCCGTCGATCGTGGCTTCGCTCAACAGCGGGCGCAACCGGGAGATCTGCGTTTGCAGCGCCGGTCCGGGAGAGCGGGGCGGATCGTCCTCCCAGACGTCGTCGATGAGTCGCTGCGCCGAGCGCGGCCGGCCGTCGGCGAGGACCAGCGACACGAGGAGGCGCCTGGCACGCAGGCCGCTGACCGGCCGGCCGTTGATGGTGACCGGCCCCAGCAGGCCCACCATCACGTCGGGTCGTTGTGGCACTTGGCCAGCCTAGTGCGATCAGCGGGAGATCGAATCGGCGACGACGATGCCGCCGCGGGCGGGGATCATCGTCACGTTGCGGTTGCGCGGTGTTTCGGGCGGACCGTCGTGGGTGCGCAGCTCGACGCGGCGCAGGATCGTCCCGACGACGGTGCGCAGCTCGGCCATCGCCAGCGGGGCACCCAGGCAGCGTCGGATCCCGCCGCCGAACGGCATCAACTCGTACGGGTTGATGCGCACGCCGAGGAAGCGCTCCGGTTCAAAGGCGAACGGCTGCGGGTAGAGGTCGTCGCGGTGGTGCAGCAGCAGGATGCTCATCAGCGCGGTGACGTCGGGCCCGACGGTCGTCCCGCCGAAGTCGAACGGCGCCAACAGGTGGCGTGCGACGTTCGGCACCACCGGTCGCACCCGCATCGACTCGTTGAGCAGTGCCTCGAGGTACTCCTCGTCATCGCGCATCGCCGCGCGGCGGGCCAGTCGGTAGACGCCCGGCGTGCGGGTCAACCGCTCAAAGGTCCACGCGATCGTGTTGGCCGTCGTTTCGTGGCCGGCCAGCAGGAGGGTCATCAGCTCATCGCGGATCTCGGTGTCCGACAACGGATTTCCGTCGGTATCGGTCGCGGTCAACAGCAGCGACAGGATGTCGTCGCCGGTGGCGCCGCTGGACCGGCGCTCGTCGAGAACGCGGTACACCGTCTTGTCGACGTAGGAGAGCCCCAGCTTGAGCAGTCCGACCGGGTCCTCGCGCCGCGCGTTGGCCAACTGTGTCACCGTGGCCAGGGGCGTGGTCGAGAGCCGCAGCATCCGCAGAATCGCGGTGCGCATGCCGTCCTCGGCGGGGGAGACGTCACGCGGATCGGGGAGCCCGAACACCGCCGACATGATGATGTCGAGCGTGATCTGCTGGGCGACGTCGGCCAGGGGCACTGGCTTTCCGACGGGCCAACCCGTCAGTCCGCGCTCGGTGGCCCGGTCGATAGCGGCCTGGTAGTTGGCGACGGCCTTGCCGTGGAAGCGGGGCAGGAGCAGTGCCCGCTGTTGGCGATGGCGTTCACCGAGAGAGGTGAGAACCGATTCGCTCCCAACGATCGGGGCCAGCGGCGACTGATGGGTCGCCGACGGGGCGATCGACTCGTCGGCGGTCATGATCGCCTTGATGTAGGTGGGGTCGTGGACCACGACCACCGGTCCCGGACCGCCTCGCAACCGGTAGTGCAGGAGGTCTCCGCCGGGTGTGCCGGCGGCGCGCGCGGCGTCGCCGAACAGGACGTCGCCCTGGCGGGTGACGAACTCCAGCGATGTCGCGAATTCGCCCAGCGGGAGCCACCGCTTGACGGGCGCGACGAGTGCGATCGGTGCCCCGTCACCGTCGGGCGTGCCGATCCCGGATCGGGCGCCCGGCGGGGCGAGGTACCAGTGCGCGACGTCGGTCCGCGCAGACGTGATTGTCGTGGTCATCGATTTGAGCCTATTACGCGACGCGGTGCTGCTGCCGTCCTTCAACGGCTCGGCGGGCCAACTTGGCATCGTGTTCGCGGCGGACCTCGCGGTCGTGCAGCGCATCAGAGAACTCGCGCGCCCGGTAGTCCATGCCATGCGAGTCGCGAAGGGTCAAGAACAGGGCTTCACCGACGACGGCGATGATGAGCAAATAGATCATGGTGTGCTCCCTGGTTCGGGTTGTCCCGGGCCGGTAATCCGGTCCTGACCATCACGTTATGGCGGGGATCACGCCAGGTCAGCGGCCCGGGGAACCATCTTCGTGACCGCCCGCGGGGGGAGGTCGAATCCGCCCGTGGACGGAGGAAACCTCGGCCAGGCCCGACTAGGATCGGCAGGATGGGTTGGCTGTTCGACCGGTACCGCGCCAAGTTTGCCGCCATGGGTTACAACTATCCGCCGTACTACATGATGGTGGTCGACCTCGGGCAGGCGCTGATCATCGCCGTTGCCGTCATCCAGCGCCTCGTCGTCGGGGTGTCCGGGTGGCAGTGGCTGGCGGTGATCGGCGCGGTCTGCGTCGGCCTAGCTCCGCACGTCGCGATTCTGATCTGGAACTCCCGCCCGATTCTCCCCGTGGTGCCGCTGAGCTACATAGGCGCCGTGGCCCTGCTCTGGCTGGTCCCGGTACACGGCGACGTCGCCCCGTTGATCCTGGTGCTGGGCGCCACGATCACCGCCGCGGTGACCGGGCTGCGCCGCGCCGTCGTCTACGTCACGGTCTTCGCACTCGCCGCGGTGGGCGGGGTGATCGCCGGCGCCTTCGACCAGGGCTGGCTGATTGTTCTCATGGTCGGATTCGGCGGGTTCACCGGGCAACTGCTACAGCAGCAGTTGCGCTTGGTGGAGGTCGAGCACCGTGAGCACGCTCGCCAACAGGTCCTCGAGCGGGCGCGGATCGCCGGGGAGGTCCACGACGTCGTCGCGCATTCACTGAGCATCGTCCTGCTGAACGTGACCGCTGCCCGGCGGGCTCTTGAGTTTGGACGCGGGGCAGACGGCGTGGTCGATCCCGACGACGTCGACGAGGCGCTCGAGGCCCTGCGCGACGCGGAGACCCAGGGTCGTGGCGCGATGGACGATGTCCGTCATGCGATCGAGCTGCTGCGCAGCGAGGCAGCCGTCGACACCGCACAGCCCGGTCTCGATGACCTCGACGTCCTCGTCGACGGCTTCCGGCGCGCAGGGACCGAGGTCGACTGGCGGTTCCGGCCGCCGGTCGAGCCCCTGTCGCAGGCCACCGAACTCGCCGTGTACCGAGTGGTCCAGGAGTCGCTGACCAATGCGAGCAAACACGCGCCCGGCGCGCCGATCACCGTCGACGTCGGGCCGGGTGACGACGGGTATCGCGTACGGGTCACCAATCTCGTCGTCGTGCCGACGCGGTCGACAACACCGGGGCTCGGACTGGTCGGCATGGCCTCGCGCGTGGAGAACCTCGGCGGATCGCTGCGCGCCCGTGCCGACGACGGCCGTTGGCTGGTCGACGCGCGATTCGGTGCAGCTCCGGCGACGTCGAGCCGGTGCGTGATCGATGAGGCGCTCAGTGGACGGTGAGCCGATCCGCGTCCTCCTCGTCGACGATCAGGAGCTGGTTCGATCGGGACTGCGGCGGATTCTGCGTCGGCGCGACGGGTTCGAGATCGTGGCCGAGTGCGGCGACGGCGATGAGGTGCCCGCCGCCGTCTCCTCGTCGGCCCCCGACGTCGTGGTGATGGACTTGCGGATGAAACGGGTCAGCGGCATGGCGGCGACGAGGGTGCTGCGGTCCGCCGACACTGCCGACGCGGTGGGCCCGCCGGTGCTTGTCCTCACCACTTTCCGCGACGAGGAGTTGCTGTCGGAGGCACTGCGGGCCGGGGCCGCGGGTTTCGTGTTGAAGGATTCGCCCGCCGAGGAGTTGATCCGCGCGGTGCGGCTCGTGGCGGCCGGTGAGGCGGTCCTCGATCCGGCTGTCACCGGACGCGTGCTCGACGCCTACCGGTCCTCGAGCCCTCCGCCGAGCCGCGATGGCGCGGCCGCGCTGGATCGGCTCACCGCCCGCGAGCGGACGGTACTGGAGCTGATCGGGCGCGGCCTGACCAACGATGAGATTGCCGCCGAACTCGTCATCTCGGTGGTGACGGTGAAGAGCCACGTCGGGAAGATCTTCCGCGCGCTCGGCGTGCGCGACCGGGCCGCAGCGGTGGTCTTCGCCTTCGACCACGGGGTTGTCGCGCCGCGCGGTGCATAGCGGCGGCACGTAGCCGGGCAGCGCGATCTGTCGTTCCGGGACCGGGGCAGAGAGGTTGGGGTAGTTTCGCCTGACCCACGTTGCGAGGAGCCATCCCATGAAAATTCAAACCACTGTCGGTGCCCTGGCGCTCGCGTCGATCATCGCGCTGGCGGGGTGTTCGACCGATGGATCGGACAAATCCGGTACGACCTCGAGTGGATCGGCCCCGATGACGTCGGCACCGGTGGAATCCCAGACGACAACCTCGACGGCGCCGGCCTCGCCGTCGGCGGAAGCTTCCCCGGTCGATCCTGAGGCAGTCGACGGCGAGCAGGGTGCACTTCGAATCGACTCGGCTACCAACACGGTCGACGGCACGCCGTTGGCTAAGTCGATTTCACGGTTGTGGGCCGAGAGAGGCGGCCCGAAGCTGGACTCGGTGACGTGTCCCGACTTGTCGGCGACGGTCGGGGCATCGGTCACGTGCAAGCTGGTCAGTGGAGCGGACACTCTGATGCTCACTGTGGTGGTCACCGCGGTCAACGGTTCGTCGCTCGAGTACGAGGTGAAGTCGGGCGAGTGATCGTCCTGGTTCAGAACGCCCGGTAGTCCCGCACTGACATGCGTGGGCCGCGCCGCGCCGGGCGTGAGCCGTAGAGCTCGCACAGCCGTACCACGCGGCCGCGCTGGCCGGCGAAGGGTTCGAGCAACTCCAGCATTCCGGCGTCGTCGACCGGTTCGCCGATCAGCGTGTGGCCGACGACTTTTGGCAGGTGATAGTCGCCGACGGGAACGGCGTCGGGGTCGCCCAGCGCCCGTCGCCGCACCTCGGCCGCGGTCCAGGGACCGATGCCGCGCAGCGACGTGAGGTGGTCGGCGCCCCGCTCGACGTCCATCGCGGCTGCCCGGGTAATCGTCCGCATCCGGACTGGTTCGGCACCGCTGCGGTGCCAATCCCACGATGGGATCGCAGCCCAATCCTCGCGACGCGGCGGTACGCGCAGGCCGGTGTCAGGTCCGGGTGCCGGCTCGCCGTGTGTGCGCAGCAGATAGCGCCACGCGCGCCACGCCTCGGTGCCCACGACCTTCTGCTCCAGCACCGCGGGAACCAGTGCCTCCCACACCCGGTCGGTCCGACCCAGACGCATGCCGTGGGCCTGTCGTTGGAGGCGCTGCACGACGGGGTCGTCGGTGATCAGCGCGTCCGGGTCGTCGGCGGCGCCGAGCAGATCGGGGAATTGCTCGATCAACCACGCGCCGCCGGAGCCCCACGCCTGGGCGTCGACTTCGCCGGCATGTGCCCGCAGGCGCAGCGTCCCCGGACCGTCGGGGGTGTGCGACGCCCGCCAGACCGACCCGTCGGGGTCGTAACGCATCGCCGGGTCCCCGGTGCCGCGCCGATGCTGTCCCACCGTCGCCCTGATGTCGACCGGGAACGGAGGAGTCCAGGTTCGGGTGAGGGTCACGTGGATCGAGGCCTCACCCGAGTTGCGGAACGACCTGTTCGGCGACGAGGTCGAGGTGGTCGAGATCGGCCAGATCAAGGACCTGCAGGTACATACGCTGCGCTCCCGCGTCGCGGTACTTCGCGATCGCCGCCACCACCTCGTCGACCGTTCCGGCCGCACCGTTCTCGCGGAGCTCCTCGGGTTCGCGGCCGATCGCGGCGGCTCGTCGTCGAAACTCGTCTTCGGTCGCGCCGCAGCAGAGAACGAGACCGGTGGACCACACCATTCCCGACGGGTCGCGGCCGATGGTCTCGCACGCGTCGGCCACCCGACGGAACTGGCGCGTCATGACGTCGACCGGTTGGAACACCACGTTGAACTCGGTGGCGAAGCGGGCCGCCAGTGCAGGCGTGCGCTTCTTGCCCTGGCCGCCGATGATGATCGGCGGCGGTGACTGCACGGGTTTGGGAAGCGCGGGGGAGCCGGTCAGGGTGTAGTGCTCGCCGCCGAAGGAGAACGTCTCGTTCACGGGCGTCGACCAGAGCCCGGTGATGATCGCCAACTGTTCCTCGAACCGGTCGAAGCGCTGCACCGTCGACGGGAAGGGGATGCCGTAGGCCGCGTGCTCCTTCTCGAACCACCCGGCGCCCAAGCCCAGCTCGACACGGCCGCCGCTCATCTGGTCGACCTGCGCCACAGAGATCGCGAGCGGGCCCGGCAGGCGGAACGTGGCGGAGGTGACCAGCGTCCCCAGGCGGACGCGCGACGTGTCGCGAGCGAGCGCCGCCAGCGTCAGCCACGCGTCGGTCGGCCCGGGCAGGCCCGAGACGCCGCCCATCTTGACGTAGTGGTCGGAGCGGAAGAAGGCGTCGAAGCCGAGGCTTTCGGTGCGCTGCGCGACCGCAAGAAGATCGTCGTAGCTGGCGCCTTGTTGGGGTTCGGTGAAGATGCGGAAGTCCACGACTCCACGGTAGCCACTCGGCCACTTGCGCGGGTCGAACCCACCCCGCTGGCTGGGGTTGCGGTTAGTGTCATCAGGCATGACGCAAACGATCAGCTCCCACGCCCGCAAGCGCCGCCGCACCCTGTGGGTGATGACCGTCGTCGGCTTCTTCGTGCCGACGGCCATGTTCGGGAAGTTCTTCAAGGACAACGGCTTTGGCAAGGACAGTTGGAAGAAGTTCGGAGAGCAGGCGGCCGGCAATCTGCCCGCTGCGGCGATCCTCGCCGATGCCGGATTGACGGCGAATGCGTTCATCACCTGGGCCGCATGGGACGCCCACCAGAACAAGATCCGCGGGTGGTGGGTGGTCTACCCGGCCACCTTCGGCGTCGGCATCTGCTTCGGCGCGCCGCTCTACCTGCTCATGCGCGAGTACAAACTCGGCGACGCAGCTTTTCTGCCTCGAGAAGCCGGGTAGTCCGTGCGCTAGGTGGTCGAGGCCAGTCCTTCGTCGTTATCGCGCGGACAACTCGTCGGCCTTGAAGGCGACGATGCGCTCGATCAGATCCCAGGGCATCTCCTGGTTGAGTGGGAACTGCACTGATCCCTTCCCCTGCTTGTAGTGCGACAACTCCTCGGCGAAGGCCGCGTGGCCCGACGGCGTCGCGTAAAGGCCGATGTGCTTGGCGTATCCCGCGAAGTAGATGAGCGGTTTGCCGTTCAGCTTGTACGCCGGCATGTCGTAAGCGATCGACTCCTGCGCCTCGGGGGCGGCCGTGGTGATCAGTGCGCGCAGGCGCTCGAGGCGCTGGCGAGTCTCACCGTCGAATCCCGTGAGGTAGGCGTCGACGGTCGTCGGTTTGGTCATGGCTCCGATCGTGACACCGACAGACGCGCTCGTGGTGGTGCTATGCCCGATCCGGTGGGCATCAGGCGTCGGCGGGACGCAGCATGGGCCAGATCAGCGGGCCGTCCATCGGAAGCTTGATCTCGTCGACGACGGCGAATCCGAACCGCTCGTACAGCGGGATGTTGTCGCGGTGCGAGCTCTCCAGGTAGGCGGGGACGCCGTTGACCTGGGAGAGACGGTGCTCCAGCAGCGCGCTGCCGATGCCGCGGCCCTGAATCGTGGCACCGATCGCCGGCAGGTACCAGTGCGGCTCCTTGGGGTGCAGTTTGGGGAAGATGCTCTCGACGACGGCAGAGCGACGGAACCCGCCGCGGAACACTGCGAGCGCCTGGAGCGGTACCAGCCACTTGTTGACCTTCTCGGTGTACCCGGGCGGATTCCACATGGCCGCGCCGACGGGCGTGCCGTCGTCGTCGACGTAGAGGTCAGACGCGCCTGGTGCCCGGTGGAAGCGGCTGAGGAACGCGAACACCTTCTCGTCGCGAGCGGTGCTGGGGCCCATCATCCAGCGGATCATCGGGTCATCGCGGAATGCGTGGGCCAGTACGCGGTTGGAGTCGGCGCGGTTCGTGTCGTCGATGGGCACAATCGGCATGGTCTTACGTTAGCGCCGACGCTGGTGACCACATAGTGGTCATCAGCGTCGGCGGAAACCTCCTTGACCGTGTGGATACGGTCGAATCATGACGGTGACGCTACGGCCCGCGACGCTCCACGATGTTCCGCTCCTACAAGCGTGGGATCTCCTGCCGCATGTCATCGCGTGCACCACCGACGACCCGACCGCCACCACGGCTTTCGAGGGCACCGACTGGGCGGAGGAGATCGCAGCGGCCAGCGGGGTGAGTTACCACCTGATCGCCGAGGTCGACGGCCGCCCGATCGGTGCGATGCAGATCATCGACCCCCAGCTCGAGCCCACCCACTACTGGGGCGACGTCGAGCCCAACCTGCGTGCTCTCGACATCTGGATTGGTGAGACCGACGCGCTGGGCCACGGCTACGGAACTCAGATGATGACGCAGGTCATCGACGACGCCTTCGCCGATCCATCGGTCACTGCGATCATCATCGACCCGCTGAACTCCAACACCGATGCGCACCGCTTCTACCAACGGCTCGGGTTCCGTGTCATCGGGCGACGGACCTTCGACGACGACGATTGCCTCGTGCACCGTCTCGACCGTGCGGACTGGGAAGCGTCGAGACGCTAGTACGGGCCGACGTCGCAGACGCTACTGTTCGCGTGTGCCGGTCTTGCGGATAGGCGCACTTGACGTCGCATACCAGCGGACCGGACAGGGCCCGCCGATCGTGCTGGTGCACGGCGGGGGCGACGACTCGAAAGGCTGGCAACCACAGATCACCGGGCTTGCCGACGAGTTCACCGTCGTCGCGTGGGACGAACCCGGGGCGGGTTTGTCGTCCGATGTGCCAGAAGGATTCGGACTCGCCGAATACGCGGATTGTCTTGCCGCGCTGATTGTTTCGCTCGGATTGGATTGCGTGCATGCCGCCGGGATCTCGTGGGGCGGGACGGTCGTGCTGGAGCTGTGGCGGCGTCACCCGGCGCTCATCGCGTCGCTCATCCTGCTGGACACCTACGCGGGCTGGAAGGGATCACTTCCCGGCGACGAGCTGCGTTCCCGCGTCGAGAGTGTCCGTGTGCAGATCGACGTCGGAGATCTGCCCAAAGGTGTCCGCCCGCAGACGATGGCGAATCAGCTCACAGTGATGGCCGACGCCGATCTGCGCGAGGTGCTCCCGACGATCAGCGTGCCGGTCCTGCTGGTGTGGGGTGAGAACGATGCGCGGTCACCGTTGACGATCGCGCGCGAGTTCGCGGCCGCGATTCCGCACGCCGAACTCGTCGTCGTCGCCGGCGCGGGTCACCTCAGCAATCTGCACCGGCCGCAGGAGGTGAACGACGCCATCCGACGATTCGTGCGTCAGACGTCGGCGAGTGCGTAGACGTGGACGGGTTCAGCCTAGCCAGGATAGAAGGCATTTTCCGGTCCTAGGAGCTACGCGGGCGATCGTTACCTTCTTCGCGTAAAGATCGACCGCACAACTCGGGGTCAGCGTGCAGCAGTGAGGACGATGAGGTCGGGGCTCTGGAACTGGGTGAAGAACACGGTGCCGGTGCGAGCGTCGACGGCCGGGGTGTGCGGTTCGCCCGCGGTCCGAATCGTCGTGAGCACCGTCGCGCTATTGAGGTCGACGACGGTGATTGACTTGGAGAACAGGTTCGACGTATAACCCAGGCCGCGACGCGAATCGACGGCCAGAGTCACCGGCGTTGAGTTGGTCTGGATGCGCTTACCGACGGTCAGCGTCGTCGGGTCGAGGACGCCGATCTCACCCGTCTTGAAGCTCGTCAGGTACACCAACCCCGTCGAGGGGTCGACGCTCGGGCGCGTGTTCTGCGGGGTCGCGATCTTCTTGACCACACGCTTGGTCGTGAGGTCCACGACGGCGACGTAGTGCTCGCCGCGGCTGTTCTTGGTGTCGGCGTTGCCGACGTAGAGGCGTCGGCGCTGCGCGTCGACTGCCGGTACCGAGGCCTTGTACAGCCCGGGGATCTGTCCGACCTGCTGGCGCGTTCCAGGGTTGATGACAGCCACGAGGTCACGGCTGAACACCGCAATGTAGGCCAGCCCGGTGACCGGGTCGACGGTCGTGCCCATCGGGTGGGCGAGCGGTCCGTCGCTGCCCCGCACGATGTCCGACGGTCGGGCGGCGCGCGCAGTCATCGGCACGATCGCCGCGCCGTTGGACTGGGCGTTCGTCGTGACGATCAGGCCGCGCCGGGTGTCGAGCGCAAGACCGGCAGGCACCTGCGGCGACGGGATCTTCACCCCGTAGGCGTTCATCGACCCGGCCGGCAGCGGCAGGTAGTCGATCGTGCGGGTCACCCGCCGGGTGTCGGCATTGAGCACCGCGATCTTGGGGTTCAGCGGCCGCGGCACCGGCCATACGCGGCCGTTGATCTTCTTGCTCCAGCTGTCCCCGTCGGCGACGAACACCGCGCGCCGCTGCGAGTCGACGGCGAGTTGGCCGCCCGAGGTGATCCCACCGCTGATCGTCGTCGTCGTGAAACCCGATGCCGGAGCGGCCGACGCCGGGGAGGCGAGAATGAACGGAAGAGCGACGGCGACGGCGAGGAGCGGCGTGCAGGCACGACGGAAATGTCGGTTTCGCGAAGTCATTACCGCACCTTAGCAAGGTACTTAGGGCAACCTAAAAGACCGTACTGGAATCATCGCCGCCCGCCGTCGCCTAGATTCAGACATGGTCTGAACATGGCCGTTGGCAGATGGAGTGCGACATGGATATGGCGTGGTCGGACGAGGACGTGGCGTTTCGCGACGAAATCGTGGCGTTCCTCGACGAGAAGCTGACCCCGGAGCTGCGCGCTGCGGGCACACTGCGGACCAGCGTGTACGCCGATCACGAAGCGTCGATGGAGTGGCAAGCGATCCTGCACGAGCGAGGGTGGGCGGCCCCCGCGTGGCCGGTCGAGTACGGCGGATGCGATTGGTCGCTGACCCAGCACTACATCTTCGCGCGCGAGTCGATCCTTGCCGGCGCGCCGGCGCTCTCGCCGATGGGGTTGCGCATGGTTGCCTACGCCATCGTCGCGTTCGGCACCGACGAGCAGAAGGACTTCTTCCTGTCCGGCATCCTCGACGGCAGCGTCTTCTTCTGTCAGGGGTACTCCGAGCCGGAGTCAGGATCGGACTTGGCGTCGCTGTCGATGGCGGCGGTCGAGGACGGCGACGACCTCGTGCTCACCGGCAGCAAGATCTGGACCACCCACGCCGCCGAGGCCAACTGGATGTTCGTCCTCGTGCGGACGTCGCGCACCGGTCGCAAGCAGGAGGGCATCACCTTCATCCTCGTCGACATGACGTCGCCCGGCATCGAGGTCCAGCCGCTGGTGATGGCCTCCGGTGAGCAGATCCAGGCCCAGGTCTTCTTCGACGGTGTGCGCGTTCCCAAGGCCAACGTGCTGGGCAAGATCGACGACGGGTGGACGGTCGCGAAGTACCTGCTCGTGTTCGAGCGTGGTGGCGGGGCGGCGGCACCGGCGTTGCAGGTGATGGCGCAGCGCCTCGGTGAGCACGCCGCCGGTGTCGTCGGCCCGGACGGCGGGCCGCTGGCGGATTTTCCGCCGTTCGCGGCCAAGCTCGCCGACATCAAGGTGCGTACCCGGGTGTTGGAGGTGCTCGAGTACCGCGCCTTGGCGGCGATGAGCACCGGGAAGGATCCCGGGTCGGTGGCGTCGATGCTCAAGGTTCTGGCGACGGAACTCTCGCAGCGGATTACCACCCTGGGTGTCGAGGCAGCCGGTCCGCACGGCCGCGTCTTCCAACCACATGCGACTAAGCCGGGCGGCCCGATCTCGCAGTACGTGCCACCGACCGACGGCTACGTGAGCGGTGAGCCCTGGCAGGCCGTCGCACCACTCCACTATTTCAACGACCGTGCCGGATCGATCTATGCGGGCAGCAACGAGATCCAGCGCAACATTCTGGCCAAGGCCGCACTCGGTCTGTGACGAAGCGGAACACCGATGGACTTCACCCTCACCCCTGAACAGCAATTGCTCTCTGACGGCATCGCCAGGTTCCTCGATGCCCGCTACGACCTCGAGACCAGCCGGACCGCAGTCAAGACCGGTCCAGGCTGGCAGCCCGACGTGTGGCGTGCCCTGCATTCCGAGTTGGGCGTCATCGGTGCCGTCGTTCCCGAGGAGATCGGCGGCGACGGCGGCGGCGCCGAGGAACTGATGGTGATCACCGAGGCGCTGGGCCGCTCGCTGGTCGTCGAACCGTATGTCGACTCGGTGGTGCTCGGCGCACGTCTGCTGCATGCGACGGGTGCGCCGGCCGCTCTCGAGGCGGCGCGGCGGATCGTCGACGACGGTGCGGTGTCCGCGCTGGCCGCACTGGAGGATTGTTCCGGCGGCGACGTGGCACGGATCGCCACCTCAGCGGTCTCCGACGGTTCCTCGTGGGTCCTGAACGGGACTAAGGCCGTCGTCACGTCGGCGCCCATCGCCGAGTACCTCATCGTGAGTGCGATGCTCGACGGGAAGGTAGCCCTGTTCCTGCTGTCGCTGCGCGACGCACATGCCGGGTTGTCGTCGCACGTGGTACGCACGATCGACGACCGTCCCGCCGCGGATCTGACGCTCGACGGGGTTGCCCTGCCAGCCGACGCGTTGGTCGCCCGAGACGGACTCGCGCTGCTCGAGCGGGCGTGGGACGAGGCGACCGCCGCCGTTATATCCGAAGCGGTCGGGCTGATGCGCAAGGTCCTCGACGACACCGTCGCCTACACGAAGGCGCGTGAACAGTTCGGGCAGCCGATCGGCAGTTTCCAGGTCCTACAGCACCGCATGGTCGACATGTTGATCGAGCTCGAGCAGTCGGTGGCCGCGCAGTACCTGGCGATCCTGTCCCTCGACGATCCGCCCGTGCAGCGTGCCGCTGCGGTGTCGGCGGCCAAGGTGACCATCGCCCGTGCGGCCCGGTTCATCGGGCAGAACGCCGTGCAGCTGCACGGCGGCATGGGCATGACCGAGGAACTGGCGATCGGCCACTACTTCAAGCGCCTCACCGCGATCGAGTACGAATTCGGCACGTCCGACGCGCATCTCGACAGGTTTGCCCGGGTGACGGCAGCTGAGCAGTAGATCGTTACGTTCCTCGAGTCGGGATCGACCGCGCAACTCGTCGGTGCCCCCACTGGGACTCGAACCCAGACCGGTACCGGTTTTAAGCCGGTTGCCTCTGCCAATTGGGCTATGGGGGCGCGGGTCAAGAATGCCACGCGCTATCGCGCGGCTGTCCAGTAGTAGTGGCGACGGTCAGCAGCGCCCTGCGCCGACGGGCAGTCCACTCCGCAGCGGCAAGTCGCGCGAGGAGAACCCGACCTTGACCGCGGCGCACCCGTCCGACACCCGCCAGCCCGACGCTGAGGTACTCCAGTACGACAGGGCGCGGCGGTCCAGCGGGAAATTCACCGTCATCGATTCGCCCGGCTGGAGGTACACCTTGGTGAAGCCCTTGAGCGCCGACGGCGGCTGCGGCACACCTTGTGACGAGGGCAGACCCAGGTAGAGCTGCGGGACCGCAAAGCCGGCACGCGATCCGGTGTTTGTAACTATGGCGCGCACCGTCGCCTGGTCGCCGCCACCGGTCACCGACAGTCCGGACAGCCGGAATGTCGTGTAGGACAGGCCGTAGCCGAACGGGTACGCCGGGCGCAGGTTCTTCTCGTCGTACCAGCGGTAGCCGACGAACACGCCCTCGCTGTAGTGGGTGTCGAATCCGGCGTTGCTGCCCGGATACCGGTCCCGACGGCCCGCCGTCGGCAGCTGGCCCTCATTCGCCGCGTAGGTGATGGGGAGACGCCCACTCGGGTCGACGTCGCCGAACAGTACGCGGGCCACTGCCGGGCCACCGTGCGCACCGGGGTACCAGGCCTGCAGGATCGCCGGCACCTTCGTGCGCCACGGCATGAGGCTGACACCGCCGGACTCGAGGACGACGACCGTCTTGCCCTGGGCGCGTGCCACCGTGTCGATCAAGGCATCCTGGTTGCCCAACAGCGACGGGCACTGCAGCGATAGACAGCCTCGGTCGGCGCCCTCGCCGTAGGCATCGCGGGCGACGACGATTGCCACGTCGGCGCGGCGCGCGAGTGACGCTGCGCGCGCATGGTCGCGACCGTCGTCGTAGGTCACCGTCACCTTCGAACCGGCCCGTGCGCGGATGCCGTCGAGGATCGAATGGTTCGTGAACGGCTTCACCGCACCCGATCCGCCGCCGACGGCGAATTCGGTGGCCGGCGATCCGATGACCGCGATCGAGCGGGTCGTCGTCGAGATGGGCAGCATCGAGCGCTCGTTGCGCAGCAGGGTGGCTGCGGCTTCGGCGATCTTCTGCGACGCCTTCCCGTCGGCCTGCTTGTCGATCTGCGCATCGTTGTTTCGGTAAGCGGGCCTATCGAACACCCCGAACCGGAACCAGGTCACCAGCATGTGGCGGACGGCCCGGTCCACGGTGCTCGCCGGCGCCGCTCCACTGGCCAACGCGGCCTTGATGAACGCGGGTTGGTAGGCCAGCGGTGGCCACGGCTCGAAGTCGAGGCCGTTGTTCAGGTTGCCCGGGGTGTTGTGGGCGGCCAGGTAGTCGGCCAGTGTGTAGCCCTTGAACCCCCACTCGGTGCGCAGGATCTTCTGCAGCAGCTCCTTGTTCTCACACGCGTACGGGCCGTTGACCCGGTTGTAGGCGCACATGATGGTGCCGACGCCGGCGTCTTTGACCGCCGCCTCGAACGCGGGCAGGTAGATCTCCCGCAGCGCGCGGCTGTCGACGATCGAGTTCTGCACCATGCGGCTGCCCTCTAGGCCGAAGCCGAACGGCGATCGGGCCACCAATTCGCCGCCGGCCAGGTCGACACCCTCCTGGTTGTTGGCCGCGTAGTGCTTGACGTTGGCGATGACGCCGGTGTTCTGGGCCGCCTTGATCCAGGCAACGGCGATGCGCGAGGTCAGCAGCGGATCCTCGCCGTAGCCTTCGAAGGTCCGGCCACCGAGCGGGGTGCGCGCGATGTTGACGGTCGGGGCGAACACGACGTCGTTGCCCTTGAACTTGGCTTCGGTCGCCACCACGCGACCGTGCGTGCGGGCCAGGTCGGGATCGAATGTTGCGGCCAGCGCGAGCGGGGCGGGCAGGCCGATCGATTTGCCCTGGCGCGGACCCACCGGGCCGTCGCTGTAGTAGATCGTGGGAACGCCCAACCGTGGGATCCCGTTCTGTACGCCGGTGTGCTCGCCCTCGACCGCGACGGAGGTGATGCGGTCGCCGCCGAGCAGGTCGATCTTCTCGTCGGGAGTCATAGCGGCGAACAGCAGATCAGCGCGGCGTTCGGGGCTCAAGGTGGTGTTACACCACGCGTGGTTGCCGCAGCGACCGCTGGCTTGAGCCGATGCCGGGGGCAGGACCAGAGAGAACAGGACCGTGGCCGCCACGGCGAGGGTCGTGAAGTAGGCGCGCATGAGTCTTCCGGATCGAGGCTGTGCATCAGCACACGATCACAGCGCCGCGTGCATCTCCCAGTAGAGCATTTCAGATGCTTCGATCGCGGCTACCTCGGTGGTGGCTTCGGCGGTCAGTCGCAGTGCGTCGCCGGCTTCCAACTCAGCGTCGATGCCGGCGACGGTCATCCGGCCGGTGGGCAGGTAGAGGTGGCCGAAGGGCGCGGCGGGCAGCGTGACGCGCTGCCCGGGTGTCAGGCGCGCGACGTGCAGCGTCGCGAAGCGGTTCGCCAGTGTGACGGCGGCGTCGACGCCCGGACGTCCCGACGCGGCGGCGACCAGCGCACCGTCGACGAGAAGGTCGGTGATATCGGCTTCCGCATAGCCGGGAGAGAGTCCTGATGTGTCGGGGGCGACCCACATCTGCACGGTCGAGACCCTCGCCGGGGTCGATGGTGTCGTCGTTGTTGACCATCAGGACGCCGTGCGCGTTGCCGGCGAGGTCGTAGTTCCCGGTCGCGGGAAACGACTGCCACGAGTCGAGCCACTCGTTGTTCCAATGGTGGCGCTGGGCGCCGCGATGGACGGTGATCACTGTGCACCGCCGCCGCCGGAGAGTCGGCTCAGAATGGCGAGTAGGGCCCGCCCGTCGTCGGGGGAGAGCTTCTCGACGAACAACGTCTGCACCAGCGCGAGGTGGTCGTCGGCGGCAGCGCTCAGCGCCGTCATGCCAACGTCGGTGAGGCAGGCGAAGTTGCCGCGCCGATCGGCGTCGGCACGCTCGCGCCGCACCAGTCCGGCGCGGCCCAGCTTGTCGATCTGATACGACAGCCGCGACGACGAGAAGACCATCGCGTCGGCGATCTCGCCCATCCGCAGCCGATGCTGCGGGGCGTGAGAGAGGAGTAGCAGCACCTGGTAGTCGGCCAGTGCGAGGCCGTGACGCCGGCGCAGATCCTCGTCGAGAAGGGTTTGGATCTGCACCGACGTCTCGATGAACGGCTGCCATGCCGCCCAGCGCGGATCGGGACTCATCGTCGGGCTATCCGACGACGTGCGGCATCAGCGCGTCCGGTGGGATCTGGCCCAGGCGTCCGGCCTGGTAGTCCTCGATCGCCTCGACGAGCTGCTGGCGGGTGTTCATCACGAACGGGCCGTACGCGACGACGGGCTCGCGGATGGGCTGACCGCCCAGCAACAGCACCTCCATCGCAGGCCGGTGGGAATCCTGACTCGACTCCGCGGCGACGGTGATCGTGTCGCCCTTGCCCAACACGGCGAGCTGGCCCTGATGGATCGGGCGGCGATCCGCGCCTACCGTGCCGCGCCCGGACAGCACGTAGACCAGTCCGTTGAAGTCGGGCCGCCACGGCACGGTGACGCTTGCGCCGGGCTCGATCGTGGCGTGGGCGAAGGTGATCGGCGTGTGCGTCGACCCCGGGCCCTGATGACCGTCGATCTCACCGGCGATGACGCGGATCAGCGCCCCGCCGTCGGGGGAGGACACCAGCGCCAGGCCGGCGCCCTCGAGGTTCTGGTACTTCGGTGCCAGGAACTTGTCGCTGGCGGGCAGGTTGACCCACAGTTGGATGCCGTGGAACAAGCCGCCGGACTCGACGAGCTCGGCCGGGGGTGTCTCGATGTGCAGGATTCCTGCACCGGCGGTCATCCACTGGGTGGCGCCGTTCTCGATGAGGCCGCCGCCACCGGTGGAGTCCTGGTGCTGGAAGCGGCCGTCGATCATGTACGTGACCGTCTCGAATCCGCGGTGCGGGTGCCACGACGTGCCGCGGGGCTCGCCGGGCTCGTAATCGACCTCGCCCATCTGGTCCATGTGGATGAACGGGTCGAGGGCGGCGCTGCTCACGCCGGCGAACGCGCGCACGACGGGGAAGCCCTCGCCCTCGTGGCCGCGTGGACCGGTGGTGATCGAGGTGACGGTGCGGTCGACGGCGCCCGGGCCCGGCTCGGTCAAGCGGGCCAGCGTCAACGTATCTGCGGTGATAGCAGGCATTGTGGTCTCCCTTCGGGGTTCCAGAATAGCTCAAATTTGAACTATCTGACCGTTGCAACGAACGGTGGGCGCGTGCTATTCCCGACGTGTCAGACGGAGGAGATCGGCAGATGACAAAGGTCCACTACTACGCGGCGACGACGCTGGACGGGTTCCTCGCCGACCCGAACGATTCGCTCGAATGGCTTCTTCGCCAGGAGATCGACGCGGAGGGATACGGCTCGTACCCCGGGTTCATCGCCGGCATCGGCGCCATCGTGATGGGCTCGACGACCTATGAGTGGATCGTCGAGTACCTCAAGAGCTCGGGTGAGAAGTGGTTGTACGAGATGCCCGCCTGGGTGATGACGTCCCGCGACCTCGAACCGTTCCCCGACGCCGATATCCGCTTCGCGTTGGGCAGCGTGCGCCCGGTTTACGACGAGATGGTGACCGCGGCGGGTGGAAAGGACTTGTGGGTGGTCGGCGGTGGCGACCTCGTGGGGCAGTTCGCCGACGAAGGGCTGCTAGACGAGATGTTCGTGTGCATTGCCCCGGTTGTCCTCGGCACGGGACGACCGTTGTTGCCGCGGCGCTACGACTTCGAGCTCCTCGAGACCGGGCGCAACAAGGCGTTCGTCTGTGCGCGCTATCGCTTCGTCGGCCCGCTCGCCGAGGGCCAATAGCGCTGCGTCGAGGTTCTGCTCGGCATCTATTCGGTGGATTGTTACCAGGAGAAGGTAACGATCGACCGAATAAGTGCCGGCCTAGCCCGACCAGATCACAGGCACGTCGTAGCGCACCACCTGCTCATCGCCGGACACCAGTACGAGGTTCTCGTGCACCGCCTGTGCGACGAGCATCCGGTCGACCGGGTCGCGGTGGTGCGGTGGCAGGTCGGCCGCGGCAGCGGCGTGATCGTGCGTAATCGGCAGGGGGTCGAAGCCCTCGTCGTTGGCGATCTCGGCGAGTGGAACGTCGGTTGCCAAGTCGAGTTTTCCCAGGGCCCGCTTGATCCCTGCCTCCCAGATCGACGCGGAACTGACGAATACTCGACTCATGGGGTTGGCGATGACTTCCCTCGCGGTTGCCGGCAACCGTGCATCGTCGGCCAGCCACCACACCAACGCATGCGTGTCCAGGAGGTAACCGCTCACCGGTAGAAGGCCTCGATGACTTCGTCGGGCGTGGCGTCGAAGTCGTCGGTGATGGTGATCTTCCCGGCCAACCGGCCGGGGGTGCGCGGTGCGACGAGGGGTTCGTAGCGGATCAGCCGCGCAACCGGCTGTCCCGACCTGGTGATCACGATGTCGACGTGGTCATCCTCGTGAAGCTTTTTGATCAACTCGGACAGCGTCGTCTTTGCCTGGTGCATCCCGACTTCCATCGGCGCCTCCGTCCATCAGCAGGTGACTTAGTCCAGCTTAGCTAACATGAGGAGAGTGGCAACTGAAAGACGTCGGACGTCGAAGTGCCGAGCCCCACGGTCGGTATTTGACAGTACGGCTCGGCACTTTGCTGATGTCAGGGCGCGACGTCACCCCAGTCGTTGAAGCCCGACGGACGGTGCAGGCCGAAGCTGCCGTGCTCGAACATGCCCCAACCCTCGTGCTCGGTGCCGTCGGCCTCGCGGCACACCGCGTGTCCGACCTGGTCGATGACGCCGAATGCAGCGCGCCCGTTGACCGCGGGATCGGTCAGGTCGTAGGTGACGCGCTCGACGAAGTTCTCGCCCTTCCACTGCCCGTGGCCCCAGTCGGGGTCGCCGCCGTAGCCGCCGCCGATGTGCAGCGGGGTGGCGCACTGGGCGTCGGCCTCGATGACCACCGGCGAGCCGTCGGCCGCGGTGGCCTCGATCGTCGCGCCGACGGGCAGTCGGGTGCCCGAGCGGTAGTGGATCTTCACCCGCGGCCAGCCGAGCTGCTCGACGCGGCCGTCGCGCCACACGCGCGTGCAGTCGTTGAGCGTGCGGTAGCCGTCGGGGTCCTCCTGGATGATCATCACGAGGCCGAAGTCGTCGAAGGCCATCGGCAGGTAGAACCACCACATGCCCTGGAACGGCGGATCGGCGGGACGGCCGGGGTTCTCGGGTTCGCCGACGGGGCGGATGCCCCACGAGCGGTCGCGGGTGCCGATCCACGTCGCCGGGTCGACGATGAATTCCTCACCGTCGACGACGAGCCGGCCCGACCACGATCCGACCTGCGCGAACCGCTGTGCGTCGAGGGTGACGCGGGTGCCCTGGCGCATGAGGTGACGCTGTTCCTGCACGACGTCGAACAGTCCGTTCCACGTCATGTCCAGCTCGATGCCCTCGGTCTCCTCGAGGGTCAGCCGCAGCGTCTTCAACGGCTCGACGACCTCGATCGCGAACGGGCCCACGCGCGGGTTCAAGCGGTCGCCGTCGATCGCGTCGCACAGGTGGACGGCGGTGTTCGTGTCACTGTCGCCGACCTTGCGGTGCACCAGGACGAACGCGTCCTTCACCCCGAGGTTCGGGTAGTGGCCGAGGCCGAACACGACGAAGATCTCGCCGCTGCGGTCGTGCGCGCACAGGTAGGACCGGTCGTAGAAGTTGCGGTCCGACTGCGTCGGCCACGCGATGGGCAGCGCAGCCTGGTGGATGGGGTACTCGTCACCGGCAGTGATCATTTGTTTCCTCCGACCCCGTCCCAGTACGTGCCGTCGAGCATGGCTCGCAGCGTCGCCTGGTTGAGGATCTTGTCGTCGGGGTTGGCGGGTTCTTCGGCTTGGCCGAACTCGACGGCGCGGCACTGCACGCGGAACAGGACCATCGAGTAGTACAGCGTCGCGTAGGTGATGTAGAAGTCCATATCGTGCAGCGGCACTCCGCTGGCCTCCGCATAGGCCGCTTCGACGTCGTAGCGGTCCCAGAACTCCGGCATGCCCTCCAGGTTGGCCATGCCGGCGATGTCCTGGAAGAAGCGGTGCAGGGCGATGCCCCAGGCGACGTCGAGCTCACGCGGCGCGCGTGTGGCCATCTCCCAGTCGAGGACGGCGACGGGGCTGAAATCGCGGTAGATGACGTTGCCGATGCGCGCATCGCCCCAGCTGAACACGGAGTCGTGGGTGGCGGGCATGTTGTCGCGCACCCAGATCAGGGCGCGCTCGATGAGGGGCGAGCCGGGCCGGTCGCGGGTGGTCCATGCGTAGAACTCGTTGGCCCGGCGGATGTGCGCCGCCAGGGCGGTCTCGCCCTCGTAGGGCGCCTCGAGTAGATCCGCGGGCAGGGGGGCGGCATGGATATCGGCGAGGACCTGCACCGTCTCCTGCTGCAGCTTTCGACGGTCCTCCTGGGTGCCTTCCGACATCCATGAGCCGAAGGTGTAGGGGAGGACATCGGGGGGCACGAGTCCGTCGACCCGTCCCATCACGATGAATGGGGCGCCGATGACCTCTTCCGACGGCTCGCTCCAGTACAGCGGGGGCACTGGGACGTCGGTCGTCTTCGCGACGTAGTCCATCAGTCGGAACTGGTTGTCGAGGTCGTACTCGGGGAAGACGGGATCGCTCTCCGGGGACGGTGCCACGCGCACGACGAGGGGGTGTTCTTGTCCGTCCCACTCGGCGTCGACGATGACGGTCTCGCTCGACATGCCGTTGCCGTCGGGCGGGCTGACCTTGGTGATGGTGGCCGGCGAACCGGCCTTGCTGGTGAGCCACTCGGCGAGCGCCGGAGCGATCGTCTCCGGGGCCAGTCGAGACGCGGAGGGACGGGCCATCTCCGCGGAGTTACCGGGGAGGGGCCCGTCGGTGTTGTCGGTATCTGTCGCCATACGTGAAGTAGAACACGTTCCACTTGCTTGTGGACGGCGTTTGACCAATTCCGAAGCAAGTTGCACCGAAATGATTGACGCCCTGGGTTAATGGCGATAACTTAACGTCGATAACCGACTGGGGAGGCTACTCGTGGAACGACTGACCAACGCCGTGCTTGCTGCACCGAAAGCCGTCCTCGTGGGCGCCCTCGCACTGCTGGTGCTCTTCGGGATCTACGGTGGCGGCGTTGCCAGCCACCTGCTGTCGGGCGGGTTCGAGGACCCCCACACCGAGTCGGCGCAGGCCGGCAAGGTCTTGGAGAAGGAGTACGAGCGTAGCGCGATCGAACTCATCCTCAAGATCGATGCCCCCGACCGCGACGTCACCACCGACCCGGTCGTCGCCCGGATCGGTCAAGAGCTCGTCAAAGACCTCAATGAGTACGACTTCGTGCTCGACCCACTGCTATCGATCTGGACCGAGCCAGCGGCTGCGAAGAACCTCATCAGCAAGGACAAGCAGTCGACGCTGATCATCATCCCGCTCGCCGGTGGTGAGAACGAGGCGCCGCTGCACGCCGAGGACCTCGCCGCCCGGTACGCGGGGGAGCGCGACGGTGTGCGGATCACCGCCACCGGCCAGGGCATGGTGTACACCGACATCAACGCTCAGGTGTCCAAGGACCTCGCCATCGCCGAGGGCATCGCCATCCCGATCAGCTTCTTGGTCCTGATCTTCGTGTTTGGCGGTGTGATCGCCGCGTCGCTGCCGATCGTCGTCGGGGTCTTCGCCATCATCGGCACACTGGCCATCCTGCGACTCTTCGCCCTGTTCGCCGACGTCTCGATCTTCACGATGAACCTCGCGACGGCGATGGGCCTGGCCCTGGCGATCGACTACACGCTCCTGCTCGTCACGCGCTATCGAGAAGAAGTGGCCGGAGGGTTGTCGAGACCGGAGGCCATCCACCGCGCGATGGCGACCGCGGGACGCACAGTGACGTTCTCGGCCATCATCGTCGGACTGTCGCTCTCGGGGCTGATGATCTTCCCGATGTACTTCCTGCGCTCGTTCGCCTACGCCGGGCTGGCCGTCGTCGCTATCGCCTTGCTGGGCTCACTGGTCATCACCCCGGCGTTGCTCGCGGTCCTCGGTGACCGGATCGATTCGTTGGACCTGCGCAAACCGGTGCGCCGCCTGTTCGGCCGACCGGTGCGATCCTTTGTCCCGGTCGAGGAGTCATGGTGGTACCGCTTCGTGCAGTGGGTGCTCAAACGCGCCGCGCCGGTCGCCGTTCTCACCACACTGGTCTTGCTGATCCTGGGTGCTCCGTTCCTGTCGATCAAGATGGGCTTCCCCGACGACCGGGTCCTGCCCTCGTCGTCGTCAGCACGCGCGGCGATGAACGAGATTCGCGACGACTACGCCCACAAGCTCGGCAACGAGGTCACTGTCGTCGTCACCGGGTCGTCGCGCGAGGCCGTCGACGCCTACGCCGAGCGGCTTTCCGCGGTCGCCGGCGTCGGGGCGGTCACCAGCCCCGACGCGGTGTTCTCCAACGGGCGCGCAGTAGCGCCCCGCCAGTCCACGGACTACCGCGGTGACAATCGCGTGCTCACCGTCGCCAACGATGCCGATCCACTCGCATCGTCGGGCAAGGACCTGCTGAGCAGTCTGCGCGACGTCGAGAAACCCGCCGGTGCCGACGCCAAGTTCGCGGGAATCGCCGCGTCGACCGAGGACGCGGTGAGCTCGATGCTCAAGCACATCCCGTGGGTGCTGCTGTGGATCGCGGTCACCACGTTCATTCTGTTGTTCCTCTTCACCGGCAGCATCGTGCTGCCACTCAAGGCGCTGGTGCTTAATCTGCTGTCGCTCTCGGCAGCGTTCGGCGCGCTGGTCTGGATCTTCCAGTGGGGCCACTTCGGCGCATTGGGGACGACATCGACCGGGTTCATTGTCGCGTCCATCCCGATGCTCATGTTCTGCGTCGCGTTCGGACTCTCGATGGACTACGAGGTGTTCCTCCTTGGCCGCATCCGCGAGGAATGGCTCAAGTCCGGGCGGACGCGCGCCGACAGCGACCACGCCGTCGCGTTCGGCCTCGCGAGCACGGGTCGGGTGATCACCGCCGCGGCACTGCTGATGGCAATCGTGTTCGGCGCGATGATCTCCTCGCAGGTCTCGTTCATGCGCATGTTCGGCCTCGGCCTGACCATTGCGGTGCTGATGGATGCGACGATGATCCGCATGCTGCTGGTACCGGCGTTCATGCGGCTGGCGGGGAGGTTCAACTGGTGGGCGCCGGCACCGCTGCGAAAGCTGCACGACAAGATCGGGCTGTCGGAATCGTGAGGGTCCGGGCATGATGGCGCCGCGCCCCCGGTCCTCGCGCGGATCGGGAGAGCAGCTGCGGGGCGAGATCATCGACGCCGCGATGGTGCTGTTGGCGGAGCACGACAGTGCCGACGCGGTGTCGGTGCGCGCCGTCGCCGAGGCCGTCGGGGTGACGCCGCCGGCGATCTACCTGCACTTCGCCGACAAGGAAGCGCTACTCGACTCGGTTTGCGGCCGATACTTCGAGCGGCTCGATGTTGCGCTCGGCGACGCGGAGGACCAGCATGAGCACCCGTTGGACCGGACCCTGGCCATGGGGATGACCTACGTGCGGTTCGCGCTGGACAACCCGGCGGTGTACCGGTTCGCCTTCGGCAACCCCGGTGACGACGGGACGCCGATGGTCGACGAGGCCCTGCAGACCACGGCGTTCGGACGGCTCGCCGGTGCCGTCGGATCACTCGTCGACCTCGGCTGGTTCCCGCCGGGCCCGCCCGGTCACGACGACGTGAGCGTCCTACAGATGGCGATGCAGATGTGGACGGTCGCGCACGGCGTCGCGTCGCTGATGATCGCCAAACCGGCATTGCCGTGGGGCGACGATCTTCAGGTCGCCGAATCTGTCCTGCGTGCGGCGTGTCTCGGCAACGCGCTGCTGCCAGCCGTCGGCGAGAAGGCCGACGGCGCGGACTTCGTGGCGTTTGTCCGCGACACCCGCGCTGCCCACCGTGAACACGCGGAATAGTCAAGAAAAGGTAAAGTTGGAACTGTCCGGCGCCCTCAAGCGTTGCACGTAATGATGGAGCCACCGAGCTTCCCGACAACCTACTAAGGAGCCTGCTGTGCGAGAGTCCAGCAACCCCGTGATGCGCGGCGTGGTCCGCGATAACGAGAAAGCCGCGCCGTATGCCGGCTTCGGCCAGATGGCGGCCGGCGCGCAGAGCGTCATCCTCGATGCGAACGGACAGCCGACCTACGCACCGGCGCCCGCCGGTCGCGCACTCACCATTGATGACGTCGTCACCAAGACCGGCATCACGCTGGGCGTGCTGACGGCCGTCGCGATCGCGGCCTACGCCCTCATCCAGACCAACGAGGCGCTGGCGATGCCGCTGTGGCTCGTCGGCATGATCGGCGGTCTCGTCCTGGTCCTCGTCGCCTCCTTCGGGCGCAAGCAGGACAACCCGGCGATCGTGCTCGGCTACGCCGCCTTCGAGGGCCTGTTCGTCGGCGCGATCTCCCACATCTTCGCCAACGTCGTCGTCGGCGGCGAGGATGCCGGACTTCTGATCGGCCAGGCGGTCCTCGCCACGTTCGGCGTGTTCTTCGGCATGCTCATCGTGTACAAGACCGGCGCGATCCGGGTCACGCCGCGGTTCACCCGCATGCTGATCGCCGGCATCATCGGCGTCGTCGTCCTGATGCTCGGCAACTTCGTGATCAGCCTGTTCACCGGTGAGCCGGGTGCGCTGCGCGACGGCGGCACGGTCGCGATCATCTTCTCGCTCGTCTGCATCGGCCTGGCGGCCTTCAGCTTCCTGATCGACTTCGACCAGGCCGACCGCCTCATCCACGCCGGCGCTCCGTCGAAGGCGGCGTGGGGCGTGGCCCTGGGCCTGACCGTCACCCTGGTCTGGCTCTACGTCGAGATCCTGCGCCTGCTGAGCTACTTCCAGAGCGACTAGCAATTGGCAAGAGAGCGGCCCCGAGGAGAAATCCTCGGGGCCGCTCTCGTAGGTCGAGCAGATCAGCTCAGGCGCTCGAGCACCATTGCCATGCCCTGGCCACCGCCGACGCACATCGTCTCGATGCCGAATGTGCCGTCGTGGGTCTGCAGGTTGTTCAGCAGCGTCGTGGTGATACGAGCGCCGGTCATGCCGAACGGGTGGCCGATCGCGATCGCGCCGCCGGAGACGTTCAGCTTGTCGTGGTCGATGCCGAGCTCCGCCGCGGACCCGAGTACCTGGACGGCGAACGCCTCGTTGATCTCGAACAGGTCGATGTCGGAGATCGACATCCCGGCGGTCCGCAGAACCTTGCGCACGGCCTGGATCGGGCCGAGACCCATGATCTCCGGCGAGAGTCCGGTGGCCGCGGTCGCGACGATGCGCGCGAGCGGAGTCAGGCCCAGCTCCTTGGCCTTGGTATCGCTCATGATGACCAGTGCGGCGGCACCGTCGTTGAGCGGGCAGGCGTTACCGGCGGTGACGGTGCCGTCGGGGCGGAACACCGGCTGCAACTGCGAGATCTTCTCGTAGGTGGTGCCGGCGCGAGGGCCGTCGTCGGCGGTCACCTTGGTGCCGTCGGCCAGCGTGATGGGGTCGATCTCGCGGGCGAAGAAGCCGTTGGCGATGGCCTCTTCGGTGCGGTTCTGGCTACGCACGCCCCAACGGTCCTGGTCTTCGCGGGAGATACCGGTGTAGGTGACGACGTTCTCGGCGGTCTGGCCCATCGCGATATACACGTCGGGCAACAGGCCGTCTTCGCGCGGGTCGTGCCACTTGGTGCCGCCCTGCGCGTCCTTCTCCGTGCGGGCCTGCGCCTCGTCGAACGCGGGGTTCTTCGAGTTGGGCGCGCCGTCGGCGCCGCCGGAGATCCCGAAGGAGGAGACGCTCTCACAACCACCGGAGATGAACACGTCACCCTCGCCGGCCTTGATGGCGTGCAACGCCATGCGCGTGGTCTGCAGCGACGACGAGCAGTAGCGGTTGACGGTCACGCCGGGCACGTGGTCGAGGCCGAGCTCGACGCCGATGACGCGGGCGATGTTGTATCCGCCCTGGCCGCCGGGCTGGCCGATGCCCCAGTGGATGTCGTCGATGTCGGCGACGTCGAGCTGGGGGACCTTTCCGAGCGCGGTGGCGACCATCTGGCGGCTCAGCTCGTCGGGACGGACGTCTTTGAGGGACCCCTTCCCGGCACGGCCGATGGGGGAGCGGGCATGGGCGACGATGACTGCTTCAGGCATGTCGGTCACCCTACTCCGGCGGCTTCAGTGCGCGGCAGGAGACGGCAGCAATCGGCGGATGCGGTTGATGAGGCGGCGCGACTCGACCGCTTCGGACACCTCGGGTGGGGTCGGCAGTGGGCCGCCCCACTCGCCGACGGCGTCGAGCACCTCGGGCAACAGGATGCTCGCGGCAAGCGCGTACCCGGCCGCGGACGGGTGGTAGTTGTCGGGGGAGAACATGTGCTCGGGACGGGCCAGGAACTCCTTGGCGAGCACGTCGGCCATCGGGACCGCTCGACCGCCGTGCGCGCGCACCGCAGAGCGCTGGGCTGCGGCGAGTCGCAGGCTGTACTGCCGGATCACCCAGCGCAGTGGCTGCGGAATCGCTGTCACCACGCCGAGGTCGGGACACGTTCCGACGACGACTTTCGAGCCGGCGTCGACGAGGAGTTGCACGGCGTCGCCGAGGCGTCGCGCCGACAACCGGATCCGGTTCACCGCGGTGACGTCGTTACCTCCGACGAGGATGACGGCCACGTCGGGACGCGACCGTGTGATCAGCGACGCGTGGATCTGGGCGGCCAGACCCTTCGACGTCGCGCCGACCATGGCCTTGTTGCTGTAGCGCACCGCCTTGCCGGTTTCGCGGACCAGGTTGCGCACGATCTGCACGCCCGGCGTCTCTTCGGCGGTGTCGACGCCGAGCCCGGCGGCCGTCGAATCCCCGTACATCGCCAGGTGCAGGTCGACGTCGATCTCGCGCGAGTACGGCACCGGCCCGCGGCCGTCGGGGTAGTAGACGCCGTCGCCGTTGGGCGGGCTGTCAGTTCGGCGCGGGATGATTCTTCGGGCGTGGGCGGCCTGCGAATTCAAGTAGCGGTACGCGGCGTACGAGGCGGCGGCACTCGCGCCCGCGGCGACGACGGTGGCCTCCACGTCGCGCAGGATCCGATCGGCCTTCTCGTCGGGGTTCGCGGACGGCACGAGACCAACTCTACTGGGTTGGACCCAGCGTGACCGGCAACCACGGGGCCCGTGCGTCACCAGGCGGATCGAGTGCGACCATAGAGGTATGCGCATCGCCAATCATGTGATCGACCTGGTCGGCAACACGCCGCTGGTGAAGCTCAACTCGGTTACCGAACCGGGTTCGGGAACCGTGGCCGCCAAGATCGAGTACCTCAACCCGGGCGGCAGTTCCAAGGACCGGATTGCGGTCAAGATGGTCGACGCCGCCGAGGAGGCGGGGCTGCTCAAGCCGGGCGGGACCATCGTCGAGCCGACGTCGGGCAACACCGGCATCGGCCTGGCGCTGGTGGCCCAGCAGCGCGGCTACAAGTGTGTGTTCGTCTGTCCGGACAAGGTCGGCGAGGACAAGCGCAATGTGCTGCGCGCCTACGGCGCCGAGGTAGTCGTATGCCCGACCGCCGTCGCACCCGAGCACCCCGACAGCTACTACAACGTCTCCGACCGCCTCACCCGCGAGATTCCCGGCGCGTGGAAGCCCAACCAGTACTCCAACCCGGCCGGCCCGGCGAGCCATTACGAGACCACCGGCCCGGAGATCTGGCGCGACACCGACGGCAAGATCACCCACTTCGTCGCCGGCGTCGGCACGGGCGGCACGATCACCGGCACCGGCCGCTACCTCAAGGACGTTTCGGGCGGCGCAGTCAAGGTCGTGGGCGTCGACCCGGAGGGCTCGGTCTACTCCGGCGGGACGGGCCGCCCGTACCTCGTCGAGGGCGTCGGCGAGGACTTCTGGCCCGAGGCCTACGACCCGACGGTGCCCGACGAGATCATTGCCGTATCCGACGCCGACTCCTTCGAGATGACACGACGCCTGGCCCGCGAGGAGGGCCTGCTCGTCGGCGGATCGTGCGGCATGGCCGTCGTCGCGGCACTGGAGGTCGCCAAGCGCGAGGGCCCTGACTCGCTGGTCGTCGTGCTGCTGCCCGACGGCGGACGCGGATACCTGGGCAAGATCTTCAACGACGAGTGGATGAGCAGCTACGGCTTCTTGCGCTCGTCGCTCGACGGCGCCGACGCGGCCGAGCCCACCGTCGGCGATGTGCTGCGCGGCAAGAGCGGCGGCCTTCCCGACCTCGTGCACACGCACCCGCAGGAGACGCTGCGCGACGCCATCGAGATCCTGCGTGAATACGGGGTCTCCCAGATGCCCGTCGTCGGCGCCGAGCCGCCCATCATGGCCGGCGAGATCGCCGGTGCGGTGACCGAACGAGACCTGCTCTCGGCCGTGTTCTCCGGGCGGGCCGGCCTGGCCGACCCGGTGTCGAAGTTCATGGGCGAGGCCTTCCCGCTGATCGGCGCCGGTGAACCGGTGTCCGCGGCGACCAACGAGCTCAGCAAAGTCGACGCACTGATGGTCGTCGAGGACGGCAAGCCCATCGGCGTCATCACCCGCCACGACCTGTTGGCGTTTGTGAGCCTGCACCCCAACGTCGGAGGAAAAGAATGAGTGACGATCCCAACCAGGGATTCTCCACGCGCGCGATCCACGCCGGGTACGAGCCCGACCCGCTGACCGGTGCGGTCAACGTCCCGATCTACGCCAGCTCGACATTCGCCCAGGACGGGGTCGGCGGGTTGCGCGACGGTTTCGAGTACGCCCGCACCGGCAACCCGACGCGCCGCGCGCTGGAAGCCAACATGGCCGCGCTCGAAGGTGGGCGGTACGGCCGCGCGTTCTCGTCGGGCATGGCCGCCACCGATGCGCTGCTGCGCGCGACACTGCGCCCAGGCGACCACCTGGTGATCCCCAACGACGCCTACGGCGGCACGTTCCGGCTCATCGACAAGGTGTTCTCGCAATGGGGGATCACCTACTCGGTGGCCGCGGTCAACGACGTCGACGCGGTGCGCGCCGCGATCACGCCGCAGACCAAGCTGGTGTGGGTCGAGACGCCGACCAACCCGCTGCTCAACATCGGCGACATCGAGGCGATCGCTGCGGTCGCCCACGACGCGGGCACCAAGCTCGTCGTCGACAACACGTTTGCGTCGTCGTATCTGCAGCAGCCGTTGGCGCTGGGCGCCGACGTCGTCCTGCATTCGACGACCAAGTACCTCGGCGGGCACTCCGACGTCGTCGGCGGGATCCTGGTCACCGACTCCGCCGAGCTCGACGAGGCGATCGCTTTCCTGCAGAACGGTGCGGGTGCGGTGCCCGGCCCGTTCGACGTCTATCTAACGCTGCGCGGCATCAAGACGCTGGCGGTGCGGATGGACCGCCACTCCGACAACGCCGAGGCGGTCGTCGAGTTCCTCTCGGCGCACCCGGGCATCGAGAAAGTCCTGTACCCGGGCTTGGACGGCCATCCTGGCCATGCCGCGGCGGCCAAGCAGATGCGGCGCTACGGCGGCATGGTGTCGGTGCTCGTCGCCGGCGGGCGCCAGGGGGCGTTGGACCTGTGCGCCGGGACCAAGGTGTTCACCCTGGCCGAGTCCCTGGGCGGCATCGAATCGCTGATCGAGCACCCCGGCGCGATGACACACGCGTCGACGGCGGGTTCGCTGCTGGAGGTGCCCGACAACCTGGTGCGCCTGTCGGTCGGGATCGAGGACGCCGACGACCTCATCGCCGACTTGAAGCAGGCGTTGGGCTAGCGACCTCTGGTGGTCGAGGAGTCTGCCTTCTCGGTCGGGCGCGGTCGACGGGACCGGCGCGCAATAGTCGGCGTGGGCCTTTGGCTGATCGCGATGACCTATTGGTTCCTTCGGCCGAATCTGTGGGTCCTCGACCTAATCGTCATCCCGTTGGTGTGGCTTGTGTCCTTGGCGGGAATCGCGCTGCTCGGGTCCAGCACGATCCGTGCGCGCTCGGCGGCCGGGGCAGTGGTGGTTGCGCTCGTCGTCGCGATCACCGTCGTCGTCGGGAGCTGGTGGCAGGTGTCATCGCGCGGGTGGTTCGCCGTCAATCGGTTGATGTTCGAGAAGGCAGCAACGGTGGATCCGGGTACCGACTACTACGGAAATCGGCTGCCACTGCCACTGCGGTATCTCAGCGTCGGCGGCCGGGTGTCGTCGGGCGTTGGTCCGCTCCGCGACACCCGATTCTTCCCGCAGTGGGTGGGCGTCCCCGACGACGCCGGCGGCTATCTGTATCGGCCGTCGGGCTCACCGGAGGGCTTCGACATGTACGGGCAACTGTGCGAGGACCCGGCGTCCCTCGGTGGCGGTTGGTGGACGTGCGGGCTCAAGTGAGGACCTGTCAGGTCAGCTGAAGTGCTTGACCGTGTCGCGCTTGACGCTGCCGAACGCGGCCGCGGAGATCGGCGTCGAGAGAAACGACGGCAGTGCGACGCCACTGGTCCGCATGGCGAACTTCCACACGATGCGGCTGCGGCCACCGGGCGAAGGCGTCACCTCGGTGAACTCGCCGAACTGCTTGAGTCCGGGACGCGAGGAGATCTTGGCGTAGAAGGCGTGTCGATAGACGTGCTTGGCGGGGTCTTCGTCCCAGATGAAGAACTGCTCGTTGAGCGTTATCGCTCCGGCGGCGAGGACGGCGGTGCGCGTCGTCTTCTCGTCGTAGGGCTCGGGGCTGGTGTAGGTGACCTTCTTCAGTGCGCGGCACCAGTCCAGCGTGTTCTGCCGGGTGAACTCCGACCAGACGTAGTCCGGTTCGGCGGGGACCTCGACGTCGATGGTGTAGTTCAACGGCGCGGTGTCGAAGAAGGATTCGTCGGTGATCGGTTGCAGTGAGTACGGCATGGCGACGAGTGTATCGGTGCCGCGCGTTTTGATTGCGCGTTAGAGTCTGCTCGAACCGGCGGGTCGGACGGATGGAGACGATGTCATGTGGGTACCTCTTCGGGCGGCGGGAATCCTCTCGGCCGCAACGCTTCTCGCCGTCACAGTCGGGTGCGGCGGTGCGCGGAAGGACGACGCGGACGTATCGACCGTGTACATCGGAACGATCCTCACCGTCGACGCGAAGAACTCCGTCGCGCAGGCAGTCTCGGTGAGCCCGTCCGGGCACATCGTCGCGGTCGGATCGGAGAAGCATGTCCGCGAGGGGCTGCCCGCGGATGTGAAGACTGTCAAGCTGGCCCCGGGCCAGGTGATGGCGCCGGGGTTCGTCGATCCGCACATGCACTTGGGACCGACGATCGTCCAGGACCTGATGGGTACGCACAACATCGCGCCCTGCCTGCCGCCGCCCTATGAGAGCCGGAACCCGCAGCAGTGCGCCCGGGTCGCCGACGTCACGTCGGCGCTCCAATCGATGACGGTGAAGCCGACCGGTGCGCAGAACGCGAGCGAATTCATCCTCGGTATGAACTTGGATCCGTCGCGCCAACCGTTCGTGGCGGGCAGGTGCGGGACGACCGGGACGGCGACGTTCACCCAGCGCCCCAAAGTCTTCCTCGACGCCTGCGTGAGCAAGGAGCGACCCGTGCTGGTGCTTGACCAGTCCGGCCACCTTGCCTACGCCAACGACAAGGCGTTCGCCGCTGTCTGCGGTGGTCAGCCCAAGTGTGCGGTCCCCAACACGGTGACCGAGGCTGGCGGTGGATGGGTGACCGACGACAAGGGCGAGTTCACCGGTGTCCTGCAGGAGGCCGCCGGCTATGCGCCGTTCATGGCGGCGATGGGGAAGAGCAACCTGGCGGTGTTGGGACAGATCGATCCGAAGAAGTTCGTTGCCGAGAACATGCCGGTCGTCGCGAAATCCATCGACAAGTTGCGGGCGGCAGGGCTGACGACCATCGTCGACGGCGGTGTGCAGGGACGCAAGCAACTCGAGGCCGACGAACTGCTGACGCAGAACCCGGACACCCCGCTGCGCGTGACCGCGGCCGTCACTTTCGACACCGCTTCGCGGGACGGCATCACCGCCACCGGGCCGGGATGCGATCCGAGCGCCGATGCCGACTGCGTACTGCCCAAGTGGCTGGGAGCCCGTGGGATCAAGCTGTGGGTTGACGGCTCGACGCAGGGCTGCACGGCCAAGCTCGCCCCGCCGATTTCCTACCGCCCCGGCGGGCACTGCGACGGCGCCGGCGAGGGGCGCGCGGACGTCACCGGACCCGACGAGGTCGTCAAGGATCTGCAGCCGTACTGGACGCAGGGGGACTGGCAGATCCAGGCCCACGCCAACGGCAACGAGGCGAACCGGTGGATCGTGGCGGCGTTGGCGAAGATGCAGTTGCGGAAGAAGGCGACCCAGCCGGTGCTGATCATCCACCACACCGTCGTCGACGAGTCACTCTCCGCCGACGTGGCAAAGCTGCGACGGGGCGACTACGAGGTCGACGGGAAGAAGGTGCCCGCGCTCGACGTGCGCGTCACCCACTTGATCGGCCATGTTGCCTATTGGGGTGCCGCGTTCGACCAGATGCTGAGTCCCGGTGCGGGCGCGAACATCGACCCGATCGGTTGGGACCGCAAGTACGGCATCCCGTGGTCGATGCACAGCGATTCGATGGTGACGCCGTCGCATCCGCTGTGGTTCATTCAGCAGGCGGTCACCCGCCAGACGTGGGCGTACCCGGATTTCACGAAGTCCTACGTCCTCGGACCGCAGCACCGCGCACCGGTGCAGGAGGCATTGCGGGCGGTCACGATCGAGCCGGCTACCCAGCACGGCCTGCAGAAATGGGTGGGATCGCTCGAGCCCGGAAAGGTGGCCGATTTCGTCGTCCTCGGGGCCAACCCGCTGACGGTGGCGCCGGACAGGATCGGCGCGATCCCCGTCGTGAACACCTATCTCGGCGGTAAGTCGACGGCGAAGTAGGCGGGGTCGACCGCGGTGCAGCAGGCTCAGTCGCGCAGCGGGAGGCCTGCTTCGAGCAGATTCAGCGCTGTGATGAGCCGGTCCCGGGCCATCTCGTGGGTGATCTGTTCGGTGGACTGGGCGATGTGGAACATCACGCCGCTGACCGCTGCGACGAACGTTTGCAGCCGCAAATCGTCGGCCGGGATCCCGACGTAGTCGGCGATGAACTCGGTACCCTCGGAGATCGCCCGCTCGGTCTCCACCTGATGGGCGAAGCGCAGTTCGGGATCGCCGTTGATCAGTTCGAGGCGCTCATAGTTCGACGCCCATTCGTCTTCGAGGACGACGGTGAACAGGTCGTCGATCATGTGGCGCACGAGGTCGAAATGCGAGAGGCCGGGGGGAATGGCGGCGAAGGTGGCCTCGCGCACCTCGGCGAGATCGTCGCCGATGATCACCTGCTCCTTCGACGAGAAGTAGCGAAAGAAGGTCGTGTGTGAGACACCGGCGGTCTTGGCGATCTGCTCGACCGTCGTCGTCGAATATCCCTGCTTGGCGAACAGCTCCATCGCCGCCGCGCGGATGGCGGCGCGGGTGCGGGCCTTGTTCTGGGCCCGCACCCCGCCGCCGACCGTGACACTCATCGTCGGCGCTGGGCCTACGCGTTGGCGGGTTCGGCCTCGAGGCCGCGGTCGCGGACCGCTTCACCCTCGATGTCGAAGTTGAAGACCAACTTGTCCAGCCACTTGGGTAGACCCCAGGCACGGTCGCCGAGCAGCGCGATCACTGCGGGCACGACGGCCATCCGGATGATGAAGGCATCGAAGATGATTGCGATCGCGAGCGCGAAGCCCATCATCTTGGCCAGCGTGTCCGGCGACAACATGAACGCGGAGAAGACCGAGATCATGATGATCGCCGCGGACACCACGACGCGGGCGCCGTGCCGGTAGCCGGCAACGATCGCTTCCTTGGCCGGCATGCCGTGGATGTACTCCTCGCGCATTCGGCTGACCAGGAAGACCTGGTAGTCCATCGCGAGGCCGAACACCACGCCGATCAGGAAGATCGGCAGGAACGACAGGATCGGCTTCGGGTTGGCGATGAGCCCGAGCGCGCCCTCCTGGAAGATCAGGACCGTCACACCGAATGTGGCCAGCACCGAGAAGATGAAGCCGACCGTGCCGATCAGCGGCACCCACAGCGATCGGAAGACGCCGATCATGATGAGGAACGCCAACCCGACGACCACCGCCAGGTACGGGATCAGGGCCTTGGACAGTTTCTCCGACAGGTCGGACAGGATTGCGGTCTGACCGCCGACGTGGATCTCCGCGCCCTGCTTGGCAATGCTCGGGCTGAGCGCTCGGATCTTCTCGACCAGTTCGTGCGTCGCGGGGGCGCTCGGACCGGACTTCGGGGTGACCAAGAGCAGCGCGGTGTTTGCGTTGGTGTGCTTGAGCTGGTCGTCGGGGCCGGCGGGCGTTCCGTTGCCCAGCCACATCAGCGACTCCGGCGACTGGACGTCGGGCAGTGCGGCGATCTCCTTGATCGCGGCTGTCGCGGCGGCGTCGATCGTGCCGTTGTCGGTGTGCAGGACGACGAAGAGTTCGCCGCCCACGCCCTCGCCGAAGCCCTTGCTCATCAACTTCTGGGCGGCGACGGTGTCCTCGCCCTGGACGTCCATGCCCAACTTCATGTTGGTGGCAGGGATGGCGGCGATGACGAGGATCGCCAATCCGACGATTGTGACGACGATGGGGTGCTTCACCACGAAGCGCCCCCACCGGACGCCGTTGGTCACGGAGGTTTCCGAGCCCTCCGCCTGGCGGATCCACGGGATCTTCGGGCTGAAGGTCCGCTTGCCCGCCGCGCCGAGCAGCGCCGGGATCAGGGTGAGCGCGGTGAGGACGGCGACAAGAACACCGATGGCCGCGCCGAAGCCCATCTGGGTGATGACGGGGATGCCGATGACCATGAGTGCGGCGACGGCGATGATCACCGTCAGGCCGGCGAAGACGACTGCCGAACCGGCGGTACCAACGGCTCGACCGGCGGCGTCAGCGGGCGCGCCGCCGCGTTTGAGCTCGGACCGGAAGCGCGACACGATGAACAGCGCGTAGTCGATCGAGACGGCGATGCCGAGCATCGTCACGATGCCGGTGGCGGCCTGGTTCACGCTCATGAACTCGGTGGACAGGGTCAGCGCGAGGACGGTGATCCCGACGCCGACGATGCCGGTGATCAACGGGATGAAGGCGGCGACGACCGCGCCGAAGGCGACGATCATCACGACGAATGCGATGGCGAAGCCGAGCACCTCGGCGAGGCCCTGCTCGGGTTGCGCCTGCATGATGCCGCCGGTGGCCTCGACCTGCAGGCCGTTCACGCGGTTGCGTTCGAGGATCTTGGTGAGCTCCTCTTTGTCCTTCGCGGTGGCATCGATCATGTTGATCGACTGGTGGGTCTTGATCAGCCCAACGGTCTGGTCTGCGTTCAACACCTGCTTGGTCTGCGTGGCGATCATGGCCTCGGCCTGATCAGCGGGCAGCTTTCCGGCGGCCACGGCGGCGTCGATCTGGGCACGGATCAGCTTGGCGGCGTCGACGGGACCCACGACGGTCTGCGGCGCGACGATGCTGGGCAGCGTGCGCAGTTCCTCGACGAGCTTGTTGATCTGCTCGGTGTGCTTGGTCAGGTTGTCGCCCGGCTTGAGTGCGGCGACGACGATCGTCGTGTTGGCCTCTTCCTGGGCTTTGGTGATCTCCGGGAAGTTCTCGGTCATCTGCTCCATCGCGACACCGCCATCGGTGCCGGGCAGGTCGAAGTCCTTCGCGAACTTCGGCTGGAGCACGCCGACCAGCGTGATCAGGATCGCGAGTAGCGCGGTCCACGCCGCGATTACCCACCATTTGCGGTTGAAACAGAAGCGTCCGAGACGGAACAGTGCTGACGACATGCCGACAAGTGTTACTGACTAACACTTTTTCGGCAAGCGCAGGGGCGTGTGGAGTGGCCAGGCTCACCCGAAACGGTCGTGCGCCACCGCGAGTTCACATCTCTGTGTGCTGACAATCAGGTGTGCCGCGACGACTGTGGAAGATGTGCCGGAACGAGTGCGTGGGTCCCTGGATTGGGGCTCCTACGCAAACTCGTTCGCTCACCGACTGGTCCACGTCAGGCGCCTGCGCGGCCTCTCCCAAGAAGCCCTCGCGCACGAAGCCGGCCTGCATCGCAACCAGGTCTCCAACCTCGAGCGCGCCCGCAGCAACCGTGAGCCGTTCATTTCCGACCCGCAACTGTCGACGGTCTACCGGTTGGCCGTCGCACTCAACGTACCGCCCGCCTACTTGCTTCCCGACATCAACACTTTGCTTCCGAAGCAGTCGCCGGAGTTGACCGATGGATCCCGGGTGGAGAGGGAACTACGCGAGCGCCTCGGTAAAGACGCGGACGGGTAGGCCTACTCGAATTCGTTCGTCGTGAAGCGCAGAGTGCTGCCGTTCTCCCGCACGGTCCGGACGACGTTCTCGGTGAAGCCGTCGGGGGTGGATGCCTCGATCTCCAAGGTGATACGGACGGTTCCGCCAGACATTGACAAGTGCTGCAGCACTTCGGCGTGGATCTCGTTGAATGCCTTTGCCGGCAGATCGGGGTTGAGTGTCACGGAGCCGAAGTACTGGGTTTTCGGTGCTGGTGGTGCGGGGTGTTTGGGACCGGGTGGCGTAGGAGGCGGGTCGGGTTCGTCCTCGTCGGGGTGATCGTCGCGATAGTCCTTTATCTCTTCCTCGCGCTGGGCTTGGGCGACCGGCGGCTTGACGATTAGCGTTGAATCGACGATGTGCGCTGCCACGTCGTCGGTGGGCAGTCGCAGTCCGATAAAGCGGTTCTCGCCGTCGTCATAGCCGTCGGCGAAGGCGAATCCGTCTCTCTCCCAAAACATCTCGTCGTCGACGGAGCGCAGCCCGTCGAACAAGGTCTCGCGGTCGCGAAGACGGGTGAGGTAGGGATACGTCGCGTAGAAGGAATGAAGTTGCCCAGCCGAGAGGGCACCGGATTCCCATGCCGCAGTGAGTGGCCCGTCCAGGTCCATGCGGATGAGGGCGGCACTGCGGGCCGTCGCGATCTGGTCCTCGAGCTTGGCCGCGGTGCGCCCGATGAGGTCGGTGGTGGACCCGCTCGTGGACGAGGTGCCGACCGTGTACGTTGGCTCGCCCGAGGACTGCTTTGGGTAGAGGCCCCAGACAAAGGTGTCGAGTAAGCGCGTATCCACTATCTCGCTGGCGCGTTCCATCCGCATTTTGGCCTGCGAAGTCTGCTGACCGCCCAGCCCGAGGCTCTCAGCGTTCTCGTACACATAACGCCAAGCGATGAACTCACGGACCGATGAGTCGAGTTCGGGGGCACGCTTGTGGTCGGCGGCAACGAAGACCAACGAGTTCTTGTAGGCCCGGTTGCCGTCGCCGCGGTGCTCCAGGACATCGCCCGCCCAGTCCAACGCGTCACCGGAGGTAGAGCGGGCAGAGTGCACAAAGCGCATCGGCACGATCACCAGGCGCGTGCTCGGCTCGTCGGGGACCTCGGCCGACGAGGAGGGGCATACGTGTACGGCAGCGAATGTCATGTCCCGCGACGCCCTTCGGGCAACGGCGAGCCGCTTGTCTACTTCCTCCCAGACGTCGGCGTCGCGAAGGTTCTCAGCGTGGTCACGTGCTGCGCGCGTGGTGTTCGCCTGCGTGTCGTACCAATAGCGCGACGCCTCGGTGTAGAGGTAAGTGGATCTGTTGGCGAGGTGGTCGAGGGCGGAATGGAAGTTGCCCGGGGTGTCACCGGGAATGGCTGTGCCGAGGAAGATCCGCGGTTTGTCGACACCCTTGTGCGCCGTGTGCAGTGTCGGCGTGGCAGCCATGAAGATTGCCCGGGCAAGTCGTTGGGCATCGCCCCGCTTGCCGAACACGTCGTTATTCTTGTCGACCTGGAAGGGAACCGAAGTCTGACCTGCGACGTCGCCATCGATTATCGGGTGCCAGTTCTCGTCGAGGTAGTAGCGGATCTCGTCGACGAAATCCGGATTTTCCAACGGAACACCCCCGGGGAGGATGAGTGGCGCTTTGTCCTGGTCGCGCCAGAGCGAACCCACGATCTGGTTCATCACGCGCAGGACGCCGCGGGTCCGCTGAAAGCGCTCGAGGGTGGACCAATCCTCGTAGAGCCGATCGAAGAGCTCGGGGTGGATCGGGTAGCACTGCTTGATGCGGTCGATGTAGGCGTTGTCGCGGACCTCGCTGGGGAAGTCGGTGGCGTTCTTGCGGTAGAACTCGACGACGCTCTTGGCGATTGCGCTGATCTTCGACATCGCGTTTGCGTCGGGAGTGGCGAATATGCGTCGCCGGACGATTTCAAAGCTCTCCTGCGCGTTGGCGGGCTGCCATTGGTCGGCGGTGCGCCCGACGATCTGCCGTAGGCGTGACAGCGCTTCGCGGCCGTATTCGCCGCCGACTTCCTCGTCGGAGATCTCGTCCTTGCCGTCGTTCGGGTTCGACGACGCGGGGATGGAGATCACCACCTGGACGCCCTTGGTCGCCTTGGCCGCCTCGGTGAGCGTCTGGGCGAAGGTGAACTGGGTGTCGAAGTCACCGGCCGGCAGACCGGCGGTGTTGACGAGCTGTCGCGCGTATGCGACCCATTCATCGATGAGGATCACGGCCGGGGCATACAACTCAAAAAGTTCGCGAAGGGCGGCGCCGGGACTGGTCGAGGTGCGGTCGGCATCGGCGACGATGTCGAAAGCATCCTGTCCACCGAGTTGCCAAGCGAGTTCGCCCCACATGGTGCGGATTCCGGGTCGGCCGCCGCGGGTGTCCGGCTTGGCGGGCTCCAGTTGGTTGCCGACGAGGGCGACACGCCGGATCTTGGTGTTGCGCAGTTCGTCGAGTGGTTTGGCGAGGACGGCGACGTCGTCGGGGTAGGCGCTGCTCGGGATGCCGGAGGCCAGGTGCCACAGTGCGAGCATCGAGTGCGTCTTGCCGCCGCCGAAATTGGTCTGCAGGTTGACGACGGGGGAGGCGTTCAAGTCGCCGGACAAGCGTGCGACGTTGCGCTTGATCAAGTCCGTCAAGCCGTGCGTGAGGTAGGTCCGTTCGAAGAACGGGACCGGATCGGTGTACTCGGGGTTCTTCTTGGCGTCGGCGTTCGGATTGGCGACCGAGTAGAGGTCGGCGGCGAACTCTGCGGCGTTGAAATCGCCGCTGGCGACGTCGGGGTGCGGCGAGAGCACCTCGCGCCACGGTGGCAGGTTGTCCGATCCGACGGCGAGGCTCGGATTGGCGCGCGCGGTGTGCGCATCCTCACGATCGTGAGCGATGCGCACGACGTCGTTGCGCAGTTTGCGGACTTGGTCGGCCTCGGTCGGAGCGCCGATCGCCATGAGGAAGCGCTCGGTGGTGTCGAGGGCACGTTGTGTGTCCTCGTTGGTGAACGCCTCGTTGTGGGAGTCCTTGTTGCGGACCTCGAAGAGTTCGGTGGCCCAACTCGTTTGGGTGCGGGACAGGTGGTCGTTGAACGGATACCACCCGCGTCGGACCGCATTGGGGATGTTGTTGGTGATGATGCGAAGCCCGACCAGCGGATCGTCGGGGTTGTAGATCTTGTCTGCCGGGGCGCCCTTGCCTTGGTCGCGAAGCCTGATCAGGTCCACCCAGGAACTGTCCCCGAGTTCGGGGGCCAGGACCTTGGTGTGGAAGCGGTTCAGCGCAGGACCGAGCAGATCCATCGCCCGATGGACGCGGTCCCGATTGTTCATGGCCACAGCGAATCCTCTTGTACACAACGAGTTGGTAGCTGAACCGTATCGCGACGCACTGACGCCGCGGATGTCAGACGCTTCATAACGTGTTGTTCATTGTCATTCGGACGTGGATGGGACTCGGAATGGAAGGAGTGCAGCGATGGCACTCCCTGAGCGAATCCCCCCGGGTTCGGTCGCCAGCGTTGAGGACGTGCAAGTCACTGTCGGGGGACGGCTCACGCGCACCCGTCGTACGTGCGCGGGTGTCGGCGTCGACCAGGCCGAACTGGAGCGACGTGCACGGGAGGCCGGGATGTCGGTCTCGAAGTACACTCGGCGACTCATCGAGGCACACCTCGCCAGGCCGGCCGGGTAGCGTTCCGCGGAACGTTTTCGCACCTGGAGTCACTTCCGTACCAGTCGTGGGCTCGGTCGATGCGGATCTGGGCTCGATCGGCGGGGATTTGGGCTCGGTCGGCGGTTAGAGGAGGGTGCCCTGGGAGCCGGTGGTTCCGGCACCGCGGGCAATGTCGTTCCAGGCGGCACCGAGTTGGTTGAAGTCGACGGCGAGCGCCGTCTTCTTCCGGTCCTCGGCCAGCTTGAAGAGCAAACCGGCCAGCTCCCGGCACAGATCACGGTCGACGGTGGACGGGACCTGACCAAGCAGGGCCGAGGCGGCGGGAATGCCATCGGTCGCCAGCGCACGGGTCAAGTGCATGACGACCTCCCACTGACTGATCGCGTCATCGCCGGCGGGGTCGTAGTCGGCGGGCATGTCGCGTGGGGCGATCAGTGCCACCTTGCCGCCGCCCTTGGTGAGGATGCCGGAGCGTTCGAGGTGGTCCAACGAGATGCGGCCGGTGGCGTTGGATTCGGCGTCGCCGAACGGCCCGGTATCGAAGGCGTACAGGCGGAACCAGGTGAGGGCGTATCGGGTCTCGTCATCGAAGTCATTGACCATCTCCTCAAGCACTTCATCAAGGATCACGTTGATGCGTTGCAATGCGCTGCGAACAGTCATGGGTGATCCGTCGTCATTCATGACCCGGCTGTAGCGCGAGAAGACCGTCATTCCTGGGCCGATTGCGGCTTGGCGTCGGTCCACGGGGGCAATCGAGCCCTGCTGCAGTTCCCGAAGCTTCTGCGGCAGTTCGGCTTTCAGTGCTGCAGTGAAACCCCGACGGTCGATGCGGGGAGCGTCCTCGGGTCGCGGGCGGAGGGCAAGGACGATGGAGGAGGCGAGGGCATTGGTGCCGTGGCTGAGCATGCGATTGCCGAGTTCGGAGCGCATGGGCCAGGTGGCGGTGATCTGCCAGCCCGACTGAATCATGCCCTCCAGCAGAGTCTCCCAGCCGGTGGATACTTTCCCGTCCTTCGAGGTGTCCTGCTGTTTGAAGGCGTAGTAGACGGTGATGGGAAAGTCGGGGAGTGCGTTCTCGCGGGCCCGTCGGAAGACTTCGCGGAATCCGTCCTCGAAGAATTCGTGAGCGCCCTCTCGACCTCCGTGCCGATAGGGATTGGCGACGAGCTCTTCGGCCTTCGGTACGAGCATGGTGGAGAGCAGGTTGGGATGCACATCCCTGAGTGAGCGTCGTAGCCATACGTAGAAATAGTCGGAGAGATCTGAGTAGCCGATGTTGTCGTAGTAGGGCGGGTCAGTAGACAGGAGATGACTTAGATGGCGCTCCTGCGCTGATGCCTGGATTGCGTCGCCAGTCCCGCTGCCGATCCATGACGCCAACGATTCCGCCGCCCACTCAAGCTGCCCGCGAAAGTTGCCCGTGGATGACGAGAACAGGTTGGATTCGGCGAAGTCCCAGTTCATTGGGAGAGCCTGCCGCGCGAACGCGTTTCGGATCTTCGATGCCGATGAGTCCCAGCTGGAGATCGTTGAGGAACGGTCGACAGTCCTGCTCACTGCAAAACCCATGTAGGTCGCCACCGCATCGGCGTAGGCGGCGGCACTGGTACCGCCGGCTTCGAGGCGATCGCCTTCTGGCATGCCGGAAACCAGGGCGTCGTGCAGGATTCGTTCCCGGGCCTCGCCGACGAGATCGCTGAAGGTGGTGAGTGCGGTCAACTGGCGCGGAGTGAAGAGGTCCGCGAAGGTCGTCATCCCGTAGTTCGGTGTCTTGAAGTCGCGCGGGTTCTTGGGGAGGTCGCCTGCGGGAACGTCCGTCGGACGTGGAACGTCAGCCGCCTGCTCGTGCTTGATGGTCGGCGCGAGGTAGACCCTTCGTCGATCCCCTTCGGCCACCGTCGCCATGAGCTGAGCTCCCATCCGACCGGCCTGTCCTTCGGCGCGGATGTATTTCAACTCGACGGCCGACCCGCAGCGCACACAGGTCGCGCCCCGCCGTCCGACGGTCCCGTCGGTCTCGGCCGTCGGTGCCTTCGCCGGATCATGGCCGATCTCGAAGCGCACGGTCTTGCCGTCGATGACCGGCACGACGTAGGCCTCCTTGCCCTTCTTCTTGCCCAGCCACCACGAGCGCACCAGCGGCATGGCGATGCGGCATTCAGGGTTGGGGCAGGTGACCGTGCGCGCCCAGATCCACGCGATTACCGTTGCCTCGGTGCCATCGGGGAGTATCGCCTTCGGGTACAGGTGACCGATGCGCTTCTCCGCCTCGTCGCGCATCCACTGGCCGTACCGGCGGACGTCTTCGGCGAGGCCGGTGGCGCGCGGCCACTCCTGGAAGGTCTCGTCGGCGGCACCGGGGAACACCGGGCGCCGACCGGCGAACTTCGGTGGGATCTCGATCAGTGCCTTGTTGATGAGCACCGCGACCGGATTGAGGTCGGAGGCGTGGGCCTCCAGGCCGAGGCGCTGCGCCTCCAGCGGGATGGTGCCACCGCCGGCGAAGGGGTCGAGAATGGGCGGCGGGTTGCCGTCAGTCGAGTCCAGGATCTTCTGGTGTGCTTCACGCAGCAGAGCCTCGTCGTTGGAGTTCTCCCAGACGACCAGTCGTTCCATGAGTTCGAACAGCCTTTTGCGCTCCAACTCCTGGTCCTCGATGGTGGGGTACAGGTCGGGGCGCGATGCGGGATCGTCGACGAGCTGGGCGAAGAGTACGGCTCGGGCTGCTGCGAGGGGTCGGCGGGCCCACCACAGGTGCAGCGTCGACGGGTGACCGTGCCGGATCGACTTTTCCCGTGCCGACTCCTCGTTGATCTTCTGCAGCGGGATGCTGACTTCAATGAGCTTGCGTCGCGCGACGGCCGGAACCGGCAGATCAACATGTTGTGCAGAGTCGGACACAGGCACCCCTTGGTGAGATGAGCAGAACGTTCCAGCCTACCGCACAATACGATGTGTGTCCGACGCGACTGCGATCAGTGCGGCGGATGTCCCTTGACCCAGACCTTCTTCCACTGCAACTGCACGCCTGCGACGTCGGCATCGCCGAGGTGGACGTCGCTGAAGTAGTCGGTCAGATAGCGGATCTCATCGTGTACGGGGCCCTGCGGGCTCACCGACACCAGCACCAGCCGGTGCTGCGGTCCGGTGTTCAACGCATGCAGCACCTCGTTGTAGGACACGAAGACGCTGTCCGCACCTTCGACGCGGCCCTTGACCTCCAGGAAGACCGTCGGCTCGGCGGTGCCCGGCGTCGTCGAGCGGATGTCGAAACCCTTGTTGTTGTGCGCCATCTCCTCGGGTTCGCGGCCCAGCGAGCGCTCGGACGCCAATGCCAGGTCGACGGCGCGGCGCTCGCTCACCGTCGTATCGCGGGCGTACTGGGCGATTGACCCGCCGAGCATTCCGGCGGGGATGACCAGCATGACTGCGGCCAGCTCGGGGAGCTTCGCAGTCAGCGCCCGCTGCCGGTCCAGTTTCGCCAAGCGACGGTCAAGGCGCAGCTCGAGATCCTCGGCGCGTGCCGCCAGCGTGTCGGGGCTGTGTCGGCGCTTGCGGCGACCCCCGCCGGTCGCATCCTCCTCGCGCAGCCGCGCGACCTCGCCGTGCAGATGGTTGATTTGTCCGTGCAGGCGCGAGCGCACCGCATCGGCGGTCCGGTCGATCTCAGGAACCAATCGGGCACGCACCTGTGCCAAATGCTCGGGTTGGGCGGTGCCCGCTGCCCAGCCCATCGCGGTATCGGCCAAACCGCCGGCGATCCAGCCGGACGTCAGTGCGCGATCAGCGGCACGGCGAGCCGCGGCCCGATCCGTAGCGGAGTCCAACGGGGCGAGATCGAGATGGGGTGCGGGCCCGGCGTCGACGGTGGTTCCGTCGGATCGAAGCTCGACGAAACTGAACCTTTTGCTCACCACATGCCCGGTGCCGTCGACGATCTCGCCGGTCAAGGCGACGATCACCCGCGGCTGATCGCCCGGATCGGACTGGTCGAACAGGAGCGCGCCGCCGCGCAGCTCGTCGAAACCCCGCTCGATCGTCGTGTCGACCACCGCGTCGAGCAATGGATGTCCGGGTGCCAGCAGGTCGATGCGGTGGCGCACGCCTTCTGCGGCGGCGGGTTCGAACGCCACCCGCTCATAGGCCCGCACGACCGGTCGGCCCCCGTGTTCGCGTCGGACCGGTCGGTCACGCAGGACCAGCGGCACGTTGGAGATCTGGAATTGCCCGTGCTCGCGCTTGGCAAGCCGGCCGCCGACCGCGCCGAAGGCGTCGCGGAAGAAACGTTCGATGTAGTGCGGCTGCAGCCGACGTGCCTGCGCCTCGTCCATCTCGCGGCGCAACTGCTCCAATTCGAGCGGGCCGAGGGTCTCCCGCGCGAGTGCACGGGATTCGACAAGGTCGCGGCACCCGTCGGCGACCGTCGCATCCACGACCCGCTCGATCTCCTCCAGCCGCTTCGGGTCGTCGCCGTAGCGAATCGCCTCCATCAGCAGCTCGCGCAGGGGCGTATCGGTGAATGACTCGCCGAGGACGTCGAAGAGTTTGCCGTCGTAGGCGCGGCGCTGCTGCTCCATCTTCTCCAAGAGCCGTAAGTAGACCTGGCCCTCGCGGGTCTGATCGGCGACGACGTTCCACAACCGGCAGACCTGCTTCTGCCCGATGCGGTGGATGCGGCCGAAGCGTTGTTCCAGGCGGTTGGGGTTCCACGGCAGGTCGTAGTTGATCATCAGGTTCGCGGCCTGCAAATTCAGGCCCTCACCGGCAGCATCGGTGGCGACGAGGACTTTCCGTCGCGGATCGTTGGTGAACTGCTCGCGCAAGGCCACCCGCTCGCGTCGCGGGGTGCCGCCGTGGATGGTGAGCACCGCCTCGTCGGAGCCGAGAACGTTGCGGATCTGGCGCGTGAGGTACTCGAGGGTGTCGCGGTGTTCGGTGAAGATGATGAGCTTGCGCGGTTGTCCGTCGGGGCCTTGCAAGAGCTTGCGGTCGGTCAGCAGGTCGCGTACCTCCGACCATTTGCGGTCGACACCGGAGTCGCGCACCCGGGTGGCCATGGCGACGAGGTCGTCGAGCTGGGCGATCTCGACGTCAAGTTCGGCGACGGTCCGCGCCGCGGTCGCGGCGTCGACGACCTCATCCGCCGTGGCCTCGTATTCGGCAGCGTCGTAGTCGTCGGAATCGTCCAAGTCGGCAGGGTTGACCCGGGGTGTGTCGGCGAACGGGTTACGCCCCGCCTTGAGTTCGGCGCGCATCGTCGTGAGGCGGTCGCGGCGCCGTTGCAGGCTGCGCAGTATCGCGTGGGTGCTCGACGCCAGGCGCCGCTGCAGCACCGTGAGGGCGAAGCCGACGGTCCGCCGCTGTGGTGAATCGCCCTGCGACTCGGCGCGGTTCATCTCCTCGCGCACGTAGTGGGTGACTGCCTCATACAGTTCCAGTTCACCGTCGGAGAGGTCGTAGGGGACCGTCTCGGCGATCCGCTCGGGGAACAGGGGCTTGCCCTCGAAGGTGAGTAGCTCCTCTTTGACCATCCGGCGCATCAGCCCAGTGGTGTCGGGGGTGGGTGCACCGGGCAGCTGGTGGCCGGCGAAGCGGTCCTCGTCGAGCAGGGAGAGGAAGGCGGCGAAGTTGTCGTCGCTGCCCGAATGGGGAGTAGCCGTCATCAGCAGCAGGTGACGGCTGATGGAACCGAGCAATTGGCCGAGCTCGTAGCGCCGGGTCATCCGCAGTTCGCCACCCCACCAGTTGGCCGACATGCGGTGCGCCTCGTCGACGACGACGAGATCCCAGTCGGTGTGCGAGAGCGTTTCGAGGAGGACCTCGTTACGGGCGAGCTGGTCCATTCGCGCGATCATGATCGGGTGAGCGGCGAAGGGATCACCGTCGACGCTGGTCTCGACCATCTCCCGGGACAGCAGAGTCGCGGTGATCGCGAACTTCGTTTCCAGCTCCTCCTGCCACTGCTCGACGAGGCCGCCCGGCGCGACGATGAGCATGCGCGCGAGGTCGCCGCGCAGCATGAGTTCCTTGGCGTAGAGCCCGGCCATGATGGTCTTTCCGGCGCCAGGGTCGTCGGCGAGTAGAAACCGCAGCGGTGTGCGGGGGAGCAGGTCGCCGTAGACGGCGCGAATCTGGTGGGGTAGTGGGGAGATGTCACTGGTGGCCACGGCGACCATCGGATCGTGGGAGCCGGCCATCCTGATGCGCAGCGCCTCCGTGGCGAGCTTGAACCGGGTGGGATCGGCGTCGAAGGTCCAGCCCGACTCGGCCCCCGATGCGATGGTGAGGCCGTCGAGTTCGGCTTCGTAGAGCATCTCCTCGGCGACACCGGTCTCGTCGTCGCGAATGACGATGGCCAATGCCGCGTCGCCGTGCGGTGTTGTGGCGACGACGGTGACTGGTCGTGGCCAGCGCCCGGCCAGGCGCGTTCCGGCAGTGATGTCGGCAAGGGTGAGTGGCATCGGCGTCCCCGTCGTCAAGGTGCAAAGCCGACTGACACTACACCAAGATGCACATCACTGTGTGCAATCCCGCCGTGTGCTCGGATCTCCAATGGTTCAGTTGGGGACGAGCAGATCCTCGATCGGAAGGATCTCGCGACCTACTTCGTACTCCTCGCCCAACTCGTTATCCCAGTCCCATTCGATACTCCGATCGGCGATGTCAACAGTCGCAACAGAGTCGGCGAAAGACACTTGCATCCCTTCCATGTGGTGACCGTTCTTCCCGACCACGATTGCACCGCCGGCGAACTCGAAGATGACGGCGTAGTCGGTGACGTACTCCCACGTGGGCTCACCGCTCATCAATTGTGTGATGGACTCGCGCACAATGTAGACGTTGTGGATTGGCTCGCCGCGATGCTGGAAAAACACCCGGCCGCCGTTCTCGTCGGCGATGAGGCGCTTGCTCCCGTCCCTCACGCTAAGCAACGGGTATTCGTCGGGCTCCTCCTCGAAGGCAGCCTCGGTCAGTTCGTTGTGGATCGCCAAAGTAACACCTCCGGCAGAGACGACGACGTCGTCCCATGCGAAAAGGTGACGCGGCTTCTCGGGGACTTTCTCGCCGGTGACCAATCGCCACGGCGTGCCAACGAGTGCTGCTAGTTGGTGGAGCGAACTCTGGTCGAGGTTGAGCATCGCGTGCTTCATGATCGTCATCACCGTGATTCTTTCAGGACGAAGTGGATTTTCTGGTACGCCGCGATCTTGCGACCGCTGGAGGACTCCACCCAGATTTCGACTGCTGGACTGCCATTGCTGGTTGTGACAACTCGGTAGACGACGAGGGAGTTGTCGTCGAATCTCACGCGGTCGCCCTTGCCGTTAGGCAAGGGGTCGGGCCTGCCGTCCCTGGACAGGGTCTTCCAGAAGGAGTCAGCGGTCGACATCGGGTTGTCGGAGACAATCGCGCGGGTGTTCCTGCTCTTCACGCCGAAGTAGCCGCCGGGTGTAAGTGGATACTCGTAGCTGAGTGCCTCGATGTTGTTCGCGAGAGCGCTAGAAGAACTTGGACCGCTGGTCGCCCCGCCACCGCTGCGCGCACCCACCTCAGGCCGCCTTGTTTCGGCGGGTGCGATCGGCGTCGAAGTGAACTAGTTCAATGCCGGAGAGCTCGCGACGAACCACCCGGTTGATGGGCCCGTGGAGTATGACTGCCGACGGCGCGAGCCGTTCTTTGAGGTCGCTGAGCCCCATCGTGAAGCCGTGGCGGAGATCCCCCGCCCGCCATGAGCCGTGGGTGGATACAGCGACCAAAGAGCCGTATTGGACACCGGCAAAGCAGTGGTCGTAGTCGGATCGGTCGCACCATCGCACGTGAGGCACGACCGTAAATCCGTGATCAGCGAAAACACGGCCAATCGCTCGATTGAGCCAGGTGGCCGTTTGCCGGAATTGCGGTGGCCACTCGTCCCAGATTGAGAAGTCTGGCGAGCTTATACCCCAGACTCCTTCCCAGCTGGAGGCGAACCGTGCTGGGTTCCATAGCAGCCGCCTGAGCTTCTTTTCGTCGACATAGAAGTTGAGCATTGTTCCGGCGCGTGGGTCGGCGCTTGCTACCTTGTCGAACGGCCGAGTCTCCCGTGGCACGTCAGTCGGTAGAACTAGTGGGAGCTGGGGAATCTTGTAGGGCCCGTCTACCGGACATCCGTAGGGATACCAGTCGGGGATTCCCTGGATGAGTCGCGGCGTGGCCGTCCAGATCGACGGTGGTTGTTCAGGCTCGGCATGTGGCGGGTGGTCTACCATGAAGACGTCCTCTCGTGCTTCGCAGTGCAGGCGGACGGGTTGAGGCGGTTGCAGCCGCCTTGGCGCGCGGGGTGGGTGCTTGCAGGCACTCACCCCGTTCTTGTTTGGCCTTCGGTGTCAGGCTGATCGCCTCCTCGCGCTGATCGCTGACAGGTTGTACGTGCCAGCGGCCTTGCGGCATCCCCGGGCGGGAATGCCTACTGGCTTTTATGTGCGCGAATCGCGAAAAGGAGTCGCTGACTTCAAAGATTTCTTCGCGGCCACCTCGGCAGCGCGCTCAACCACTAGTGCGGCACGTTTCGGCGACACACTCGCTCGATTCGCCGTAACCTTGCGGCTGCCCAATGATGACTCGGCGACAAGCTTCTCAATCTCGCTCATGACGCTCCCCTCTGGGGGTTGTTGCGGACCGCGCTGGCGCGCTCGCGCTTGAGGATTCCTTTGACAGCATTGACGCTGACACCCAGGTCAGCGGCGATGGCAGCGTTGCTGTAGCCGCAGGCTGCCATAGCCAGGACGCGAGCTGCTCTCGGGTTTGATGCGCCTTGCAGGATCATTGTGGCCGCCTGGCTGCGGATCACGTCGTCCTCAACGCTGGTGACGGCACCGCTGTCCAATATCTCGAGGTCGTCGGTGACCAGTTCGGTGTTGGGGTCCGGTTGACCCTTCTTCCAGAACCGGTAGGCGTTGGCGAACTTGAACAGGCACTGGTTGATGAAGAACGTCTTAAGTGAGGCACCTTTGGTCGGGTCCCAGATTCCCTTCGCGAGCACATTGTCGCGGTAGGCGACAATCGCGACGGCGACTGTCTCAGTGGCGATGTCGTCCGGGCTGTCCTTGTCTGCACGGACCCAGTCTGGGATGTCAGGGCACCGTACGTTCTTTTCCGCACACTTGCTGGCGATGGTGCCCTTGCGTATCCACGACGCGATGACCGCCACTCCGTATTCCGCTAGCACCCGCTCGACGAACGTCCAGTCTGGGCCGGTGAAATTAGCGCGCTGCAGGGCGGCCAGGAGGTTACGGTCGGCAGCTAGCCGGTCTTGGCGTTCTCGGTCGTCGAGGTGGTGAAGTTGCTGCCAGGCATTTGCCGCGTTCGAGAGTCTGGGCGTCCCGAAGGAGGGTTTCACGTGCAGCGTCCTTCCCGCGCCTGAGCAAACGACTACATTTTCCCACACGTCTCGACCAGCACAGGTCCCGTGACACCCGGAGGTGGGTGCGGGGTCAGAGGTGCCATCGGCATTGGAAGGCAGACGGCCGGAATGTTTTCCGGGAGGAGGGATCGCCAATGACGCGGTCGTGACAGGACGTATGCCGCGGAGAAATGGGACTACAGGCCTGAGGTGAACCGGCAGGCTCAGCCGTGGTACGGCTCAGCAGCGACCAGCGTGACCTTGACCTGCTTGCCCGACGGCACCGAGTACTCGCGGGTGTCGCCGACCTTGGCATTGATCAGGGCGGCGCCCAGCGGCGAACTCGGCGAGTAGATCTCCAGCGACTCGTTGCCGCTGTCCTCGCGGGTCGCGATCAGGAACGTCTCGGTGTCGGACTCGTCGCCGTCGTAGTACACGGTCACGACCGAGCCGGGCAGGGCCACACCCGATTGCGTCGGCGCCTCGCCGACCTTGGCGTTGTTCAGCAGTTCCTGCAGCTGGCGGATGCGCGCTTCCTGCTGGCCCTGTTCTTCGCGGGCGGCGTGGTAGCCACCGTTCTCCTTGAGGTCGCCTTCTTCGCGGCGCTCGTTGATCTCGGCGGCGATGACCGGACGGTTGGCGATCAACGAGTCCAACTCGCCCTTGAGGCGGTCGTGCGACTCCTGCGTCAGCCAGGTGGTGTCGGTCATGGGTACTCCTTCGTCTGGTCCGGATCCCGTTCGCGCACCGATCTGGGCGTGAGCGGGTGGACTCGTCCTAAATGCAACTGAACACGGCCCCAACAGTTCCGGGGCCGTGCTGCTCCTATCAGCCTACCAGTCGATGTGTTGCACGGCACAACCGTTATCGGTTCGTTGCCGAGGCCGCTTCGGTGCCGTAGGTCGGCTCGCGCCGCTTGATCCAACCGCACACCGCGTAGGTGACCGGCATGACGGCGATCTCCACGAGCACCTTCCAGACGAATCCGACGACGGTGTAGGAGAAGAACGACGAGAACGTCGTGAAACCCAGCGCCGGGGCGGCGATCGCGCAGAAGACGACGGTATCGGCGGCCTCGCCGACCACCGTCGAACCGAGGAGCCGCGCCCAGAGCCGGTGTTCCCCGGAACGCTCCTTCATCTTCACCAGGACGTAGGAGTTGAAGAATTCGCCCACCACGTAGCCGGCCAGACCGGCGATCAGGATCTGCGGGACCACCCCGGCCACGGTGCCGAAAGCGTCCTGCAGATCGTGGATTGCGGGGTCGGTCGCCGGGTCCGTCCGCGGCAGGTGATCAGCGACCCACATGCTCCCCGACGCGATCAGCATGATGACGAAGCCCAGTGCGATCACCCGTCGCATCGCGCGGAAGCCGTACACCTCGCTGATGACGTCGCCGAGTACATAGGCCAGCGGGAAGAGGAAGAACGCCCCGTCGGTGGGCAGTCCGTTGACGTGCAGCGGACCGAGGTCGAAGTCCAACCACGACTCGAAGAACACCGCGGGACGCGACGCCGTGACGTTGCTGATGAGCATGACGCCGACGAACAAGCCGACGAGCAGCGGGAAGTAGCGGCTGCCCGTCGACGCGAAGTGCGCCCGGTTCGGCGTGGTCACGATTTGTCCAGACTGGTCAGGTACGGCGGTACCGTCGGGCCGCATCCGAACACCTCGCCGGTCACCGCCTGTCCCGATGTTTGCAGGGTCGACCGGACTCCGACGCGGGGTGCGTTGCCGGCGGGGACCAGCACTTCCCGTCGGCCGATCTCGTTGCCGTCGATCCCGCGGGCCCGGATGACACAGGCCACCGGTCGGGTCGGGTCGGCGCGGCTGACGGTGAACTGGACGTCGACGGTGTTGGGTGCGGTGATGAAGTATCCGGTGGCTTCGCCCTCGACGTCGGGGCTGCCGAACTTCTGGAAGCCGATGATCGCCACCACCACGCCCAGCGCGACTGCCAGCCCGGTCAGCGCGAGATACCAGCGGCGCCGTGACGATGTCGATCGCTGCGTCGGGTACGTTGCGCTCGGCCCGTAGCCGCCCCCGTCGGATGCGTTCACGGCTCAATACCTACCATGAACCCATGGCCAGATTGATGGCAGTGCACGCCCACCCCGACGACGAGTCCAGTAAGGGTGCCGCGACGACCGCGCGATACGCCGCCGAGGGGCATGACGTTCTCATCGTCACCCTGACCGGTGGGGAGCGCGGCGACATCCTCAACCCCGCGATGGACCGACCCGGAATCCTGGAGAACATCGAGCAGGTCCGGCGCGACGAGATGGCGGCCGCCGCCAAGGCTCTCGGCGTCGAACAGACGTGGCTGGGTTTCGTCGACTCCGGCCTGCCGGAGGGCGATCCGCTGCCGCCGCTCCCGGAAGGCTCGTTCGCCACCGTTCCGCTGGAGGAGGCCACCGAGGCACTTGTTCGCGTCGTCCGCGACTTCCGGCCGCACGTGATGATCACCTACGACGAGCACGGCGGGTACCCACATCCCGACCACATCCGCTGCCACGAGGTGTCTGTTGCCGCATTCGACCAGGCCGGTGACCCGGACGCTTTTCCCGGCACGGGCGAGCCGTGGACCGTCGACAAGCTGTACTACACGCACGGCTTCATCCGCGACCGGATGGTCCTGGTCTCCGACGAGTTCGAGAAGCACGGACAGGAAAGCCCCTTCAAGGAGTGGCTGGAGAAGTGGGATCCCTCGCGTGGCGATCTGATGGGACGCGTCACCACACAGATCACCTGCGGCGACTATTTCCCGCAGCGCGACGACGCCTTGCGGGCACACGCGACACAGATAGATCCGAATGGTGTTTTTTTCGCAGTACCCTTGGAGTGGCAGCAACGTTTGTGGCCGACCGAGGAGTTCGAGTTGGCGAAGACGCGGGTGACGACGTCGATCCCTGAGACCGACTTGTTCACTGGGATCGAGGAATGATGAGCCCGACGATGATGATCGTCGCGACCCACGCCACGATGCTGCTCGCCGCCCCCGACACCGACACAAAGGGGCCGGAGTTCGGCAAAGCCTCGCCGATCGGCCTGTTGGTGATCTTGCTGCTGCTCGCTGGCACGGCTCTTCTGATCCGCTCGATGAACACGCAGCTCAAGAAGCTCCCACAGAGCTTCGACACCGACCACCCCGAGGCCGACCAGGCCTTCGACGAGGGCACCGACCGCGTCAGCATTCCCGACGATGGGACCGCTCCGGGTGCTTCGGAGACCGACGCCGCGGAGGACTCGCCCGGCACTTGACCGGGCAATCTCCCGCTGTGGGGGATTCGACGTTCAGCGGGATTCGACGAGGACGGTCGCGTCGTCGTTCACCAGCAGCGCCTGATCGTCGTGCAGCAGGGTCAGGTCGAATCGCGGGGCATAGATCCGCACGGTCTCGGCGATCAGCTCCGGCGGGAAGAGCTCGATGCGTCCGTCGGCGTGCGGGATGATCGAGGTGTCCACGAACTCCAGGCCCCGGTAGTCGGTCAGATCCGGTGCGGTTGCGGGATCGTCCATCGTGGAGACGGGTTCGATGCTGGCCCCGGCGATCACTGCCCCTGCGGACAGGCCGATGTAGGGGAGTCCGGCGCGGACCTTCTCGACGAGCACGTCGGCGAGGCCGTCGCGGCGCAGGTTGTCGAGCAGCACGAACGTCTCGCCGCCGCAGACGTACAGCGCGTCCAGACCGTCGAGGATCTCGGCAAAGGCGGTGGCCGACGGTATGTCGCGCGCGGTGATCGTCTCCGGCGCGTACCCGAAGTCGATCAACCGGTAGCGGTCGATCTCGGTGAACTCGGCGTCCTCGTAGGGAAGCATCGCGTCGTTGAGATAGCCGAGCCGGATCTCAGCGGGAGCCTTCCCCGTGTGCTCGGCGAGGAATCTGGGAAGCGCGCCGGCGCCCCACGACAACAACAGCAGATTCACGACGGTCAGCTTAAGCCGATTCGGTGACACCGAGGGCGCGCGACGGCCGATGTCAGACCCGTGAGTCATGCTGCGGTCAACAAATCGATTGACCGGCGCACCATTGGGCGACCACCCTGGGTCGGCAGCAGAACCAGGGGATCACCATGACCACGCCAACATCCAACGATGCCCGACGGCTCGTCACGATCGAGTCGATTGTGGCGATCGAACCCATTCCAGGCGCCGACTCCATCGAGGTGGCTCGAGTGCGCGGATGGACCGTTGTCGTCAAAAAGGGCGAGTTCGCGCCCGGTGATCCAGTGGTCTACATCGAGGTCGACGCGGCACTCCCGATCGATGACCCGCGATTCGCGTTTCTCGCCGCGCGCGGCACAAAGACCCTCGCGGGCCGCGACGTCCACGTGTTGAAGACCGCGCGCCTGCGTGGCGTGTACAGCCAGGGGATCGTGTTCTCACTCACCGACTTCCCCGAGCTCAGCGGCGTCGACGACGAGACCGGTTTCGACGCTGCTCTTGGCGTCGCGAAGTGGGAACCGCCGCTGCCGCCGGGGATGGCGGTCCTGGGCCCATTCCCGTCGCATCTACAGAAGACCGACGCCGAGCGCGTGCAGAACCTCGACGACGAGACGTGGTCGGCGATCCAGGCCGACGCGGATTCCTGGCTCCCCACGGAGAAGGTGGACGGCACGTCGCTGACTGCGTGGCGCACTGTCGACGGCATCCTGCACGTCGCCGGCCGCAACTGGGAACTCGACCCGGCCACGGCCAACGTCTACTGGGATGCAATCGCGACCAGCAGACTGGATGAGAGCGTCGGGGTCGGTGAGTGGGTGCAGGCCGAAGTCGTCGGTCCAGGTGTGCAGGCCAACGCGCTCAAGCTCGATGCGCTTCGCGTCGTGGCTTTCGGGTATGGGACTTTCGACGCCGCTGAGCCGTCGATCGCGACAACTGTACGAATCCCGACGACTGACTGGCCGGCGTGGGCCGACACGCTGCGTGCGCCGGTCTACGGATTCGAGCTCCCGGTGACGCGGGACGAGGCGATCGCACAGGTCGAGACGATCAAGTCGCTGATCTCGCCGTCGTGCGGCGCAGAGGGCGTCGTCTGGACCCACGTCGTCGGGACTCCGCTCGCGGGTCTCGGCAACCGTCCGGTCTGGAAGTCGATCTCGGCGCGCTATCTCACCAAGCACGGAGGGTAGGGCGCGGCGTGGTCGCCAAAGTACTGATGGGGCGTCGAGCTGTATGACGAACGTCAACCCCCGCTTAGCGAGATGGACCGGGAGAAGCACGGCCCGACCCGTGGCAGGCCACTGCTAGGGACCGAGCAACGCCGCGGGAACAACGGCGATACCGTCGGCGCGGCGGTACGCCTGCGTCCCGGTGGTCACGACGACGGCGTCGAGTAGCCGGTCACCGATCCGGTCGCGCAACCAACGTAGATGCTTGACGTCGCTATCGACAACGGTTGCCGAGAGTTTCGCTTCGATGGCGACGATGCCGTCATCGGGTCCGATGACGATGAAGTCGACTTCGTGCTCGCCGCGTTGGGTTCGCAAGTGTCGTACCTGCGCTTCTGCCGCTTGGGCATATACGCGCAGGTTGAGTGCCAGGAGGCTCTCGAAGAGCGCGCCGAGGAATACTCCGCTGCGCTGAATTGACGGCGTGATCTGCGCTCCCGAGGTCAGACCGGTTGCAGTGACGTTGAGAAGCCGGGCCGCAAGTGCGGGGTCGGCAAAGTGGTGTTTGTCGCTTGAGGCGAGTTCGGTGAGCCTGTTGTTGGTTGGAAGCCACGCAGCGACGGGATCGAGCAGCCATAGCCGTGTGAGGATGTCACGCCAGGGAAGTGTCGTGGTCAACGCCGGTTTGTTGCCGACGCCGGGGGTAGCGGCGTCGCGGATCGTCTCGAAACTGGCGGTGGTGGCAGTTGCGGCGGCATACGCCCGCATCCACGCGCGAAGGGTGTCCGGGCGGCGAATCGTCATGCCTTGCTCGGCGAACTCCCTGTCGATGACACGAGTGAGGTAGCCGTCCAATTGTGATCGCAATTGCCGGTGGGTCAGTCCGCGCATGCCGGGGAAACCGCCGGAGACGATCTCGTCAACGTACTCATCCAATCCGACGGATGTGTGTCCCTCGACGTTGGGTCGACCTCCTCCGAGAAGGTCGCTCAGGTGCACCGATGGGGCATATCCGCGCTCGGACAACGTCAACGGACGCATCCTGATAGGAACGATCCGCCCCGCGCCGCTATGCGTCGGCGGGCCAGATGGGGATGCAGAACCGGTTAGCAGGAAGCGTGCGGGTCGTGGATCCTCGTCGACGGCTCGTCTGACCACATCCCAACTGGAAGGCACACGTTGCCATTCGTCGATGAGGATGGGCTCGGTTCCTCGTGTCAATCGATGGGGTGCGGCCTCAACTATCTGCCGCTGTCCATCATCGTCGAGCCGGTACACCGTCGCCGCCCGGGTCAGAGCGGTTGCTGTCTTTCCGACGCCCTTCGGGCCCTCCACGCTGATTGCCGAGAGCCCGGGCATCAGTTCGTCGAGCTCCTCGTCAATGACACGCCGACGATAGCCACTCGGGGCGACTGGCGGGACAGGCATGCTGTGACGATACAGTTCGGGAGACTTGTAAACTAGTATTTCGGGACTCTGAACGATAGAATTTCGGGACGCACACCAAGCTGGAAGTTCAGGGCAGGAGCGATCGAGAATGACGAACCGGCTAGCCTCGGCGACCAGCCCCTACCTGCGCCAACACGCGGGCAACCCCGTCGACTGGTGGGAGTGGGGCGACGAGGCGTTCGCGCAAGCGGCCAGTCGCGACGTCCCGGTGCTGCTCAGCATTGGGTATGCGGCGTGTCACTGGTGTCATGTGATGGCGCACGAGACGTTCGAGAACCCGGCGCTCGCTGCGCAGATGAACGCCGGGTTCGTGTGCATCAAAGTCGACCGCGAGGAACGCCCTGACATTGACTCGGTCTACATGGCCGCGACGGTCGCGATGACCGGTCAGGGCGGCTGGCCGATGACGTGCTTCCTCACCCCCGACGGTGAGCCGTTCTACTGCGGCACCTACTTCCCGCCTGCGCGCCGCGGGGGGCAGCCAGGGTTCGGCGAACTGCTCGCCGCCATCACACAGACCTGGGAACAGAGCCGAGGCGAGGTCGACCAGATTGCCGAGCAGGCGCGTGCCCACCTCGCCCAGACCGCGGCGGGGCTGCCGGACGCGGGAATACCCGTCGACGATGATCTGGCCCGCTCGGCAACCACCGCCTTGATCGCCGACGAGGACCCGATAAACGGCGGCTTGGGACGCGCTCCGAAGTTCCCGCCGTCGGCGACGATGTTGGCTCTCCTACGCCACGACGAGCGCGTCGGATCGCCGGAGGCCCGCGCGGTCGTCGAGCGGACGGCGATCGCAATGGCCCGCGGCGGGATCTACGACCAGTTGGCCGGTGGTTTCGCCCGCTATGCCGTCGACGAGGCGTGGGTGGTGCCGCACTTCGAGAAGATGCTTTACGACAACGCCCTGCTGCTCCGTGCGTACGCGCAACTCGCGCCCCGCGACGGCCCGGTGCGGGAGTTGGCGCGCCGCGTGTGTGAGCAGACTGTCGCCTTCCTCGACGAGGTGCTGGGTACGCCCTACGGGTTCGCATCCTCACTCGACGCCGACACCGACGGCGTGGAAGGCGCGACCTACGCGTGGACCCCCGCCCAACTCGTCGAGGTGCTCGGCGAGGATGACGGCCGTTGGGCCGTAAGGACTTTCGGTGTGACTGACGCTGGGACCTTCGAGGAAGGGGCATCAACGCTGCGGATCGTGGCACCGCCCGACGACGTCGAGCGGCACGAGCGGATCGTCGAAGCGTTGCGCACCGCCCGCGACCGGCGTCCGCAACCCGCGCGCGACGACAAGGTCGTGACGGTGTGGAATGCGCTCGCGATCACCGCGCTCGCGGAGGCGGGCATCGGGCTGCACCGCACCGAGTGGGTGCAGCGGGCCGCGTGGTGCGCCGGCGAACTACTCGACCGCCACATCGTCGACGGTCAGCTGCGCCGTGCGTCGCTCGACGGTGCGGTCGGCGAACCCGTCGCCATGCTCGACGACCATGCCGCCCTCGTCGTCGCATTGCTGTCGCTGTATTGCGCGACGGGTGAACAGCGGTGGCGCACCGCGGCCCTCGACCTCCTCGACCGCGCAATCGAAACCTTCGCCGACGCGGAGGCGCAGGGTTCGTGGTTCGATGCGCCAGCCGACGGCGGGTTGATCGTGCGACCGCGCGACCCGGCCGACGGCGCAACCCCGTCGGGCGCGGCGCTGATGGGCGAGGCGCTGGTCATGGCGTCGATGCTCGCCGACCCGGACACCGCCGGGCGCTATAACGACCTTGCCGCGCAGACCGTGGGGCGAGCCGCGATCTTGCTTGCCCGCGCGCCGCGTGCCGCGGGTCATTGGCTCGCGGTGACCGAGGCCTGGCTGGCCGGTCCTATGCACGTCACCGCGTCGTCGGCGGACATGTTGGCCCTGGCGCGCGAGGCGGCACCGGGTTATGCGGTGGTCACGTCGGCAGTAGAGTCCGGGTTCTCCGCTGACCAGCCGCCCGAAACCGTCCTGGTCTGCCGGGGGACCACGTGCTCACTGCCCTTGGCTGATTCCGAAGCGATACGCAGCGCGGTCAGACCGAGTTGGCGCTGACCCCGGGGAGGTCGCTGAATCGCGCTGCGACGTCCCGGCTCAACAGCGTGCGACCGGTCTCTGCGGCATGACTGGCGATGATGAGATCGTGGGCCCCTCGTGGTCGACCTTGTTGTCGGACGTGGGCGATCAGCCGTGCATGGTGGATCGCCGTCGACGTCGAGTAGTCGAGAACTTCAACGGCACCGACGATCGCCGTCAGTGCGCGGGTGCGTGCCTGAGCCTGCTCGGTGCTGCCGGCTAGCTCGATGGCGGTGCGGTACTCGGCGACGGTGATGGCGGAGATCGCCACGTCGGCGTCGTCGAGAATCGTTCGGTCGAACTCGTTGCGCTCGTAGGCAATGAGGAGGTTGGTGTCGAGGATTACTCGTCGGTCCACGGGTCCGCCTCGTCGACCGTGAGCATCCCGACTGCTGAGGCGACGTCGTCGGCGAAGCCATCGTCGGGTGGCGACGTGCCTGCCAAGGCGGCGGCGAGGTCGCGGCCCGTGCGGCGCGCGGCAGGGCGGATCTCGGCGATCCGCCTGTTGCCGCGGGTCACCACCACTGTCTCACCCGCCTCGACTGCGTCGAGCAGGTCGGAGAAGCCTCGCGACGCCTCCGTCGCGCTGATCGTCCTCATGTGACCGATTGTATCTGAGAATCAGATTCTCCGAGGTGGTGACGCAGTGGTACTGTCTCCGACGTGAACACCACCGTGCGCGCCTATTGGCGCTTCTTTACCGAGGCTCCGGGTGAGCCTGCGGTGAAGCGGTAGTTTCGCGCGCACATTCCACATCCGGAGCCCCGAGCAGTGACCACCAGGTCGCTGCTCTCTTGTTTGTCAGGGCTCTGTACGCGGGGCCCGTACGGGTACCAACGCGAGAGGCCAATACCGTGACCACCACCCCAGACATCACCGACCTGACTGCGCAAACGACTTCTGATCGTCGTATCCGGGCCTTCCGCCCCATTCCGACGCCGGACGCGCTGCGCAGCGAACTGCCGTTGACCGCGCGCCGCGCCGTCGCGGTGTCGCGCGACCGCGAGGAGATCGCCGCGATCCTCACCGGCGCCGACGACCGTCTACTCGTCGTCGTCGGGCCGTGTTCGATCCACGACCCGGTCGCCGCGATCGACTACGCGCGTCGCCTGGCGCCGCTGGCGCGGGAGTACTCCGACCGCCTCAAGATCGTGATGCGCGTGTACTTCGAGAAGCCGCGCACCAC
>DLKD01000009.1 GCA_002477755.1 Gordonia sp. UBA7599
GACACCGCCGAACACAATTTACGATTCAGGCCCCACACGCCAAGTGTGGGGCCTGAATCTTTTCCGGCGACCGGATCCGCCCCGGTAGGGTGGTCGTCGCAGTCAGCAGAGAACGGAATAGTGAGCAATGAGCGCAGGGGACAGCAGGGCCGGCGGTAATCGCCCGGCCGGCGACCGTACCGGTGGCGACCGCCGTGGTGGTGGACGGCCCGGAGGCCGTTCCGGCGGAGGCCGCCCCGGGAGTGGCTCCGATGGTCAGCGAGCCGGTGGCGGGCGCCCCGGTGGCGGTGCACCCCGTGGTGGCGGACCCCGTGGCGGCGGCAAGCGTCCTGGCAGCCAGACCGACGCGCCTCGCGCCCGGCAGCGCCCCGACGAGCCGGTGTTGCCCGATGACGTCGCAGCCGGCGATCTAGACCCGTCGGTGCGCCGCGACCTGCGCACACTCGACAAAGCCAACGCGGAGGCCGTTGCCCGTCATCTCGTGATGGTCGGCCGACTTGCCGACGAAGATCCCGCCCTGGCCCTCCGCCACGCCCGTGCCGCTCGTGAGCGCGCAAGTCGGATCGGCGTGGTCCGTGAGACGGTCGGTGTCGCGGCCTACCACGCCGGTGAATGGCAAGAGGCACTCGGCGAACTGCGTGCCGCACGACGAATTCTCGGTGGCGCCACGCTGCTGCCCCTCATCGCCGACTGCGAGCGCGGCCTCGGCCGACCCGACCGTGCCCTTGCCATCGCCCGTGGCGACGATGCACGCGACCTCTCCGGCGAGGAGCGGCTCGAGATGCTCATCGTCGAAGCCGGCGCCCGGCTCGACCTCGGGGAGGCCGACAAAGCGGTGGTCACACTGCAACGGGCCGACCTCGCACCGGGTCAGGTGGGTCCCGAGGCGACCAGGCTCTATTACGCCTACGCCGAAGCGCTGCTGGCCGCCGGTCGTGACGATGATGCGGTCACCTGGTTCATGAACGCCGCCGCCGCTGATGTCGACGATCTCACCGATGCCGAGCTGCGCGTCGTCGAGCTCACCGACCCGGATTTCACGCCGGCGCCGAGTGAGCCCGTTCCTGCGCCGAGTGAGCCCGGGATCCTCGTCGATGACTACGACGCGGTGCTCCTCGACCTCGATGGAACGGTGTTCGCCGGCCATGCGCCGCTGCCGGGAGCGATCGAAGCAGTCGCGGCCCTGCCTGCCGACCGCATTCGCTACGTGACCAACAACGCCAGCCGACGGCCGGCCGAAGTGGCGGTCCACCTGCGCGAAATCGGTTTCGACGCGACCCCGCAGCAAGTGGTCACCAGCGCGCAGGCCGGGGCCCGGTTGGTGGCCGAACAAGTGCCGGCGGGTTCGACAGTGCTCGTCGTCGGTACCGATGGTCTCGCCGCAGAGGTCGCCGAGGTCGGACTGGTCCCGACCCGCACCGCCGACGACAAGCCCCGTGCGGTCGTGCAGGGCCATTCGCCGCACACCGACTGGGCGTCCCTTTCGGAGGCGGCACTCGCCATCGCGGCGGGGGCACTCTGGGTGGCGACCAACGTCGACCCGACACTGCCCAACGAACGCGGCTTCCTCATCGGCAACGGCTCGATGGTCGCCGCGGTGGCCTCGGCGACGAAGGCGACCCCGCAGGTCGCCGGGAAGCCGGCACGGCCGCTGCTGCGCGACGCAATCGCCGACGTCGCGTCGGACAAGCCGCTGGTCGTCGGTGATCGGTTGGACACCGACATCGAGGGCGCCAATGCCGTCGGCGCCGACAGTCTGCTGGTGCTTACCGGCGTGAGCACGTTGCGCGATGTCCTCGTCGCAGCGCCGGAGCAGCGGCCGACGCACATCGCCGTCGGCTTGGGTGCCTTGGGCGCTCCAGTGTCGATCAGTGTGATCGCCGGTCGGCATCCATGGACGGTGACCGGCGACGGCACCGCCCTGCAGATCGTTGGTCCGGCTGACGATGCGGCCGACGATGTTGCTCCCGAATCGGCCCTCCCGGCTCTCGTCGCCGCGGCGTGGGAGCGTGGAATCAGTGCGGATCAGGCCGCGCAATTGGCTGTGACCTCGGACAACTCTGCGGTGGCGGGGCTGCTGCGCAGCCTCGGGATCGGCTAGCGTGGTGGCATCATGACGAATGCCCAACCAGCTCCCGGGGCCCCCAAGCCGGGCCAGCACCTGTCGCCGTCGGCGTCGGGCGCCCCGGCACAGGTCACGCCGTCCGACGTGGCCGACGCGATCACGGAAATGCTCGAGAAGCTCGACGAGGTCAGCCGACAGGTCGCCGAGGGCGACGACGGATCACCGGTCTCAGCTGAGAAGCTGGCCGCCCTCGACCGGCAGGCCGACCTGCTGGAGCGGGCCCACCGGGTGCTCGCCGACGCGCTCGCCGCGATCGACCACGCCTGAGCGATGGCACCCCGCGCACGTCTCGACGCCGAGCTCGTCCGACGCGGCCTGGCACGCTCGCGCGAGCATGCCGGCGAGTTGATCGCAGCCGGGGCGGTCACGATCAACGGCGCTCCTGCGGTGAAACCGGCGACCAACGTCGGTAAGGACGTACCCATCGTCGTCAAAGCCCAGGAGCAACAGTGGGCCTCGCGTGGCGCGCACAAGCTGATCGGTGCTCTTGACGCCTTCGAACCGGCGGGGCTGACCGTCGCCGGCCGTCGTTGCCTCGATGCCGGCGCATCCACCGGGGGCTTCACGGACGTGTTGCTGGACCGCGGTGCGGCGAGTGTCGCAGCCGTGGACGTCGGGTACGGGCAACTGATCTGGCGCCTGCGTTCCGACGAGCGGGTCGGCGTCCTCGACCGTACCAACGTCCGGTCGCTGACCCCGGAGCAGATCGGCGGCCAAGTGGACCTGACGGTCACCGACCTCTCATTCATCTCGTTACGGCTGGTCCTACCCGCACTGGCTGCCTGTACTCGCCCGGGTGGGGACCTCGTGCCGATGGTCAAGCCGCAGTTCGAAGTGGGCAAGGACCGAGTTGGAGCCGGCGGTGTTGTCCGCGACCCGCAGCTGCGCGCCTCCGCGGTGCTTGCGGTCGCGCAATGGGCGGCGGCGCTCGGATTGAGACTTCGCGACGCCGGTGCCTCACCGCTGCCGGGGCCGTCGGGCAACGTGGAGTATTTCCTGTGGTTGACCCGCGAATGCGACGACGACGAGTTGGCGCGACTCGCCGGGCAGTTGCCGGGCGACCTGTCGGCGGGCCCCGATACGCTGGTGGGCATCGACCGCGGGTTCGATCACGAAGCCGTCGCCGTCCTGATCGACGAGGTAGTGGCGGCCGGCCCGCAATAGTCCAGCCGATCACCTGGCGAGGACAGAGAGCGAGAGAGTGCGACAGTGAGCACCGCAGAGTGAGCGACGTGCAGGGGACCGACGCCCGTGCGTTCGTCGTCGTCGCGCATACCGGTCGCGATGAACTCGCCACCGCTTTGGAGGCGATCGCGCGACGCTGCGCCGACGGCGGCGTGGCGCTGCGCATAGTCGACACCGACAAACGCGACCACGTGGTGCGCTCGCGGGTCGATCTTGAGCGCCTGGCGGCACTGGGCGCAACCGTCGCGCGCGTCGAGCCCGATGAATCCGCCGCCCGCGGCGCCGAGGTCGTCATCGCACTGGGCGGCGACGGGACCTTCCTGCGCGCCGCCGAACTGGCCCAACCGGCCGATGTCCCGGTGCTGGGCATCAACCTGGGCCACATCGGCTTCCTCGCCGAGGCCGAGGCGGGATCGATCGACGAGGTGATGGAACGCCTGGTCGACGGGCGCTACACGATCGAGCCCCGCATGACCTTGGACGTGGCCGTCGTCGGCCCCGACGGCGTGACGGTGGCACGCACCTGGGCACTCAACGAGGTCGTCGTGCAGAACGACACGCACCGGGGTGTGCTGGAACTGGTCACCGAGGTCGACGGGCGGCCGGTCTCGGCGTTCGGTGCCGACGGCATCCTGATCGCGACGCCCACCGGATCGACCGCGTACGCGTTCTCGGCCGGCGGTCCGGTGATGTGGCCCGACCTCGAGGCGATCCTCGTCGTCCCCAGCAATGCGCACGCCCTGTTCGCCCGTCCGATGGTGACCTCGCCGCACTCGCGTGTGGCGGTCGAAGTGGAGTCGTCACACCCGGCGATCGCGATCTGCGACGGTCGGAGGTCGTTCCCGTTGCCGCCGGGGGCGCGCATCGAAGCGGTCCGCAGTGAGCGCTCGGTGAAATGGCTACGCATCGACGCCGAGCCGTTTGCCGACCGCCTCGTGACGAAGTTCAGCCTGCCGGTGACCGGTTGGCGCGGCCGGGGGCGGTGAGCGCCGTGCTCGAAGAACTTTCGATCACCGGGCTGGGTGTCCTGGAGAATGCCGCCGCCGAATTCGGCCCCGGGTTCACCGTGCTCACCGGTGAGACGGGCGCCGGCAAGACCATGGTCGTGACGAGCCTGCACCTGCTCTCCGGCGGACGCGCCGACGCCAGCCGGGTCCGCGCCGGACACGGCAAGGCGATTGTGGAAGGACGTTTCCGCCTCGGCGGCGACGAACCGTCGAGCATCGTCGAGGTGTTGGAGTCCGCGGGGGCGCAGGCCGACGAGGATTCGCTCATCGCCGTGCGGACCGTCGGCGCCGACGGACGGTCGCGCGCGCATCTGGGCGGACGGTCGGTTCCCGTCGGTGTGCTGGGGCAGGTGACGACGTCGATCCTGACCATCCACGGGCAGAACGACCAACTGCGGCTGCTGCGGCCCGACGAGCAGCGTGGAGCCCTGGACCGGTTCGCCGGTGCCGACGCGGCCGCGGCGCTAGAGGACTATCGCGCCAAGCGCGCCCGGTGGATCGAGTTGTCCGACGAACTCGCACAGCGCCGGGCCAGTTCATACGAGCTGGCACAGGAGGCCGATCGCCTACGCTTTGCGGTGCAGGAATTGGATGCGATCGACCCGCAGGCAGGGGAGGACGTCGCACTCGTCGCGACCATCAAGCGCCTGACCGACCTGGAGACCGTGCGCGAGGCCGGGGCGCAGGCACACGGCCTCGCCGCCGGTGACGGCGCCGACTACGTCGGGGTGATCAGCGAACTCGGCCAGATCCGCACCCTTCTCGAGTCGTCGGGTGACGACGGGCTGGAAGCGCTGCTGCCGCGGGTCGCCGAAGCGCTGGCGGTCGTCACCGACTTCGCGTCGGATCTCTCGGCGATCGTCGCCGGGCTCCCAGCTGACGCCGCCGAACTAGATCAACTACTCGTGCGACAAAGTGAACTGAAGGCATTGACCCGCAAGTACGCACCCGACATCGACGGGGTGCGGCAGTGGTGGGAACAGGCGCGCACCCGGTTGGCGCAGATCGACGACCCCGCCGGGTCGATCGATGACCTGGTCGCGTCGGTCGCGGCCGCCGCCGAGGAGGTGGCGACGGCGGCTTCGGCACTGCGAGCGCTTCGTGTCGGCGCCGCGGACGTGTTGGCCGCGCGTGTAACCGACGAACTGGCCGGCCTCGCCATGGGTGGCGCGGCTCTGCAAGTGAGTGTTTCGCCCGACTCCTGCGACGACGATGCCGCTGATCCGGAGGGGGTGGCGCCTGCGGTGTCCCCGGCGCTGCGCCGCACACTGATGGTGGACGGTAGGCGTTGCCACGTCGGCGGGCATGGCGCCGACGTCGTCGAGTTCGCGCTGGTCCCGCATCCGGATGCCGTGGCACTGCCCATCGCGAAATCGGCCTCGGGCGGCGAGCTGTCGCGCGTGATGCTGGCTCTCGAGGTGGTCTTGGCCTCGCCGGAGGGCGGATCGGTGATGGTCTTCGACGAGGTCGACGCCGGTGTCGGCGGACGGGCCGCGGTGGAGATCGGCCGTCGGCTGGCCCGCTTGGCGCGCAACCACCAGGTCATCGTCGTCACCCACCTGCCACAGGTCGCGGCGTTCGCCGACCACCACGTCGTGATCGGCAAGGACGACGGCGGCCGCACCAGCACGGTCCGGACGCTGCAGCGCGACGAGCGGGTGGGAGAATTGGCGCGCATGCTGGCGGGGCTGGGGGACACCGACACCGGGCGCGCCCATGCCGAGGAACTGCTCGCAACGGCCCAAGCCGACCGTGCCGGATGAATACGGTGATATGTCGGTTCGATAACCCTTCGAAAGCGGAAAACCTTCGCGGACTCCACAAATAGGTGGGTGCGGCGTTAGGCTGTGGGATATGGATGTGACGCAAGGTGCTGCAGAGACCCCAGATGCTCAGCATCCGGGGAAGATGACCGTCGGTCTGCACCAGGAGTATTTGACTGCCAAGACGCGCGAAGTCGTCACCGGCATCGCCCAGGTGCGGACCTCGGTCGTCACCGAGAACGAGGAGATCTCGGTTCCGGTCAGCCGCGAGTTCGTCGAAGTCGACCGTGTGGTCGTCGACGACCGTGAGGTCGACGAGGTGCCCGCGCCGTACTGGGACGGCGACACGTTCGTCGTGCCGGTCGTCGAGGAGGAAATCGTCGTCGTCAAACGATTGGTCGTGCGTGAGGAAGTGCGCGTCACCCGTCATCGCAGGACCAAGAACGTCGTCGTCGACGGAGAGGTCCGGCGCCAGCGCGTCGATGTGGTGCAGGTCGACCCCCACCACCACGTCCGCACCGAGATTCCTATTGATACGCGTTTTACTCGAGAGCCCGGGATTAATAGTGGAAGCAGCGGCGACTAGAGTTCCGTGCGTAGCGGGTTTTCGGATTTCCTGTCCGATGATCCGATCCGAACAAGACGCGACAATAGGGCATCCAAACTGGCACAGTGTGGCCAAAGACTTTTGCAACGGAGGGATTGAGCAATGATCGTCACTTTTGCCGGTTACGACATCAAAGTCGGCACCCCGGTGGTTTCGCGCGACGGTGCCGAAGTGGGCACTGTCGCAGACACCCAGGGCGCAGATCTTGTCGTCGATATCCAGAACAGCGCGCAGAACATGCTTCTCGCGGAGAGCGGCGTCGCCGCGTTCGAACCGGACTTCATCCGACTCGACTTGACCGCCGCCCAGGTCGCCGAGGGCGACTGGGTCGCCGTCGGCGGTGCTGTTCCCGACGAGGCGCCGGCGCCCGTCGCCGAACCCGTCGTGGCTGAACCGGTGGCCGCCGTGCCGCTGGCCGAACCCGTTCCCGCTCCGGAGCCCGTGCCG
>DLKD01000089.1 GCA_002477755.1 Gordonia sp. UBA7599
GGTCGACCGCCGGTTGTTCCGGTGCGGCGGTCGTGGTGTCCATGACCTAACATTACCCGAACACACATTCGAGTACAAGGCTTAAATATGCAGGTCAGTGGCTATTGTGACACCTGTTCACTGGCGCATACCACTGCGGCCGATGGGATCAATCAAGGACCCTGCCCCGTGCCGCTTCTCCGCTTTCGAACGACCCTTTTCCCGGCCGACGGTGCCGACGTCTTCGATGCCTATGGATTCCCGGGTGAGTCCAGCGGGTTGGTCCCGTTGAACAGCATCCACACGCCGACGGCCAGCGCGATGCCCACGATCACCATGGAGACCGACCCGATTCCGGGTCGGCGCGCCCAGCCGCGGCTGCCGTCGACGCTGTAGCGCCCGGGTCCGCACAGGATGATCGTCACGAGCAGGACGACCAGGGCCGCGCCGAACGCGACGGACCCCTTCTGGTCGGGGAACAGGTGGACCGCACCTGCCACGGTGACGCCGAGTGCGAGGTCGAGGGAGGCGGTGGCGAGGCCGACGGCCGCCACGATCGGTGTGAGGAATCCGAAGACCAGGATTATGCCGACGACGATCATCGCGACCGACCACCCGACCGCGACGACGCCGGCCGACTGCTCGTCGAACCCGATCGCCCGGTTCTGCGTGTTCAACAGTGTCGTTTCGAAGCCGTTGAGCGAAGGACCCTCGAACCACCCGAAGAACCTCCGACAGCCCTCGACCGCCAGGTAGGCGCCCACTACGACGCGCAACAGCAGCAGGCCGAAGTCCAGGGTGCCGCGGCGCCCCAGTTTGCGCAGGTGCGCGACCTCGTCCTCAAGATCGGTGATTCGTCGGCTGCGCAATGCCTCGCCGTGCTCCTCGTACGGCTCTCCGATCGGCGCGACCCCGTCGTCGACGTAGTCGGGCTCGGCGAGATCGACCCCCGCAACCGGCGTGGCCGGCCCGGCGCCGCGCACGGCCTCGGTCGGTACCGTCTCGGGCAGCGGCGGCTCAATCAGCGCGGTGACCGGTAGCGGTGGGTGCTCGATTGGCTCAAGGCGCTCCGTCGGAACGGATATGGGCTCGGTCGGCGCGGATTCGGGCTCGGTCGGCGCGGATTCGGGCTCGGTCGGCGCGGATGTGGGCTCGCTCGCGGACTTCTTCTTGCCGCGCTTGCGCTTCGGGAAGTCGTCAAGGTCGTCGAGACTGTCGATCCGGGCATATCCGCTGGGAGGTGCGGGTACCCGAGTCGTCTCGACGCGGTGCTTGTCATCGCGGGAATCGGCAGCCTCGTCGGCGTCGTCGAATCGTTGGGAACCCATCGCTCCACGCTAGCGCGAAACACCGCGCATAAGCCGTAGACGCGGCGACTCCCCGGCAATCGCTAGGCTGGTCTGCATGCCCGCCGCTTCCGACGCCGCGCCGCGCCGATTCCGCACCGCGCTGGCTTTCGCCGCCGCCCTCGCGGTGCTGGGCACCGCCGGATTGGCCGGCTGCGCCGATTTCAGCAAGCAGGACATCGACCGGCAGGCCGGGCCGTTCTCGAAGAACAACGAATCGTTCGAGGTCAAGCGGCCGCCGAAGACCCCGCCGCCCCCGCCCGAAGACCTCCCGTCACCGCCGCCCGGCCCCTGCGTCGACCCCGATCCGAACGTCATCACCACCTGCCTGGCTTCCACCGCCGGCCTCATCCCCGGCGACGAGCGCGGGGACGTCACCATCGTCGCCGAACGCACCACCGGCCGGATCGTGTCCGCCAAACGCTTCTCCAAGCACAAGCTGATCGTCGACATCCCGGGCATCGATGCCTCCGGCGACGGCGGACTCATCGACTTCGCACCGTCTCCGACCTACAGCGAGGACCGGCTGATCTACGCCCTCATCACCACGGCGACCGACAACCGAATCGTGCGGATCGCGGCTGGCGACGTGCCCAAGCCGATCCTGACCGGAATCCCCAAGGGCCCCACCGGCAACCTGGGCTCGATGTTCTTCCGGTCGCGCAACGAGTTGGTCGTCGCGACCGGCAATGCCGGGAACCCGGCCGCCGCCGACAATCCGGCCTCTCTGGCGGGCAAGATCCTGTTGGTGACCGGCTTCTCGTCGGGTCCCAACCCGCGGCCGAAGGTCCTGGCCTCGGGCGTCGGGTCCAATCCGGCGTTGTGCCCGTCGAGCGACACCCTGTACGTGGCCGACGGCACTGGCAGTGCCGATCGGCTTTCACAGGTGGCCGGCGGCGCGCTGCGCACGGTGTGGTCGTGGCCCGACAAGCCCGGGCTCGGCGGCTGCGCCGTCACCGCCGGAACCATCGCCGTATCCACCATCCGTACCCAGCACATCGAGACTCTCGTCGAGCCCACCCCGGAGAAGCCGTCGGTGGACAAGCCGGTGACCGTGCTGGAGAAGCGCTACGGCGCGATCGGCCGGATGCGACCGGTGGGCAACGGCCTCATCCAGTTCGCCACGGTCAACAAGCACTACGGCACAAAGGTCGTCTCACAAGACGACCGCGTGGTGCGGTTCCTGGTGCCCGCCGCCGGTGGCGGCGAAAGCAACATGTGACCGGGCGCCGGAAGCGGTAGCGAGCGGGCCCAGTCCCCCGTTACTGGCAGGCAGCCAGTACTAGCTCCTTGACCCGGGCCGGATCGGCCTGGCCGCGCGTGGCCTTCATGACGTCGCCGACGATCTTGCCCGCGGCGGCGACTTTGCCGCTGCGGATCTTCTCGACGATGTCGGGATTGGCGGCCAGCGCCTCGTCGACGGCGGTCTGCAGCGCCGAGTCATCGCGCACGACCTCCAGGCCGCGCGCCGCGACGACCTCATCGGGCTCTCCCTCACCGTCGAGGACGCCGACGACGACCTGCTGGGCCAGCTTATTGGTGAGCTTCCCCTCGTCGACGAGCGCGATGACGCGGGCAACCTGCGCCGGGGAGATCGCCAGCTCAGCCAGCTCCACGGCGCGGCTGTTGGCCTGCTGGGCCAGGAAAGACACCCACCAGCTGCGCGACGCCTCCGGCGAGGCGCCCGCGTCGGCGGTGGCGATGATGAGATCGACGGCGCCGACGTTGACCAGGTCGCGCATCACCTCGTCGGACACGCCCCACTCGCTCTGGATCCGGGCGCGGCGCACCCATGGCAACTCGGGAAGGGTCTGGCCTAGCTCGGCGATCCAGGCGGCGTCCGGGCTCACCGGCGGCAAGTCCGGCTCGGGGAAGTAGCGGTAGTCCTCAGCGGTCTCCTTGCGGCGCCCGGCCGACGTCGAGCCGTCGCCCTCGTGGAAGTGCCGCGTCTCCTGGACCACCTCGCCGCCGTCGCGCAGCACTGCGCCCTGCCGGCACATCTCGTACCGCACGGCGATCTCGACACTCTTGAGCGAGTTCACGTTCTTCGTCTCGGTGCGCGTGCCGAACTCGGCGGCGTCCTTGAGCATGAGCGAGACGTTGGCGTCGCAGCGCAGCGAGCCCTGGTCCATGCGGACGTCGGACACGCCCAGCGCCTTGAGCAGGTCGCGCAGGGCGGTGACATAGGCGCGAGCCACCTCGGGTGCGCGCTCGCCGGCGCCGGTGATGGGTCGGGTGACGATCTCCACCAGCGGGACCCCGGCGCGGTTGTAGTCGAGCAGCGAATGGCTGGCACCGTGGATGCGCCCGGTACCGCCGATGTGCAGCGACTTACCGGTGTCCTCCTCCATGTGCGCGCGCTCGATCTCGACGCGCCACGGCGTCCCGTCGGCGAGCACGACGTCGAGGTGGCCGTCAAATGCGATCGGCTCGTCGTATTGGCTGATCTGGTAGTTCTTCGGCTGATCGGGGTAGAAGTAATTCTTCCGCGCGAAGACGCTCGACGGCCGGATGGAGCAGTTCAGTGCCAGGCCGATGCGGATCGCCGACTCAATCGCCGCGGCGTTGGCGACCGGCAGCGACCCGGGCAACCCGATGCACACCGGGCACACCTGCGTGTTCGGCTCGGCACCGAAGGTCGTCGGGCAGCCGCAGAACATCTTCGTCGCGGTGCCCAGTTCGACGTGCACCTCCATGCCCAGTACGGGGTCGTAGGTCGCGATGACGTCGTCGAACTCCATGAGCTCGGTGGTAGGCGCGGTCATGCGCCCAATCCTATCGGGGCGGGCCCCCTACCCGAACAGCGCCCGCGCCCCGTTGTAGAACTCCGCGTACACGTTCTTGCTGTGCCCGACCGCATCGGAGAACGGCACTCGGATGACCTGCGTTCCGCGCAGGGCGACCATCTTGCCGAAGTCGCCATCGGCGAGGGTGTCGCTGATCGCCTGCCCGAAGCGGGTGCCCAGCACGCGGTCGAAGGCGGTCGGCACTCCGCCGCGCTGGATGTGCCCCAGCACGGTGGCACGGGTGGTGATGCCGGTGCGCTCCTCGATGAGCGGTGCGAGGATCTCACCGATGCCGCCCAGGCGCGGACGATTGAACTCGTCGAGCCCGCGGTGAGAGAAGGCCGCGTCCATGTCGGGGAACGTGAAGCCCTCCGCGACGATGATCAGCGGCGCTCGGCGGCGGTCCTTGACCGCGTTCACCCACTTGCAGATCTGTTCGAGGGTCTCCGGCGCCTCCGGAATCAAAATGGCGTGTGCACCGGCGGCGACACCGGCATACATCGCGATCCATCCGGCGTGGCGACCCATCACCTCCAGGACCATGCAGCGCATGTGCGAGTCGCCGGTGGTCCGCAGCCGGTCGGCGGCCTCCGTGGCGATCTCGACCGCGGTGGAGAAACCGAAGGTGAAGTCGGTGGCCTCCAGGTCGTTGTCGATGGTCTTGGGAACACCGACCATCGGGATGCCGTCGCGCAGTAGCCGTGCCGCGGCTGCCATCGTGCCGTCGCCGCCGACGGCGATCACGCCCTCGATCTCGAGTTCTTCAAGGACCTTCTTGATGACGTCGGGCCCACCGTCCTCCTCGTAGGGCCCGTAGCGGCTGGTCCGCAGGATGGTGCCGCCGTTCTTGGAGATGCCGCGCACCGCCGAGCGGGTGAGCAGCTTGATGTCGCCGTGCACGAGGCCGCGGTAGCCGTCGAGGAATCCGACGAACTCCTGGCCGTGCACCGCCGTGCCCTGCAACACCGTGCCGCGGATAACCGCGTTCAAACCGGGGCAATCTCCACCGGAGGTCAGAATTCCGTAGCGCGCCATGCGCTCAATCTAGCCGTCGCGTGCTGGCTTCGCGCCGCGTCTGATCAGGCAATCGGGCCGCGTGCGGATTCGTACGCCGCACCGACCCGGTAGAGCCGGTCGTCGGCCAGCGCCGGGGCCATGATCTGCAGCCCGACGGGCAACCCGTCCGAGAGGCCCGAAGGCACCGACATGGCAGCGACGCCGGCCAGGTTCACCGGCAGCGTGCACAGGTCGAACAGGTACATGGCCAGCGGGTCGTCGACCTTCTCCCCCAGCTTGAACGCCGTTGTGGGCGTGACCGGGGAGACGAGGACGTCGACGCTTTCGAAGGCCGACGCGAAGTCGCGCGCGATGAGCGTGCGGACCTTCTGCGCCTGCCCGTAGTAGGCGTCGTAGTAGCCAGCCGAGAGCGCGTACGTCCCGATCATGATGCGGCGCTTGACCTCCGCGCCGAATCCGGCGTCCCGGGTCAGGGCCATCACCTCATCGGCGCTGTGCGAACCGTCGTCGCCGACGCGCAGGCCGTAGCGCATCGCGTCGAAGCGGGCGAGGTTGCTCGACACCTCCGACGGCAGGATCAAGTAATAGGCGCCCAGCGCATAGGTGAAGTGCGGACAACTCACCTCGACGACTTCGGCACCGCGATCAGTGAGGGTCTTCACCGCCGCCTCGAACGAGGCGAGGACGCCTGGTTGATAGCCCTCACCGGACAGCTCCTTGACGACGCCGACACGCACGCCGGACAGATCACCCTCGGCACCGAGCTTCGCCGCACCCACCAGGTCGCCGACGGGGGCGTCGATCGACGTCGAGTCGCGCGGGTCGTGCCCGGCAATGATCTCGTGTAGCAGCGCGGTGTCGAGAACCGTCGTGGCACAGGGGCCGCCCTGGTCCAGCGAAGATGCACAGGCCACGAGCCCGTAGCGCGAGACCGTGCCGTACGTCGGCTTGACGCCGACCGTCGCGGTGACCGCGGCGGGCTGTCGGATGGAGCCGCCGGTGTCGGTGCCGATAGCCAGCGGTGCACTGTGGCTGGCCAGCGCCGCGGCACTACCGCCGCCGGACCCACCGGGGATCCGATCGGTGTCCCACGGGTTGCGCGTCACCTGGTAGGCGGAGTTCTCCGTCGAGGAGCCCATGGCGAACTCGTCCATG
>DLKD01000121.1:0-15175 GCA_002477755.1 Gordonia sp. UBA7599
GGTGATCGGCTACATCGTGATCCGCGGCGAGGGCGGCCGCATCGTCTTGCAGCGCGATACTCCCGTGCGCTAGCACGACGGCCCGATCCGCGACGGTCAGCGCGAGCCGCACGTGCTGCTCGACGAGGACGATCGCGGTGCGGTCGGTCGACGCGACGTTGCGCAGCGTCGGCAGGATGGATTCGACGATCACCGGGGCCAGGCCCATGCTCAGCTCATCGATCAGCAGCACTTTCGGTCGCTGCAGCAGGGCCCGTGCGATTGCCAGCATCTGCTGCTCGCCGCCGGAGAGTGACCCGGCGGCTACGTTCATCCGCTTGCCCAGTGCCGGGAAGTACTCCAGCGTCGAGGCCACTGAGCTCTGGTAGGCCGCGCGCCCGCCCCGCGACGCCAGCCGCAAATGCTGTTCGCACGTCAGATTGCGGAACAGGGCGCGGTCGTCGGGGACCAGCACCAGCCCGTTGCGCACGGCGGCGCGCGGATCACCCGAGCGCAGCGGCTCGTCGTCGACGAAGACGTCGCCGCCCAGCCGCGGGATCAGCCCGGCCAGCGTCATCAGCACCGTCGTCTTGCCGGCGCCGTTGGGGCCGAGCAGAGCCAGGATCTCCCCCGGTTCGACAATCAGGTCGAAACTGCGCACACAGGGGTTCTTGTTGTAGCCGGCATCGATGCCAACGGACCGCAGGCCGCTCATGACCGCACCTCTTCCTGGTTGTCACCGGCGGTGCCGTTCTCATCGGACCCCGAATGGTCGGAGGTGCCGAGGTAGGCCTGGATCACGCGGGCCTCGGATCGGATCAGATCGGGTGGTCCCCTGGCGATGACTTCGCCGAGGTCGAGTACGACCACGCGATCGCAGAGCCGCAGTACCAGGTCCATGTCGTGATCGATCAGCAGCATCGTCACACCGCCGTTCGCTGCGGCACGCAGCCGCTCACCGAGCCAGCGGCTCTCTGTCGAGTCGAGGCCCGCGGCCGGTTCGTCGAGCAGCGCCACCGCCGGGCGTCCGGCGAGCACCCGCGCCACCGACACGAGCTGGCGCTGACCCTGGGAGAGGTCGGCCGCGACGACATCGGTGAGATCGGAGATCTCCAACAGGCGCAGCGCCCGGCTCACTGAACCGGCGACGTCGCGGTCACCGCGGGCGACGCCGACGCTGACGTTCTCCGCGACGGTCAAGCTCCTCGTAGAGCTCGATGTCCTGGAAGCTGCGACCCAGTCCGGCGCGGGCGCGCCGATGGGGGACGAGGTCGGCCAGATCGGCGTCGCCGAGCCGGATCTGCCCCGATGACGGCACAAAGCCGCTGATGGCGTCGACGAAGGTTGTCTTGCCCGCGCCGTTGGGGCCGATCAGCCCCACGATCTCGCCGGGGCGCAGGTCGAGGTCCACACCGCTCACCGCGGTGATCGGGCCGTACGTGACGGTGATGTCTTTGGCGGTGAACACCGGCCGGGCGCGCGTACCGGGCTCGAGCGAGTCGTCGGACGCCACGTCGGACGCTACGTCGTCGGCAACCTTGACGACGGCTGCGGAGTCCTCGTCGGTCAATGTCGCCGGCCCGATAGCGCTGCCGACCGGTGCCGCGCGCCGTCCCGACAACCAGGAGGGCAACGGGATCCGGTGCAGGCGCCCGCTTATCCCGTCGGGGCTGGTCACGACCGTGAGCACCAGCAGGATGCCGGTGGCGAGCATGTAGTAGTCGCCGAAGTGGACGTATTTGTCCATGACAAACGCCAGCAAGGCGCCCGGGGCGATGATGCCACCGAGCAGTGCTCCCGAGATCGACGTCACGCCCGCGATATAGAACGCGGCGAACAGTCCGATGCCGGCTAGGACGGCGAAGGTCGAGGCGGTCGCGACCGTCTGCTGGTAGGCCAGCAGGACGCCGCCGAGTCCGGCGATGAATGAGGCGATGGCGAAGGCGATCAACTTGGTCACGCCGACGTTGATCCCGGATGCGGCCGCGGAGCGCTCGTTGGCGCGGACCGCGAGCATCGCCGCGCCGAGGCGGGAGCGGCGCAGGAACGCGACCCCGAGCGCGCAGGCCACGAGGACGACGAGGCACAGCACACCGAAGGAGATGCGGTAGCCGTCGCCGGAGCCGACGGCGAGGTCGATGCCGAAGATCTTCGGGTCCGGGATGCGCAGCGCTGCACCGTCGTTGAGGTTCTTGAGCTGTTCGGTCTGTCCGTTGAGATCGGGGTTCTGGAACCACGCCTGCTCGAGGAACACCGCGAGCGCCAGCGTCGCCACCATCAGTGGAAGGCCCCGTACGCGCAGCGACGGGAGCCCGACGATGATGCCGATCACGGTGGCGATCAGCACCGCCACCAGTGGGGCCAAGGGGAACGGCAGCCCCCAGTCCATGGTGATCCGTGCCAGAGCGAAGGCGCCCGCCCCGGCGAGGGTCAGCTGCGCGAGCGAGACCTGCCCGGCGTAGCCGGTGATGACCAACTGCGACAGCGCGATGACGCCGAAGATCAGGCTCATGATCACCGCAAGGCGCAGGCTGCCCGAGCTCAGGTAGAGGGCGGCGATCACGACGATGATGCCGAGCACTGTCGGGACGAGGAGCCGGTTGGGGCGTGGCGAGCGCCCGAGATCCTGGCGGATCAGGGCGCCGCGCCCCGGTAGCGCCTGACCGCGGATCAGTAGGAACGCGAGGATCAGGACCAGTGGTACTGCCTCGCCGAGGCCGTACTTGGGGAGCCAGCTGAAAACATCCTGGAGTTTGGTGACCTCGCTCATCAGCATGCCGATGACCAGGCCGGCGCCAACGGTGACGCCGATACTGGTGAAGTTGCCCACCAGCGCGGCGGCCAGCGCCGGGACGAGGAAGAGGCTGTAGGCGAACGGGCTTAGCGTCGTGATCGGCGCGATCAGGATGCCGACGAGCCCGGCGACCGCCGACGAGAGCGCCCAATTGGCGACGGCGATCCGGTTGGGCGAGAGTCCGGTGACCAGGGCGCCCTTCTCGGATTCGGCGGCTGCCTCGGTGGCAATGCCGAAGCGGGTGTACCGCAGGACCAGGGCCGCGCAGATCGCCAGACCGATCACGACCGCCGCCAGCCAGAAGTGATCGGTGGTGACGCGTTGGCCGCCGATGGTGAGACCGCCCTGGGGGAAGATGTAGCGGACGGGAGGGGAGTCGTCCTTGACGCGCAGGGCGATCAACGCTTGGAGCACGAGCATGATGCCGATGGCGGCCACGGCCTTGGCGAGCGCGGGCGCGGTGCGCATCGGTCGGAAGACGATGAGGTACAGCAGGATGCCGAGCACGGTCGCGATGAGCACGGCGAGCACCAAAGCGGGGAAGATGCCGAGCTTGGTGCCGAGGTCGATCTTCGCGTCGAGGCCGGGGATGGGATTGAACAGCTTGCCCTGCCGCAGATAGGCGTAGTTGTACGCCGCGTACAGTGCGATCGCCCCGGTCGCGAAGTTCACCACGCCGGAGCTCTTGTAGGTCATCACCAGGGCTAGACCGAGTGCGGCGTAGACCGCGCCGTTGCCGATGCCCATGGCGAGGTAGGCCACATAGTCCATGGTGCTGCCCGTCTTCCTGTCGATCGTGGTTAAAGAGGGGTGACAACGTGTTCGGGGGCCGCACCAAGGCGGCCCCCGAACGTCGTCGGAATCAGTTCACGACGGTGCTGTCCGACAGCTTGCCGTCGGCTCCCACGTCGCTGACCAGGATCGACGTGCTGCACAGGTTCGGTGCCTTGGGGAAGGCCTGGCCGTTGCAGGTGAAGGTCAAACCGGGTGCGGCGGGGACGGGGACGTCCACGGCCGACTTCAGCGCGGTGGTGTACTGCTGCGCGGTGATCGGTCCGGCAGGCAGATTCTTGCCGACCTCGCCGAGCGAAGTGATCACCTGGTAGCCCAGGTACGCCAGGCCGTTCGGGTCGACGTCAGGCGCGTACTTCGCGAGGATCGAGCGGTACTTGACCACCGTCGGGTCGTCACCGGTCGTGATGACGGTGGTGAAGGCCTTTGCGCCCTCGACCGCGTCTTGGCCGACGTTGTCGGTCACGGTCTTGTCCAGGCAACTGGCGATCAGGTACTTCGGCACGTCGGGCGCGGCGGTCTTGAGCGCCTTCAGGCTGGAGATGCACTGGCGGGTGTCGCCGAGGATGGTGACCGCGTCGGGCTTGTCGGTCAGACCGGCGGTGATCTGCGGGGTCGGGTCGGCCACGTTCGACGGGATGACCACCACCTTGACGTCGATACCGGCCGGCTTGAAGAAGGCTTGCGCCATCTGGCCCACCGAGGCGGCCGCGTCCCCCGAGTCGCCGATGAGGATGGTGAACTTCTTGACCCCGGCCTTCGCGGCGGTCACGGCTTGGCCCTTGAGGACGGCCACGGAGCCACCGGAGAGCATGTAGCCGCCGGGGGCGCCCATCTCGACGGCCGAGACGGGGGCCTGCGACACGTATGGGATGCCGGCGCGCGCGGCGATCGGCAGCATGACCGCGCCCTGCGCGGTCAGCGGCACCGCGATCACGGCAACCTTCTTCTCGACGAATTCGTTGATGCACTTGGTTGCCGACGCCGGATCCTCCTGCTGGTTGCAGAGGACCAGGTCGATCTTGTGGCCGTTGATACCGCCACCGTTCTCATTGATGTACTTGGCGGCGGCCTCGCCGCCCTTGGCGATTTGCGGAATCGAGACCGCGCCGCCCGAAGAGCCGATCAGGCCGATCTTGATGGCTTCGCCGGTGGCGGCGTCCTTCGAGAGTTCGATCGTCGGGCCGTCGTCTTTGGCGTCGTCCGAACACGCGGTCAGCGCGCCCAGCACCAGTGCGCCGGCGGCGCCGACGGCGAATGCCGAGCGGACTGTCCGTCGGGCGTACAAGGGGGTTTTCACGGGTGGTTTCCCTTCGATTGAGGTGGACGTGGGCAAAACGCTAACGCCTTCCACCTCGTCGATGTCCGTATTCGAGTAAACCGCCGCCGTACGGTTCGGGACCCGTCATGCCGACGAGTCCCGAACCGTACCGCTACTTCACGGCGACGCTGTTCTCCAACTTGCCGTCGGCGCCGACGTCGCTGACCAGCAGACCCATGCTGCACACATTGGGGGCCTGCGGGAAGGCGGTGCCGTTGCAGGTGAACGTCACGCCGGGAGCGGCGGGGAACGGGACGTCCTTGGCCGTCTTCAGGGCCGTCGTGAACTGCTGCGCGGAGATCGGCCCGGCGGGCAGGGTCGCACCTACCTCGCCGAGCGACATCATCACCTGGTAGCCGAGGTAGGCCAGGCCGTTCGGGTCGACGTCGGGCGCGTACGCGGCCAGGATCGACCGGTACTTCACGACCGACGGGTCGTCGCCGGTGGTCAGGATGGAGGTGAAGGCCTTGGCGCCCTCGATCGCGTCGACGCCGACGGCGTCGGTCACCGTCTTGTCCAGGCAACTCGGGATCAGGTAGCGCGGCACATCGGGTGCGGCTGTCTTGAGGGCCTTCAGGGCGCTGACGCACTGTCGGGTGTCGCCGAGGATGGTGACGGCGCCGGGCTTATCGGCCAGGCCGGCGGTGATCTGCGGCGTGGCGTCGGCGACGTTCGACGGGATGGTCACGACCTTGACGTCGATGCCGGCCGGTTTGAAGAACGCTGGAGCCGTCTGGCCCACCGAGGCGGCCGCGTCGCCACTGTCACCGATGAGGATGGTGAACTTCTTGACGCCGTTCTTGGCGGCGGTCTGCGCCTGGCCGCTGAGGAGTGCGAGGGTTCCGCCGCTGAGCGCGAATGCGCCGGGAGCGCCCATCTCGACCGGGGAGACGGCCGAATGCGTCACGTACGGGATGCCGGCGCGCGCGAGGACGGGGACCATGACTGCGCCCTGCGAGGTCATGGGGACGGCGACGACGGAGACCTTCTTCTCGACGAACTCGTTGGCACACTTGGTCGCCGACGCGGGGTCTTCCTGCTGGTTGCAGAGGACCAGGTCGATCTTGTGGCCGTTGATACCGCCGGCATTCCCATTGAGGTACTTGACCACTGCCTCGCCGGCCTTGGCGACCTGTGGCACCGAGACGGCTCCGCCGGAGGCCCCGAGCAGACCGATCTTGATCGGCTCGCCGGTGGCGGCATCCTTCGACAGTTCGGTGGTCGGACCGTCCTTCGTGGCGTCATTCGAACACGCAGTCAGTGTGCCGAGTACCAACGCCCCGGCGGTGCCGGCGACAAGTGCCGAGCGGGCGATCCGCCGGGCGTATTGGGGTGGTTTCATCGCTGGGTTCCCTTCAATTATGGAGCGAGTCGTAATGTAATATAGCGTGACGCTAGTCACAACAGGACGGTTATGGCAAAACGACTGCTGGGGTCCGACTGAGAGATCGCCAAGAATCTCGTCGAAGTACCGCCGGAGAGGCCTTGGCTGCACAGTTTGGGGACGCGAGCCGGGTAGCCTGGGCGGTTGAGCGCCCGGGGGTCCCGGGGTGGGTGCAGAGAGCAGGAAACAGTGAAGGTGTGGCAGCGGATCGGACTCGTCGCGGGAGCGGCTGGACTGGTCGTGGGGATGTGCACGGCGTGTGGTGGCGACGACTCCACGGCGTCCGCGCCGATCACCGCCACGTCGGTGACAACAACGCAGTTCGAGTCGCCGACGATCACCGCTCCGTCGGGCACCGACACCTCCAAGCCCGGACTGCCCGCCACCGCGCCCAACCCGTCGACGACGCAGCCGAAAGACTTCCCCGGGTCGACCAAGAAATCCGAGGCCGCGACCGCCCCGGTCAGCGGGAAGGCCAAGCGCTACCTGGATGCGCTCAAGCGCGACGGCGTCGTGATCATGGGCGACACCGACAACACGATCGCGCTGACGATGGCGCAGTTCGTCTGCGACCAGCGGGGTAAGAACGGCGACCCGACGTCGATGAAAGCCTTCGTCGTCGCGGCCGTCGGACCCGGCGAGAAGACGGTGGAATCGGCCAACATCAAGGCGGACAAGGTGATTCGGGCCGCACACGAGAACTACTGCTGACCCCATGACGACCGCTACCCCTCGGCGCACCAAGACGCGCCGCTGGCTGATCCTGATCCTGGTCCTCATCGCGGTGATCGCACTGGTCCTCTGGCTGCTGCGCGCCTGCGCGCCACCGAAGCCGGGGCCGCCGACCCCGACGCCGACACCGACCCCGACGAGCCCGACCGCCCAGCCGGCGGATTGCCCCGACGTGGAGGTAATCGTGATCCCGGGGACGTGGGAGTCCTCGGCCCGCGACGACCCGTTCCACCCACGGGCCAACCCGAAGTCGCTGATGTTGCGCGTCTCGTCGGCGCTGCAGAACAAGTTCCCAGTCAACCGGGCACGCGTCTACACCATTCCCTACACCGCAGAGTTCCGGAACCCGACCAACCTGACCGACCGCCAGGCTGACTACGACGTGTCCCGCCGCCAGGGCTACCTGCGCACGGCCGGCCGCATCACGGCCGTGAATAAGCACTGCCCGCTGACCGGGTTCGTCATCATGGGCTTCTCCCAGGGGGCAGTCATCGGCGGTGATGTGGCCAGCAACATCGGCAACGGCCGCGGCGTCCTCGAGGTGGAAGACCAGATCCGTGTGTTGGGCGTGGGCCTCATCGCCGACGGACGTCGCGTCGTCAACCAGCAGATCAACGTCGGGCCAAACCCGCCCGGCGTGGGTGCTGAGGTCGCGCTTGGCGGCTTCCACAACCTGGTGCCGGGAATCACCATGAACGGACCCCGCGTCGGTGGCTTCGGCGAGCTGGCCCGCCGCACCTATGGGATCTGTGCGCCCGGAGACCTGATCTGCGATTCGCCGACCATCACGAACCCGCTGCGCGCAGTGGGGCAACTGGTCAACGCGGCCAACAATCCCATCCACGCGATGTACGCCACGCCGAAGTACTGGGAGCTCGACGGAGCCACCGCGACACAGTGGATGTACGCCTGGGCTGTGGGCTTGATTACTGGTGCGCCACACCCGAAACACTTCTGATCAGCAGTCTCAGGTTCATTCTCGTGCATTTGGCCGGTTAGCTCCGGACCGCGTACCGTATCGTCGGTTGAGTTTCTGATGGTCGATACAGGAGTAGTGGATGACCCGCAAGTTCCGATTCGGAGCCGGTGGCGAGGGAAATAAGGAAGAGGGCGGCGCACGCAAGTTCGTCCAACTCGCCCAAACCGCAGAAGAGTACGGCTTCGACACTTTTGCGGTCCCCGACCACCTCGGCAACCAGGTCGGGCCGCTTGCGGCCCTCGGCGCGCTGAGCCAGGCGACGAGCACCATCCGCCTGGGCACGTCGGTCCTGGCCAACGGCTTCCGCCACCCGGCGATCCTTGCCAAGGAGGCCACCACCATCGATGTCCTGTCGAAAGGCCGCCTGGAACTGGGCATCGGCGCAGGTTGGATGAAGGACGAGTTCGACAAGGCGGGTATCCCGTTCGAGACCCCGGGAGTCCGCATCCGCCGGCTCGACGAGGCGCTGACGATCCTCGACGGCCTGATGCGCGGCGAGACGGTCGATTTCGACGGCGAGTTCTACCAGATCAAGGGACTCGAGGGCAGCCCCCGTCCTCGTCAGGGCCCGCGCCCGCCGATCGCCGTCGGCGGTGGCGGCCCCAAGATGTTGGCCCTGGCGGCCAAGCATGCCGACATCATCTCCGTCGCACCGAGTACCACCGCCGACGGAAAGATGAAGCTGTCGGACATGACCATCGAGAAGACGGCGCAGCGGGTCGACCGGATCCGTGAGGTCGCCGGCGACCGGTTCGACGACATCGAGTTGAACTGGACCATCGCGGTAATCGTCATCACCGACGACCGCGTGGCGACAGCCGAGATGGCGCTCAAGGCGCTCGACCAGGGGTACCCCCCGAACATCGAGCGCGACACCGAGTTCAGCGTCGACGACGTGTTGAATTCGCCCTACATCGCGATTGGATCCTTCGAGCAGATCGCCGATCAGATCCGCAATGTCCGCGAGCGGACGGACATGTCCTACGTCGGTGTATTCCCGACGCAAATGGATGCGTTCGCTCCCATTATTCCCATTCTCAAGGGAGAGTAATATGGCCGACGGTCCGCGCCCCGGGGTGGCGACCGCGAACGGCCCCAGACGACTAGCCCCCCGGACCCATTTCGCCGGGTGGTACAGGAGTACGAATGCTGAAGACCGAGTTTGAAGAGTTCCTTGACGAAGATGGGCACCTCCACTTCACCGAGGACGCCACTCTCGTCGATTACGTCGAGCGCAATGTGCGCGACCATGCCGACACGCTGGCCTACCGGTTCATCGACTACTCCCGTGAGCGCGACGGTGAGGCGCACGACCTGACCTGGGCGCAGTTCGGCAAGCGGCTACGAGCCGTCGCCGCGCGCCTGCAGCAGGTGACCAATCACGGCGACCGCGTCGCGATCCTGGCCCCGCAGTCGCTCGAATACGTCATCGGCTTCTTCGCCGCGCTGTACGCCAGCAACGTGGCTGTGCCGCTGTTTTCGCCGGATGAGCCCGGCCACACCGACCGCCTGCACGCCGTCCTCGACGACTGCAAGCCCACCGCGATCCTGACGTCGACCAAGTCGGCCGAGGCGGTCCGCGATTTCTTCGCCGACAAGCCGGCCAAGGAGCGCCCGCGCGTCATCGCCGTCGACGCCGTCCCCGACTCCGTCGGGGCATCGTGGGTTGCCCCGGTCGCCGGCAAGGACCACAACAAGGACACCGTCGCCTATCTGCAGTACACGTCGGGCTCGACCCGCGTGCCCGCCGGCGTCGAGATCACCTACCTCGCAGTGGCGGCCAACGTGCTGCAGATCTACGACACCATCGAGATCGACCTGAACTCGCGCGGCGTCACCTGGTTGCCGATGTTCCACGACATGGGCTTGCTGACGGTGATCCTCCCTGCGCTGGGCGGCCGGTACATCACGATCATGAGCCCGGCGGCGTTCGTCCGCCGCCCGGGCCGGTGGATCAAGGAGCTCGCCGCCCACAGCGACGGCGCGGGCACCTTCGCCGCGGCACCGAACTTCGCCTTCGAGCACGCGGCCGCACGCGGCCTGCCGAAGGACGGCGAGGAGCTCGACCTGTCCAACGTCATCGGCCTGATCAACGGCTCGGAGCCGGTCACGGTCAGCTCGATGAAGAAGTTCAACGACGCCTTCGGGCCCTACGGCCTGCCGAAGACCGCAATCAAGCCGTGTTACGGCATGGCCGAGGCCACGCTGTTCGTGTCGGCGACCGCGCGGCAGAACGAGGCGAAGATCATCTACGTCGACCGCGACCAGCTGAACGCGGGACACATGGTGATCGTCGACGAGGATGCACCGAACGCGGTCGCTCAGGTGTCGTGCGGTCAGGTTGCGACGAGCCAGTGGGCCGTCATCGTCGACCCCGAGGCGCGCACCGAGCAGGCCGACGGCGATGTCGGCGAGATCTGGCTGCACGGCCTCAACATCGGCAAGGGCTACTGGAACAAGGTCGAGGAGACCGAGGCGACGTTCCACAACAAGCTGGCGGATCGCCTTGCGTCGGGCAGCCACGCCGACGGCGTCGGCCCGGATGCCAACTGGATGGCGACCGGCGACTATGGCGTGTGGCTCGACGGCGAGCTCTACATCACCGGCCGCGTGAAGGACCTCGTCATCGTCGACGGCCGCAACCATTACCCGCAGGACCTCGAGTTCAGCGCCCAAGAGTCGTGCACCGCGCTGCGCCCGGGCTTCGTCGCGGCCTTCTCGGTCGCGGCTAACGAGTTGCCGGCCGAGGTGTTCGAGAACGCGGCCAGCGGGCTGAGCCGCGATCCCGACGATGCCTCGGAACAACTGGTGGTCGTCGGTGAGCGTGGCCCCGGCAAGCGCGTCGACCCGCAGGAGGTGGCCGACACGGTCCGCGCCGCGATCGCCGCTCGTCACGGCGTGATGGTGCGCGACGTCCTGCTGGTGCCCGCCGGATCGATCCCCCGGACCTCCAGTGGCAAGATCGCCCGCCGCGCGGCGAAGGCGGCCTACATCGACGGCACCCTGCGTGGCGGCTACCAGCAGACTGCGTTCCCGGACGCGCCCGACCAGTAGGCTGGACTCCGATGTCTGAACTTCATAACGACGCCGAGTCCACTGATGCCCCCGAGACTGATGTCCCCGAGACGACGGGTACCGACGGAGAGACGGTCGGCGACCTGACCGTCGCCGAACTGCGCGATTGGCTCCGCGAATGGGTCTCGGAGGCGACCGGCATGCCGGCCGATCAGATCTCCGAGGACCGGCCGATGGAGGAGTTCGGGCTGTCCTCGCGCGATGCCGTCGCCCTCGGCGGCGACATCGAGGACAAGACCGGGGTCGTGTTGACGGCCACCGTCGTCTACCAGCACCCGACGATCGCCTCGCTGGCCAAGCGGATCATCGAGGGCGATCCCGACGAGGGGCGCAATGAGCTCGACGCGTTCTGGGAGCGCGAGCGCAACCCTGACGACGACATCGCGATCGTTGGCTTCTCCACCCGCTTCCCGAAGGCCGGCGAGACCCCGGAGTCGACGTGGGAGGCGCTGATCACCGGGCGCGACGGGATCTCCGAGCTGCCCGACGACCGTTGGCTTGAGTTCAAGTCCGATCCCCGCATGCGCAAAGTCCTCGCCGAACGCAACACTCGTGGCGGCTACCTGGACGACGTGAAGGCCTTCGACGGCGACTTCTTTCAGATGAGCCCGCGCGAGGTTGAGATGGTCGACCCGCAACAGCGCCTCGTCCTGGAATTGACATGGGAGGCGCTCGAGCACGCCCACATCCCGCCGAGTGATCTCAAGGGCCGACGTGTGGGCGTCTTCGTCGGCACATCGACCAGCGACTACCAGCTGTTGGCCGCGCTGGGTCTGGGTGAGGGGTCCGACGAGACGGCCGCCTATGCGCTCACCGGCACCTCGACCTCGATCATCGCGAACCGCACGTCGTACTTCTTCGACTTCCGAGGCCCGTCGATTGCCGTCGACACGGCATGCTCGTCGTCGCTCGTGTCGGTCCACCAGGCCGTGCAGAGCCTGCGCTCAGGCGAATCGGACGCCGCTGTGGCCGGTGGGGTCAACATGATCCTCACACCGGCGGCCACGATCGGCTTCGACACCATCGGGGCGGTCGCCAAGGACGGGCACATCAAGGCCTTCTCGTCTGACGCGGACGGCATGGTCCGAGCCGAGGGCGGCGGCATGTTCGTCCTCAAGAGGATGGCCGACGCACGACGCGACGGCGACCAGGTGTTGGCCGTCATAGCCGGTTCGGCGGTCAACTCCGACGGCCGGTCCAACGGCTTGCCGGCGCCCAACCCGGAGGCGCAGGTCGAGGTGCTGCGCGCCGCCTACACCGATGCGGCGCTCGATCCGCGCAACGTCGACTACGTCGAGGCGCACGGCACCGGCACGATCCTCGGTGACCCGATCGAGGCCGATGCGCTCGGTCGAGTCCTCGGCAAGGGCCGCGAGCCGGACAAGCCCGCACTTCTGGGCTCGGCGAAGACGAACTTCGGGCACATGGAGTCCGCCGCTGGCGCGGGAGCACTGGCCAAGGTCGTGCTCTCGTTGACCAACGACAAACTCCCGGCGTCGCTGAACTACGCCGGCCCCAACCCGTACATCCAGTTCCAGGCCACCAACCTCAAGGTCAACGACGAAGCCTCGGACTGGCCGCGCTACTCCGGGCACGCCGTGGCCGGCGTGTCCGGATTTGGCTTCGGCGGCACCAACGCGCACCTCGTGGTGCGCGAGGTGCTCGACTCGGACCTGCACCCGGCACCGCCCGTCGCCGACGACGAGGGTGTGTCCGGCGAGAGCGTCGCAGTGGAGTCGGCCGACGTCGATGACGACGACGACGACGAGTACCTGACTGAGGCCGAGCGCGCAGTCCTCGCCGCCCAAGCGAAGAAGGACCAAGCGCCGGCCGCCGAGGTGGAGGTTGATCCGGCAGAGGGCTTCGCGCCCTGTGCGGTGGTCCGCGAGAGCGAAGCGAACGAGGACGATGAAGCGCCGCAGGGTGTCGTCATCCCCCTCGTGGTCTCCGGATTCGTGTCGTCGCGCCGGCGCAACGCCGCCAAGCGTCTCGTCGAATGGTTGGAGTCCGACGAGGGCGCCGCGACTCCGCTGGTCGACATCGGCCGGGCACTCGCGCACCGCAACCACGGCCGCACCCGCAGCGTCGTCATGGCCCGCTCCCACGAGGACGCCATCAAGGGTATGAAGGCGGTCGCCGAGGGCAAGAGCAACCCGATCGTCTTCACCGCCGATGCGCCTGACGCGACGTCGGCGGTCTGGCTGCTGTCGGGCTTCGGTTCGCAGCACCGCAAGATGGCCAAGCAGCTATACCTGGAGAACCCGGTCTTCCGCAAGCACGTCGACCGAGTCGACGAGTACGTGCAGCGCGAGCTGGGCTACTCGATCGCCGAGATCTTCCTCGACGACGAGCAGACCTACGGCATCGAGACCAGTCAGGTCGGGATCTACACGATCCAGGTTGCGCTGGCCGACACGATGCGCCACTTCGGTGCCGAGCCCGGAGTACTGGTGCCCCACTCGATGGGGGAGGCGTCGGCCGCCTACATCAGCGGCGGGCTTTCGCTGGCGGACGCCACTCGCGTCATCTGCCAGCGTTCGCGCCTGATGGCCGAGGGGGAGGCGACGCTGCAGGGCGACGACATCCGCCTGATGGCCCTGGTCGAGTACAGCGCCGAGGACATCACCTCGGTCCTCGTCGACTACCCGGACCTGGAGATCTGCGTCTATGCGGCACCGACGCACACCGTGATCGGTGGGCCGGAGCCGCAGGTCGATGCGATCGTCGCGCGCGCCGAGGCCGAGGGCAAGCTGGGCCGCAAGCTGGCAACCAAGGGCGCCAGCCACACCTCGCAGGTCGAGCCGATCCTGGGTGAACTGGCCTACGAGCTCACCGGCATCGAGCCACTGCCCATCACCAGTGGCATCTACAGCTCGGTGGACCGGGAGACCTACTACCGGCCCGGCACTCCGGTGCACACCGTCGAGTACTTTCTCAAGGGCCTGCGCCACAGCGTGTGGTTCAGCCAGGCGGTCGCCAAGACGGTCGAGAACGGGCACCGCACTTTCATCGAGCTCGCACCCAACCCGGCCGTGCTCATCTCCGTCGCCGCGGTCACCTTCAGCGCCGGATTGCACGACGCCGAGCTGGTGGAAACCCTGCGTCGCAAAGAAGACGAGAGTGACGGCCTCATCACCGCGCTGATGAAGCTGTACGTCCACGGGCATCCGATGAACGTGGCCTCGTTGTTCGGCAGCGGACCCTTCGCCAACATCCCCCGGACGGACTTCCAGCGGCGGGACTACTGGCTCACCGCGGACCTGTCGACCGGTTCGGGTACGACGACGATCCCTGGCGCCCACGTGGCACTGCCCGACGGGCGGCACGCGTGGGAGGTCAATGCGTCCGCCGTCGACGATCCGCGTGCGCTGGTCGCTGCGGCCGCGTCGCAGGTATTCACGGATGCGACGGTCGGTGCCACTGCGGTCCACGGCGACTTCCCGTCGTCGGGAACAGTCACGACGACGCTGACCCCGCACCCCGGTGGTGGGTCCGCGACCGTTCACGCCCCCGACGGCAAGCATTTCCGCCTCCTCTTCGAGGCCGCTGTCGCCGGTGCGCCGAGTGAGCCCGATTCCGCACCGACTGAGCCCACATCCGCGTCGACCGAGCCCACATCCGCGGCGACCGAGTCCAAGGGCGCTGCGGCCTTCGCCGATGACACCGTCATCGTGGAGGACGAGATCGTCGACAACATCGGCGACAAGTGGGACCCGGCGTCGGGCGAGAAGGTCGGCGATCGCCTCGCCATCATCGTCGGCGAGTCGATGGGCTACGACCCGGAGGACCTCCCGCGCGAAGTGGCGCTGATCGAGCTGGGCCTCGACTCGCTGATGGCGGTGCGGATCAAGAACCGCGTCGAGTTCGAATTCGACATCCCGCAGCTGCAGCTGCAGGCGATGCGCCAGGCGAGCCTGGCCGATGTCGAGAAGTTCGTCGCCTTTGCGGTGACGCACCGCGACCAGCTCGACAGCCTGGCCGAGAATGCGGCCGGCGAGGGCGAGCTGGACACGGCTGCGCTCAACGCCTACATCGATGAGCAGATCGCCAAGGACAAGGCTCAGAAGGACGCCCAGCCGACCGAGCCCACATCTGCGCCGACCGAGCCCGCCGCGACAC